>NZ_WHPN01000119.1 GCF_009735685.1 Streptomyces lycii | reverse complement strand
GCGCTCCGGCGCGGCGGTGCTGGGGTCCAACGGGTCGTCCGTCCTGATCGGCGTGGTGCGTTCCACGAGAGCGGTGTGCTCTACGAGACTAGGGGTCCGCTCCGACAGCGCGGCCCCCGGCCGCCGGGCGGGCGTCCGTCCGGCCACCCCGCCGTCCCGCCAACCCGCCGTCCCGCCCTCTCGCCGACCGGTCACCCCGTCACCCCGTCACCCGCCACCCGCCGCCCCCACACCGGCAGCGGGACACCAGCGGGACACCCGCAGCCCGCCCCCGTACGGAAGCCGCCGGTCTCACCCCGTACGGACACGGCCGCCCGCTCCGCGCGGGACGCGCCGCCGGTCCGGTCCTCCGTCCGGTTCCCGCTACTGGTCCGACGAGAAGCGCACGGCCCCGGCCGGGATCCGGGCCGCGCACCACACGCGGACACCGTCCCGCAGTTCGTTGTCGGCGCCGACCTCCGCGCCGTCGCCGACGACCGCGCCCTCCAGCACCGTACGGGCGCCCACCCGGGCCCCCGCGCCGATCAGCGAGTCGTGCACGCGGGCGCCGGGCTCGACGACCGCGCCGTCCAGGACCGTGCTGCCGTCGACCCGGGCTCCGGCGCCCACCGTGGCGCCCGCGCCGACGACGGTGCCGCCGGTGAGCTTCGCGTCCGCGGCGACGTCCGCCCCGGGCAGCACCAGCCGGTCGCCGCAGCGGCCGGGCACGGCGGGCGACGGGGCGCGGCCGAGGACGAGGTCGGCGGAGCCGCGGACGAAGGCCTGCGGGGTGCCGAGGTCGAGCCAGTACGTGGAGTCGACCATGCCCTGGAGGTGTGCCCCGGCGGCGAGCAGCCCGGGGAAGGTCTCGCGTTCGACGGAGACGGGGCGGCCCGCGGGGATGGAGTCGATCACGGAGCGGTTGAAGACGTACGCGCCCGCGTTGATCTGGTCGGTGACGATCTCCTCGGGAGTCTGCGGCTTCTCCAGGAAGGCCGTGACGCGCCCGTCGGCGTCCGTCGGCACGAGACCGTAGGCGCGCGGGTCGTCGACCCGGGTGAGGTGCAGGGAGACATCGGCGCCGGAGCCGGTGTGGGTGTCGACCAGGGCCCGGATGTCGAGGCCGGTGAGGATGTCGCCGTTGAAGATCAGCACGGGCTCGTCCGGGCCGGAGCGCAGCCGGGAGGCGACGTTGCGGATGGCGCCGCCGGTGCCGAGCGGCTCCTGCTCGGTGACGTACTCCAGATGGAGGCCGAGGTCCGAGCCGTCACCGAAGTACGGCTCGAAGACCTCGGCCAGATACGACGTCGCGAGCACGATGTGCTCCACACCGGCCGCGCGGGCCCGGGCGAGCTGGTGGCTGAGGAACGGGACACCGGCCGCCGGCACCATGGGCTTGGGCGTGTGCACCGTGAGCGGGCGCAGCCGGGTGCCCTTGCCCCCGACCAGGAGGATCGCTTCAGTCACCGTTGTTTACTCTGCTTCCTGCCGGGCCGGCGGTGGTCGGCGGCCAGTGTATGCAGACCGCCGACCCCGGTCGGCAGGACGCCGGAACCCGGCCGGGCGGACCGGCGGCGGCCCGGTCAGCGGCCCTGGAGCCGCCCGGCGGTGCTGCGGACCTTCCACAGGCTGCCGTAGAGCTTGGCTCCGGGGCATTCGGTGGCGAATCCGTCGCGGTGCCCGGAGATGGCGTTGAGCGTCACCCGGGTGCCCTTGCCGTACTTGTTGCTGCCGCCGGACACCATGGTGACCTTGCCCTTCGCGTTCACCCGGAACAGTCCGAGCTTCCAGGCGGTCAGTTTGGCCACACCGTCGAGGGCGTCCTTGGGCGGGGTGGCGCTGCCGAAGGTGCCGAGGACGGCGATGCCCATGCTGTTCTCGTTGAAACCGAGCGTGTGCGCGCCCATGACGGCCCGGGCGACCCCGCCGGCGCGGCCCTCGTAGATCTGGCCGCACTTGTCGACGAGGAAGTTGTAGCCGATGTCGCGCCATTTCAGGCTCTGGGTGTGGTAGCGGTAGATACCGCGAATGACGGAGGGCGCCTGCTTGCAGCTGTAGTTGTTGCCGGTGGCGCTGTGGTGGACGAAGGCCGCCCTGACCGTGTTCGTGTACCTGAACTGGCTTTCGCGCCAGCTCTCGTTGGCGCCCCAGCCCCGGCGGATCATGATTCCGGGGCGCGGGCCGACGCCGTCCGCGGCCCCGGCCCGCTCGTCCTCCGGGCCGGCGGGGGCCTCCTGCTGCGCCTTGATCTCGGTGGCGCCGATCTCGGCGAACTCCGCGTTGACGGCCGAGGCGGCGGCCTCGGCGGCGGTCAGGTCGCCGTCCGCGGCGCGGTGGCCGCCGGCGGCGGGGGCCGGTCCGGGGTCGACCAGTTCCAGCCGGAGGCCCTCCGGAAGCGCGGCGGGCGCGCGGTCGGCCGGTCTCTCCGGCAGCACGCGGGCTTGCACGGCGTCGGAGTCGCCGACCCAGACCGGGGCGGTGCCGCCGCGGCTGCGTTCACCGGAGCCGGCGTCGGGTGCGTCGTTGTGCGTCTCGAGGTCCCGCCAGCCGGACCACTGGCCGGAGCGGGCGTCGCGGGTACGGATCTGGGCGCGGCCGTGGAGCTCCGAACCGGCCTCGTCCCAGACGACGCCGGCCATCGAGAACGGACGGACCTCCCGCTGGGCCAGGCCCCGGGTGGTGGCGCCCCGGTCGCTGCCCGCGAGCGGCCGCAGCGGCAGGGACTGGGTGCTGCCGCCGGGTGCTGCCGCGGCGGGGGCGGCGGCCGTGCTCCGGGGGGCGGAGCCGGCTGCGGCGCCTGCGGGGACGGCGAGGGGGAGGGCGAGAGCGGCCGTGCAGGCCACGCCGATCGAGGAAGCAAGGAGTGCACGCATAACGGCATGTTGGGCATAAAACGGCTTAACTGTCCATCCGTAAGATGACGGACAGTCGACGTTGAATCGCACGAAAAGGTGCATCCACCAGTCGTCCGGCCGCCCCTCCCCGCTTCCGCGGCCCGCCCCGGCGCGTACGCTGGGCCGGGTGAACGCAACCGATCGCACCCCGGCCGACCTGCTGCGATCCGCGCTCGCCGCGGACCCGGCGCGCCCCCTGGTGACGTACTACGACGACGCCACCGGAGAGCGCGTCGAACTCTCCGTCGCCACCTTCGCCAATTGGGTGGCGAAGACCGCGAACCTCCTCCAGGACGAACTGGCCGCCGAGCCCGGCGACCGGCTCGCCCTGCTGCTGCCCGCGCACTGGCAGACCGCGGTCTGGCTGCTCGCCTGTTCCTCCACCGGCGTCGTCGCCGACCTGGACGGCGACCCGGCCGCGGCCGACCTCGTGGTCAGCGGCCCGGACACGCTGGAGCGGGCCCGCGCGTGCTCCGGCGAGCGGGTGGCGCTGAGCCTGCGCCCCCTCGGCGCGCGCTTCCCGCAGCCGCCGGACGGCTTCTTGGACTACGCCGTCGAGGTGCCGAGCCAGGGCGACCGCTTCGCGCCGTACGCGCCGGTGGACCCGGACTCCCCCGCGCTCGCCTTCGCGGGCGCCGGTGAACTCACCGCCGCGCAGGTGGTCGAGCAGGCCCGGGCGGACGCCGCCACCCGCGAGCTGACCCCGGTCTCCCGGGTGCTGTCGGCGCTGCCGTACGACAGCTGGAGCGGACTCTCCGCCGGGCTGCTCGCGCCGCTCGCGGCCGGTGGCTCCGTGGTGCTCTGCCGCCATCTCGACCGGCTGTCGCCGGAGGCGCTCGACCAGCGGCGGGAGAGCGAGCGGGTGACGGCGACCGCGGGCTGACCGCCCGCGGTCCGGCGCCCCGCGGGGGCCGGGCCGCCCGGCCCCCGCGGGCGGACTGCCCTCCCGGACCGCCGGAACTGCCCCCGCGTCCCACCGGCCGCTCCGGCCCGCCCCGCACCGGCGAGATCGCCGGGAACTCCGTACAACCCTGCGCCCGTTTTTCTCGTCTACACCTGAAAACCGGTGGCCGCCCGCACGCATCGATCGCCGCCGATCTTCGTGAGGGATGGACGAGAGTGAGCGAGAGCGCCGGCACGCCCGCCGAGCCACCACAGGAGCCACGGCGCAGGCGTCCCTGGCTCCGCCGCACCGCGCTCGGCGCCGCCGTCGCGGTGCTCGCCGCGGCGGGCACCGGCTGGGCCCTCTACCAGCAACTGGAGGGCAACATCCGGACCGACCGGGACACCGCCCGGGAGCTGGAGCAGCACTCCGCCGACCGTCCCGCCGCGGTGGTGCACGACGCGCTGAACATCCTGCTCATCGGCTCGGACTCGCGCGGCGGGGGCAACGGGGCCTACGGCCGGGACACCGGCACGCAGCGCTCGGACACCACGATCCTGCTGCACCTCTCCGCCGACCGGGAGAGCGCCACGGCCGTCAGCATCCCGCGCGACCTGATGGTCGACATCCCGGCCTGCACCCAGCCGGACGGCACCCGGAGCGAGGCACGGTTCGCCCAGTTCAACTGGGCCTTCGAGTTCGCCGGTGCGGGCTGCACGATCCGTACGGTCGAGGAGTTCACCGGCGTCCGCGTCGACCACCACATGATCCTGGACTTCAGCGGTTTCAAGAACGTCGTGGACGCGGTCGGCGGCGTGGAGGTCTGCCTCGAGGAGCCCGTGGACGACCCCGAGGCCCAGGTGACGCTGCCCGCGGGGCAGCAGACCCTGCACGGCGAGGACGCCCTCGGCTATGTCCGGGCCCGCTACAGCATCGGCGACGGCAGCGACACCGAGCGGATGGCGCGGCAGCAGGAGTTCCTGGGCTCCCTGGTGCGGAAGGTGCAGAGCGACGGCGTACTGCTCAACCCGGGCCGCCTCTACGACCTGCTGGACTCCGTGACTTCCTCCATCACCACGGACCCCGGGCTGGCATCTCTGCAGGATCTCTACGACCTCGCCACGAGCATGCGGGAGATGCCGTCGTCCGGCGTGCGATTTCTCACGGTGCCGCGGCAGCCTTACCAGAACAACCCCAATCGGGACGAACTGGTGCAGCCTGCCGCCTCACAGCTGTTCGAAGCCCTGCTGCACGACCGCCCGGTGACCGTGGAACCCCGGGCGGAAGAAGCGCATCAGAACGAGCAGGAAGGGCCGGGAAGCGGAAGTGCGAGCGGATCGGGCACGATGGGAACGGAGAGCGGGGCACCCCCGTCCGGGACGCCGGAGGCGGAACGGGACGAGGGGCAGCCCGGGTACCGCGGGACGACCGCGGAGACCGGAGCCTGTGTTTGAGGCGTGTGAACAACGCCCCAAAGGCTCGAAAGTATTGGGCGGAATGCCCAGTTGTAAGCACGTGGAATGTGTCACCGCCGTCGCTCGACTCCCGGCCGGACGGATAGTGTGAGCGCCCCGGCGCTCAGGACCAGCGCCGATGCAGCACGGGGAGAAGGACGGACAGGGCGTCTTTGAGGGGGAGGACGCCGCGTGGCACCGACGGAGGAAGCAAACGACCGTGGACGCGCAAGGCCGTGGGCGGGCGGACGACATCGACCCCGCAGACCAGTGGGTGCTCGACCCGAACACCGGTAATTACGTACTGCGACCGGCCCCTCCCGCAGGGCGACAGGCGCCTCCCGTGCCCTCCGCGCAGCACAGAGTCCCGCCCCAGGCCCCGGGCCCCCGGGCCTCCCGCCGCCGCGCTCCCGTCGAGGACGACGAGGACGTACGCCCCGAGGTACCGCCGCAGCGCAACCGCCGGGCGGGCAGCCGCGCCGCGGCCAAGGCGCCCGGCGGCCGGCGGAAGTCCCGGGCGAAGAAGTCCGGCAAGAAGAGGGCGCTGTACTGGACCGGCGGTGTGATGGCCTTCGTGGTCGTCGCCGGAGCCGCGACCGCCTTCGCCCTCTACAACCACTTCAACGACAACATCAGCACCGTCGACATCGGGGACGCGGGCGCCGCGACCAGCGACGGGCCGTTGAACATCCTCGTCATCGGGACCGACGCCCGGACCGGCAAGGGCAATCAGGGCTACGGCGACGCGGGCAGCCCCGGCCACGCGGACACCACGATCCTCTTCCACGTCTCGGAGGACCGCAGCAACGCCACGGCGGTCAGCATCCCGCGGGACCTGATAACCGACATCCCCGACTGCCCGACCAAGCAGGAGGACGGCTCCACCAAGATCATTTCTGGTGAGCAGGACGTCCGCTTCAACACCAGCCTCGGCCAGAGCGGCCGTGACCCCGGCTGCACGATGCGCACCGTGAAGGAGATGACCGGGCTCGAGGTCAACCACTTCATGATGGCGGACTTCAACGCGGTCAAGACGCTCTCCTCGGCCGTCGGCGGCGTCGAGGTGTGCCTCGCCAAGGACATCGACGACCCGAAGTCGCACCTCAAGCTGCCGGCCGGAAAGCACACGCTGAAGGGCGAGGACGCCCTCGCGTTCGTCCGCACCCGGGCCTCCGTCGGCAACGGCGGCGACCTGAGCCGGATCGAGATACAGCAGCAGTTCCTCAGCTCGATGATCCGCAAGATGAAGTCGGGCGACACCCTCACCGACCCCGGCAAGCTGTGGGACCTGGCGACGGCCGCCACCAAGGCACTCACCGTCGACACCGGGATAGGCACCATCAACAAGCTGAAGAACCTGGCCCAGGACATCAGCCGGGTCGACACCAAGAACATCACCTTCGCCACCGTCCCGGTGATCGACAACCCGGCCGAGACGGTGAAGACCACCGTCGTCCTCAACGAGAAGCCCGCCGAACAGCTCTTCTCGATGATGCGCGAGGACATCTCCCTCACCGAGGTGAAGAAGAAGGAGAAGGCGGCGAAGGACAAGCAGGAGAAGGCCAAGACCGAGGGCCCGAAGGCGGACCCGTCGGAGGTCCGGGTCGAGGTGCTCAACGGCGGCGGCCCGATCGGCGCCGCCCAGTCGACCCTGGAGTGGCTGCAGAACACCGAGGGTGTGCGGCTCTCCAGCAACGGCGGCAACGCCCCGGGCGAGAAGCAGGACAAGACGACGCTCGAGTACGCGCCCAACCAGGCCGACCAGGCACGCGCCCTGGCCGAGATGATGGGCCTGCCCGCCTCCGCGCTCAAGCCCGGCAGCAAGGACGCCGCCGCGGACGAGTCGATGACGCTCACCCTCGGCGCGGACTTCACCGCCGCCGGGGAGCCGGTCAGCGCCCCGAGCAAGGCCCCGGAGGACATGCAGCGGGTGGAGGCCGACAAGTCGGTGTGCGCGGAGTAGTGAACCGGGTCGGCCCCCGGGCCGTATGACGGACAACAGCACGGGGGAGGCCCGATGCGGCAGACGAGTGCCCAGCGGAGCACCGAACAGTACGGAGGTCCCGACGCCCGGGAGCTGGGCTGGGACGAGAGCCTGTACGAGCACGGCGGCGATCCGGGAGAGCTTCCGGATACGGGGCCGCCCGCGGGGGCGGCATCCGCGGACGGCGGAAACGGCAGCCGGCACGGCGGGCGGCGCGGCAGGGGCAGCGGCAGGGCCCGCCGCGTACTGAAGTGGACCGCGATAGTCCTGGCCGTGGCGATACTCGCCACGGCCGGCGCCGGCTACCTCTACTACCGCCACCTCAACGGCAATCTGGAGAAGGACGAGCTGAACCTCGGCGAGAACCGGCTCGACAAGAGCGCGCCCAACGCCGACGGCAACACCCCGCTCAACATCCTGCTGCTGGGCTCGGACAGCCGTAACTCCGAGGAGAACGTCGAGCTGGGCGGCGCCCGCGACAACGCGGGCCGCAAGCCTCTCGCGGACGTGCAGATGCTGCTGCACGTCTCGGCCGACCGCAGCAACATGTCCGTGGTCAGCGTCCCCCGCGACACCCGGGTGACGATCCCCAAGTGCACCGACCCGGAGGACGGCACGGTCTACCCGGAGACCAGCGCCACCATCAACTCCAGCCTCCAGCACGGCGGGCCGGGCTGCACGGTCGCCACCTGGGAGGAGCTGACCGGGGTGCCCATCGACCACTTCATGATGATCGACTTCGCGGGCGTGGTGGACATGGCCGACGCCGTCGGCGGCGTGCCGGTCTGCGTCAGGGCGAACGTCCAGGACCCCAAGTCGGGGCTGCGGCTGGAGAAGGGCGAGACCACCGTCAAGGGCGAGCAGGCCCTGCAGTGGCTGCGCACCCGGCACGGCTTCGAGAACGGCAGCGACATCGGCCGCGCCAAGGCACAGCACATGTACATGAACTCGATGGTCCGCCAGCTCAAGGCCGGAACGAAGCTCACCAACCCGGGCAAGCTGCGCAATCTCGCCGAGGCGGCGACCAAGGCCCTCACCGTCGACCCCGGCCTGGGCACCGTCGGCAAGCTCTACGACCTCGGCAACGACCTCAAGCGGGTGCCGACCGCCCGGATCACCATGACCACCATGCCGTGGACCGAGGACCCGCAGAACCCGCTCGCGCATCTCGTCCCCAAGCCCGGGGACGCCGACAAGGTGTTCTCCCTCATCCGCAACGACATCGCGCTGGACGGCAAGGACAAGAAGAAGGCCCCGGAGGAGGACGCCGAGTCGAGCGACCCGGCAGCGCCCCGGGGAGAGATCCCGGTCACCGTGCAGAACGGCACCGGCACCGTGGCCCAGGCCCCCGTCACCGGGCGGGCCGCGGAGGTCACCGCGGAGCTCGGGCGGCTCGGCTTCGCCCGCGCCGCCGCCGACGCGACCCCCAAGTCACAGGCCGACACCACGGTTTCGTACCCGTCGGACGATCTGCGCGGCGACGCCGAGGCCGTGGCGAAGGCGCTCGGGCTGCCCAGGAGCGCCGTGCGCGTCACCCAGGGCGTCGAGGAGGTGACCCTGGTGGTCGGCGCGGACTGGCGTACGGGGGCGAAGTACCCGGAGAAGCCGGAGAGCGGCGAGGAGGACAACAAGGCACCGGAGAGCGCCGATCCGCTCAACGGCGACGACAAGTCCGCCTGCATGGACGTCAATCCGGAGTACACCTTCTAGCCGGAGTACGCGCTCCGGCGAGCCCTCAAGCTGCTCGCCGGAGCGCGCCTGCCCGCCGGAGTGCGTCGCCTGCTCACGGGAGCGGCCCGCGGTACGCCCGGACCGGTCACGGGCCGCGAAACGGTCACGGTACGCCCGGAGCGGCCGCGGGCGCCGCCGTCCCGGGCTCGGCGCCCCCGCCGCGTCGCGCCCGCACTACTCCTCCCGCCTGATCCACTCGCCGCCGCCCAGCGGATAGTCGTAGCCGGGGCGGCCGGCACCGGCACTGGTGCGGAAGGGCTCGCCTTCGTTGTCGATGTGCACGGTGCCGCGGCGGTCGCCGCTGGACCAGTCCAGCGAGAGGTCCCAGCGGACGTCGTGCGCCCTGGTGCGGGCGGTGACGTAGAAGACCTCCGGGTCGGACTCGCTGACCTTGTACGGAAAGTCGCGCCCGCCGCCCTTGACGGTGACGGTGGGGCTGCCGTTGTCGAGGTCGATGCCGAACGGCGTGGTGTGGACATTGCCGCCGCAGCCGACGCCCATCGAGTAGTCGTTCCAGGCGAGGGGGGTGCCCTTCGCCACGACGCGTACGTGCAGGGCCTCCAGGACGACGGTGTCCTCCCCCGTGCCCTGCACGGTCAGGGCGACGCGCTGCTCCCCGGAGGAGACCGCGCCGTACGCGGCCGCCCAGCGGGGCGCGTCCTGTTCGGAGACGGGCGGGCCGACGTGCTCGGGCTCGCTGTCGACGAGGAAGTGCTGGCTGCACGGGCTCTCGTAGTCATAGGGGTTCACGGCGACGTTGAGGGCCGGGCCGCCGGGGTGACCGGTGGACTCCGGGACCGGAGCGGAGGATCCGCCGGTCCGCGCGCCGCGGGACGGGCCGGTGGATGCCGGGGCGGACGGCCGCTCGCCGGTCTTCCGGTCCGCCCCGCGGGCGGCGGGAGCGGTGCCGGTACCGGTGCCGGTACCGGAGGAGGCTGCTCCGACGGGCGTCTTGCGGTCACCGCCGTCACGCCCTCCGGAGAGCGGCAGATTCATGGCGGCCACGACGATTACCGCGACGGCGGCCGCGGCGACGGCGCCGACGAGCGCGGTGCGGCGCCCGCGGGGCCGCACGGGAGCGGACACGCCGT
>NZ_WHPN01000118.1 GCF_009735685.1 Streptomyces lycii | reverse complement strand
GGGCGTCCGGCGGGCGGTGGGAGGGGCGAAGGGGCCGTGTCCGGCAGGGGCCGGGCGTCCGGCAGGAGTGAACCTCCGGCAGGCGGCGGGAGTTCCCCGGAGCGGGGGCGGTGTGGCCAGTGGACGGAAGTTCCGGAGCGGGGGGGCGTTGCGGCAAGTGACCGGAGGTCCGGAGCGGGGCGTTGCGGCAAGTGACGGGAGTTCCGGGCACGGTGGGCGTCCGGGCGCCGGTGGCCTTGGCTACTGAGACTCAATGCGTGATGTCGCAGGGCCCTACCGGTTGAACTGCGAAGACGCGTATCCGCCGCACGGCATCATGCGAAGATCACCAGTGACCGAGAGGTACATTGCCAGGAGCGACGGGCAAATCGGTGGCGCTGGCGCCACGAGCGTCGCTAGCGTCGCGCCGTGAAGCACCAGAATCCGCTCGCCTACTTGGTGGGCCTTGAAGGCACTGCCCTGCTGCGATCGTTCACCGGGGAGCACGATCGCGAGTTCGTCGATGCGCGTATCGGCGAGATCCGGAGGCTGCTTGACGACGAGACGCTGGCGGATGCCGCTGTGGACGTTGCCCCGGTGGGCACCGTTGATGGATACCAGATCTGGTCGAGGACCTATGACGGCCCCAACTCGGCGTTCGACTTCGACGAGCCGGTGGTCGGGGAAATCCTCGATGGAATGCCGACTGGTGTCGCCTTGGACGCCGCCTGCGGCACCGGTCGGATGACGGCCCTGCTGGCCGAGCGCGGTCACCGGACAGTCGGCGTCGACAGCTCGGCGGACATGCTGGCGCGGGCACGTGAGCGGGTACCAGCAGGCGAGTTCCTCCTTGGCGACCTGCGCCGGCTGCCCGTGGCCGATGATGCCATGGACCTGGTGGTCTGTTCTCTTGCCCTGACGCACGTCCCCGACCTGGGGCCGGTGATGGCGGAGTTCGCCAGGGTTTTGCGTCCGGGCGGGCACCTCGTGACCTCGGACATCCACCCGGAATGCGTGGCGCGGGGTTCGATTCCCTCGGTGCGCTTGGCGGACGGGAGGCCGGGGCAGTTGGAGACCTATCGTCATCCGGTCGGGGACTATCTACGTGCCGCGCTTACGGTGGGGCTACAAGTCCGGCGCTGTGAGGAACCCGAGGAGCGAGCCGGGGGAGGGACCGGGGCACAGGATCCGCCACGGAAGCTCACGATCGACTTGGGGCCGTGGGAGGACTGGCCATGGTGCCTGATGGACCTGGTACCCGAGGCTGCTGTGGCGGCCAACGCCGGGGTTCCGGTGGAGATCATCTGGCACTTTCAACTGGCCGAGACCTGAACGCCCGTACATGATTTCGTCTGCCACCGGAACATCGCTTTCCGGCGCAGGATCATCGTCACCCACAGGCAGGGGATCAGGGCGGGTGCTACGGTCCGCTCATCTACTGGTGGGTGATCTTCGCATGATGCCGTGCGGCGGATACGCGTCTTCGCAGTTCAACCGGTAGGGTCCCGCGACATCACGCATCGAACCTCAGTAATCTGCACGGGTGACCACCGACCTGACCCTGCTGCCACGTGTCGCCTGTCGCGGACAGGAGGTCACCGCGCCCCGGCTCCGCGGCCTTCTCGCGCTGCTCGCCGGTGATCTGCGCGCGGGGTGCAGCACCGAGCGGCTGGTGGCGGGCCTGTGGCCGGACGAACTGCCGGAGCGGCCCGGGAAGGCCGTGCAGGTCCTGGTGTCCAGGGCACGGGCGCAGTTGGGCGCCGACGTCATCGCCGGCACGCCGACCGGGTACCGGCTCGCCCTCGCCGAGGACCGCGTCGACAGCTCCGCGCTGCTGCTGCACGCCGCCACGAGCGCGGAGCGGGCCCGGGCCGGGGACCACGCGGGTTCGCTGGCCGCGGCCGAGGCGGGGCTGGCGCTGTGGCGGGGCACCCCCGACGGGACCGGCGACACGGCCGACCCCGTAGCCGCGTTGCGGGCCGAACGCGCCCCCGTCCGCGACGGGCTCGTGCGCGCGCGGGCGCTCGCGCTGGCCCGTCTCGGGCGGCACGCGGAGGCCGCCGGGCCGCTGGCCGCCGTCACCGCGGAGCATCCGCGCGACGAGGAGGTCCTCGCCGAACTGCTGCGCGCCGAGGCTGCGACGGCCGGCCCGTCCGCCGCGCTGACGCGGTACGAGGCGTACCGCCGCGAGCTGCGCGACCGGCTCGGCACGGACCCCGGCCCCGGGCTCAGGGCCGTACAGGAGGAGTTGCTGCGCGGCGAGGCGCCCGTGGCCCGGCACGGCGTACCGCACGAGCCGAACCCGCTGCTCGGGCGGGACGAGGACATCGCCGGGGTGGAGCGGCTGCTGCGCGAGTCCCGCGCCGTCACCGTCGTCGGCCCCGGCGGTCTCGGCAAGACCCGGCTCGCGCACGCCGTCAGCCGCCGGGCCGAGCAGCGCGTGGTGTACTTCGTCCCGCTCGCCGGTGTCACCGCGGACGAGGACGTGGCCCCCGAGGTCGCCTCCGCGCTCGGCGCGGGCGAGGCGCGGCACGGCGCGGGACCCCCCGGCCGGAGTCCGGGAGGGAGCGGCCACGCCGCGGCCGACCCGGTGTCCGGCATCCTCGGCGTGCTCGGCTCCGGGCCCGCGCTGCTGGTCCTCGACAACTGCGAGCAGGTCGTCCGGGGCGCCGCCGGCCTCGCGGCGGCCCTGGTCTCGTCCTCGAAGGAACTGCGGATCCTCGCCACCAGCCGGGCCCCGCTGGGCCTGACCTCCGAGGCGGTGTACGCGCTGCCGGAGCTGGCTCCCGACACCTCCGTCGAACTGTTCACGCAGCGGGCCCGTGCCGCCAGGAGCGGTGTGGAGCTGCCGCCGGACGCGGTGGCGGAGCTGTGCCGCCAGCTCGACGGGCTGCCGCTCGCCGTGGAACTGGCCGCGGCGCGGGTGCGGGTGCTGTCCGTGCCGGAGATCGCCCGCCGCCTCGGCGACCGGTTCGCGCTGCTGCGCGGCGGTGCGCGGGACGCGCCGGAGCGCCACCGCACGCTGCACGCGGTCGTGGACTGGAGCTGGAACCTCCTCGACGAGCACGCCAGGGCGGCGCTGCGCACGCTGTCCGTCTTCCCCGGCGGCTTCTCCGGCGAGGCGGCGGAACAGGTCCTCGGCGGGGACGCGCTGCCCCTGCTGGAGCAGTTGGCCGGCCAGTCGCTGCTGACCGTCGCCGACACCCCGGCCGGCGTCCGTTTCCGGATGCTGGAGACCGTACGGGAGTTCAGCGCGGCCCGGCGTGCGGAGGCGGGCGAGGACGAGGAGGCCGTCGGCCGGTTCCTCCTCTGGGCCCGGGACTTCGGGGTCGCGTACCACGACTGGCTCTTCGGCTCGGAGCCGCTGCTCGCCTCGGAAAGGATCAGGGCCGAGCAGGACAACCTCGTGCTGGCCCTGCGGCACGCCCTGGCCCGTACGGACGGCCCCACCATCGCCGCCCTCACCGCCGTCCTCGCCGCTCTGTGGTCGATCGGTTCCAACTACCCCCGCCTCACCGCTCTCGCCGCGGACACCGGCCCGCCGCTGTCGCACTACCGCCCCGAGCCCGAATACGTCGAGGTCGCCCGCGCCGCCGCGGTGTTGTGCACGGCGAGCCTGTTCATGGGCTACGGCCCGGGCGGCGTGCGCCAGCTCGTCACCCTCCGGCGGCTGCCACCGGCCCCGCCCGACACGCTGCTGCGGGCCATCGGGACGGTGCTGAGCGCGGTCCCCGAGATGCTGCCCCCGGACTACGGCGTGCTGCGGGAGCTGTGCGGCAGCGAGCATCCGCTGCTCGCCGGCATCGCGGAGTCCGTCGCGACCTACGTCTGGGAGTACGAACACGACATCGACCGCGCGCTGGACTCGGCACGGCGGATCATTCCCGCACTGGCCCCGGTCGACAACCCCTTCCTGCAGGTCATGGGCCGCGCCCGGCTGAGCGAGCTGTGCTTGCGGACGGAGCGGGGCGACGAGGCGTACGAGCACCTCCGGGCGGCGCTCGACGCGCTCCCGCGGATCGGCGACGAGCACGACCTCATCGGCGTCCGCTGGGGCCTCGTCCTCGCCTGTCTGCAGCGCGGCGAACCCGACGAGGCCCAGTTCTGGCTGCGGCAGGCCGAGTGCGCCAACCCCGCCCAGCAGGACGCCTACAGCATGGACCTCCTCGGGCGCGCCGAGATCGCGCTCGCCCGCGGGCTGACGGAGGTCGGACTGGGCCTGTGGCGCAGCGCCGTGCAGCCGCTGCCCGTCGCCGGCCCGGCAGCGGGCGGCGACCCCTTCCTCGACCGGTGGATGCTGCAGATCCGGTCGGCGGCGGTGACGGCGCACGCGCACGCGGGCCGCACCGGGCTCGTCGCGGAGTCCGTCGACCGGCTGTGGCAGGGGCTGCGGACGCTGCTCCTCGGCCCGTCCCGGGCACCCATGGAGCTTCCGGTGTTCGGGACGGCGCTGCACGCGCTCGGCATGGCCGGGATCGCGTCCGGCGACGCCTCCGCCGCGCGGATGATCGCGCTGGCGGAACGGCTGGGGGTGCAGCGCGAGTTCCAGCCGACGATGTCGGCCGACCGTGCCCGGGAGGCGGCTCGGGCCGCCGGGGACGCCGCGCGGGCGGCGTACGCCGACGCGGTGTCGGAGTACGCCGCCCTGGGACGGGACGAGCTGCGGGAGGCAGCCCGCGCGCTCATTTCGGGTCGCGGTTGAACAGCGCCGTCGACCAGCGGTAGCCGAGCGCGGTCAGGCCGGCGCACCAGACGACCGCGATCCACCAGTTGTTGCCGATCTCGGTGCCCAGCAGCAGGCCGCGCAGGGTCTCGATGGCCGGCGTGAACGGCTGGTACTCGGCGACGGGCCGGAACCAGCCCGGGATCGCGTCGAGGGGGACGAACGCGCTGGAGATGAGCGGGAGGACGATCAGCGGCGTCGCCATGTTGGCGGCCGCCTCGGGGTTCGGGCTGGCCATGCCCATCCCGACCGCGATCCAGGTGAACGCCAGGGTGAACAGCGCCAGCAGCCCGAACGCCGCCAGCCACTCCAGCGCTGTGGCGTCGGTGGAGCGGAAGCCGATGGCCACGGCGATGGCGCCGACGAGGACCAGGCTGGCGAGCACCTGCAGCACGCTGCCGAAGACGTGCCCCACGAGCACGGAACCGCGGTAGATCGCCATCGTGCGGAAGCGGGCGATGAGTCCCTCGGTCATGTCCATGGAGACGGACACCGCGGCTCCGATCACGGTGCTGCCGATGGTCATCAGCAGGAGTCCCGGGACGAGATAGGCGATGTAGTCCGAGCGGTCGGCGTCGCCGCCGCCGATGCCCGCGCTCATCACGTCGCCGAAGATGTAGACGAAGAGCAGCAGCAGCATGATCGGCGTGAGCAGCAGGTTCAGGGTGAGGGAGGGGTAGCGCCGCGCGTGCAGCAGGTTGCGGCGCAGCATCGTGTTCGAGTGGCGTACGGCGAGGGAGAACCGGGCCGGGCGGGCAGGGGTCAGCGGGGTACTCATCGGACGGCCTTCCTGAGCTGGTCGGGGACGTCGGCTGTGCCGGTCAGGGCGAAGAACACGTCGTCGAGGTCGGGGGTGTGCACGGTCAGTTCGTCGGCCTCGATGCCGGCCGAGTCCAGCCAGTCGAGGATGGAGCGCAGCTCGCGCTGGCTGCCGTCGCTGGGGATCTGGAGCGACAGCGCCTCGTCGATGGGCGTGCCCCCTGCCCGGGCGAGGCCGGGAGCGAGGGGGGTGACCTCGCGCAGCGCGACGGCGGCGGACCGGTAAGCGGCCGGGTCGGCGAACCGCAGCCGCACATGCCCGCCCGGCACGAGCCGCTTCAGCTCCTCCGCGCTCCCCTCGGCGGCGATCCTGCCGTCGCTCAGCACCGCGATGCGGTCGGCGAGTTCGTCGGCCTCCTCCAGGTACTGGGTGGTGAGGAAGACGGTGACGCCGCCGGAGACCAGCTCGCGGATGATCCCCCACATGTTGTGGCGGCTGCGCGGGTCGAGGCCGGTGGTCGGTTCGTCGAGGAAGATGATCCGCGGGCCGCCGACCAGCGTCATGGCGATGTCGAGACGCCGCTTCATGCCGCCGGAGTAGGTCGAGACGGGTTTCTGCGCGGCGTCCACCAGGTCGAAGCGCTCGAGGAGTTCGGCGGCGGTGCGGCGGCCCTCGCTGCGCGGGAGCAGGTGCAGGTCCGCCATGAGGAGCATGTTCTCCTCGCCGGTGATCAGGCCGTCGACGGCGGAGAACTGCCCGGTGACGCCGATCGCGGCGCGCACGGCCTGCGGATCGGTGGCCAGGTCGTGGCCGCCGACGTGCAGCTCGCCGGCGTCGGCGGTGATGAGAGTGGAGAGGATCTTGACGGCGGTGGTCTTGCCGGCGCCGTTCGGGCCGAGCAGGGAGAACACGGTGCCGGCCGGCACCGCCAGATCGATGCCGTCGAGGACTGTCTTGTCCCCGTAGGCCTTGCGCAGCCCCTTGGCCGCGATGGCGAGAGAGTGCGGAGTCGTTGTCGTCATGCCGAGGAGATTGCGGCATGGCGCATTCAGCGCGGTTTCACCGTGGTTTCAGTGCCCTGGAACCGGTGGGGGAGCCCGGCAGGCGGCACGGGGCGCGGTGGTCTCGGCGCGCCAGGGGGTGGACGTGGCCGGGCCCGGGTGCGGCCGGGCGTGGGCACGGCCGGGCCTTGGCGCGCCGGGGGGTGGGCGTCGGCGGGCTCGGGGTGCCGGGAGGGCGGGCACGGCTGGGTTTTGGCGTGCAAGGGGAGGTGGGCGTCGGCGGACCGGGGACGGCAGGAGGGCGGGCACGGCTGGGCCTTGGGTGGCCGCCGGGGCGCGGTGCGGCCGACGGGGACCGGTCCGGTCCGGGAGCCCGCGCGGGATCCCGGACCGGGCCGGCGGGGGCTCCGTCAGCCGGCTGCCAGGCCCAGTTCGCGGGCGATCAGCATGCGCTGCACCTCGCTGGTGCCCTCGCCGATCTCCAGGATCTTGGAGTCCCGCCACATCCGGGCGACCGGATACTCGTTCATGAAGCCGTAGCCGCCGTGGATCTGGGTGGCCTCGCGGGCGTTGGTCACCGCGATCTCCGAGGAGTACAGCTTGGCGAGTGCCGCCTCCTTCTTGAACGGCTCACCGTGCAGCAGCCGGGACGCGGCGTCCCGCCAGGCGATCCGCGCCGTGTGGGCCCGCATCTCCATGTCGGCCAGCTTGAACTGGATCGCCTGGTTGTCACCGATGGGCCTGCCGAAGGCCGTGCGGCTCTTGGCGTACGCCACGGACTCGTCCACACAGCCCTGCGCGAGCCCGGTGGCGAGCGCCGAGATCGCGATCCGGCCCTCGTCGAGGATCCGCAGGAACTGGGCGTAGCCGCGGCCCTCCTCCCCGAGGAGGTTCGCCTTCGGCACCCGGACGTCGGCGAAGGACAGCTCGCGGGTGTCCGAGGCGTTCCAGCCGACCTTGGAGTAGGCGGGGGCGACGGTGAAGCCCGGGGTGCCGGAGGGCACGATGACCGTGGAGATCTCGGGGCGCCCGTCCGGCTTGCGGCCGGTGACGGCGGTGACCGTGACCAGGCCGGTGATGTCCGTGCCGGAGTTGGTGATGAAGCACTTGGTGCCGTTGACCACCCACTCGTCCGTGTCCTCGTCCAGCCGGGCGGTGGTGCGGGTGCCGCCCGCGTCCGAGCCGCACTCCGGCTCGGTCAGCCCGAAGGCGCCCAGGATCTCCCCGGAGCACATCCGCGGCAGCCACTCCCGCTTCTGCTCCTCGGTGCCGAAGCGGTACACCGGCATCGCGCCGAGCGACACCCCGGCCTCCAGGGTGATGGCCACGGAGGAGTCGACCCGGGCCAGCTCCTCCAGGGCGATGCCGAGGGCGAGATAGTCGCCGCCCATGCCGCCGTAACTCTCCGGGAAGGGCAGCCCGAAGAGACCCATCCGGCCCATCTCGCGGACGATCTCGTACGGGAACTCGTGGTTCTCGTAGAACTCCCCGATCTTCGGGGCGACGACCTCGTGCGCGAACTCCTCGACCGTGCGGCGGAGTTCCTCGTGTTCGGGGGTGAGGCGGTGGTCGATCGGCATGGCTCAGCGCTCCTGGTCGGAGGGGGCGCCCGCGAGGGCGCGGACGGTGCGGGACGGGCTGGGTCGGCCCAGGTGTGCGGCCATCCACACGCTGGTGGCGGTCAGACGGCCGAGATCGACCCCGGTCTCGATGCCGAGGCCGTGCAGCATCCACACGAGGTCCTCGGTCGCGAGGTTCCCGGTGGCGCTCTTGGCGTACGGGCAGCCGCCGAGGCCGCCGGCGGACGCGTCGACGGTGGTGACGCCGTACTGGAGGGCGGCGAGGGTGTTGGCGAGGGCCTGGCCGTAGGTGTCGTGGAAGTGCACCGCGATCCGGCTCACCGGCACCCCGGCCGCACCGAGCGCGGCGAGCAGCGCCGTGACCTGGCCGGGGGTGGCCACGCCGATGGTGTCGCCGAGGCTCAGCTCGTCGCAGCCCATGTCGAGCAGGGCCCGGGCCGCCCGGACGACCTGCCCGGCCGGGACGGCGCCTTCCCAGGGGTCGCCGAAGCACATCGACAGATAGCCGCGCACCCGGGCGCCGGCTTCGGCCGCCCTGGCGACCACCGGTTCGAACATGGCGAGGGATTCGGCGACCGTGCGGTTGAGGTTGGCCCTGGCGAAGGATTCGGTGGCGCTGCCGAACACGGCGATGTCGCGCACCCCGAGCGCCAGCGCCCGCTCCAGCCCGCGCTCGTTCGGCACCAGCACCGGCAGCCGGGGGGCCGGCCGGGGGCCGCGGGCACCGGCCCCGGGATCCCGCCCGGCCCCGGAAGCCGCGTCGGCGCAACCGGCGCTGCGGGAATCAGTGGTACGGGAATCAGCGCCGGGCACAGCGCCGCCGGGCACAGCGCCGCCGGGCACAGCGCCGCCGGAGGCGCCGGGGCCCGGAGCCGCGCCGCCGGAAGCCGTGCGACCTGCGGCCGCGGTTCCGCCTGTGCCGGTTTCCGCTGCTCCACCGCCCGCTGCTCCGCCGCCCGCTGCTCCGCCGCCCGCGGCCCTGGCGCCGCCGGCGGCCGTGCCGGCGGACCCGGTGTCCGGTTCCGTCCGGGGGCTGCCCGGCGCCCGCTCCGCGCCGCCGAGGTCCGT
Source organism: Streptomyces lycii (assembly GCF_009735685.1). Lineage (GTDB taxonomy): Bacteria > Actinomycetota > Actinomycetes > Streptomycetales > Streptomycetaceae > Streptomyces > Streptomyces lycii. The sequence goes on along the minus strand of NZ_WHPN01000118.1, from coordinate 5,056 downwards.
GAGCATCGGCATCAGCTGCTCGGCGTCGGCCAGCTGCGGAACCCACTTGGGGTGGACGAAGCTGGTCGCCTCGATCGTGCCCAGGCCGGCCGCGGCGAGCCGGCGGACGAACTCGGCCTTGATCTCGACCGGCACGACCGCCTGTTCGTTCTGCAGGCCGTCACGGGGGCCCACCTCGTGGATGCGGACCCGGGGCGGCAGCCCCTCGGCCGGCACCCGCACGGGCAGCCCTCCGGGAAGTCCGGTCATCGCTCGTCCTCCTTCTTCCCCGCAGCGGACTCCCGCTCCGGGGCCCGCTCCTCCTCCGGGACGGATTCCTGCTCCGGGGCCGGTTCCTTCTCCGGGACGGGCCCGGAGTCCGGGGTGACCACGGCCAGCACCTGGTCCATGGCGACCGTGCTCCCGGGGGACACGTCCAGCTCGGTGACGGTGCCCGCGTACGGGGCGGCGACGACGTGCTCCATCTTCATCGCCTCGACCACCAGCAGGCTCTGCCCGGCGCTCACGCTCTCGCCCACGGCGGCCTTCACCACCGTCACCGTCCCGGGCATCGGGGCGGTCAGCGCCCCGGCGCCCCCGGCCCCGGCGGCGCCCCGCAGCGCGGCGGCCACCGGGTCGTGCACGGCCGCGTGCCAGGCGTCGCCGTCGCGTCCCAGCCAGTGTCCGCCAAAGCCGTCCGGTGCGCAGTGGAAGGCGTGGGTGACCCCGGCGTACTCGACCAGCACCCGGCCCTGCGGGCCGCCCGGGCCGAGGAGCCGGGCCGGGACCGAGGGCGGTACGGCGCCGCCCGGCCCGGCGGCCCCGGCGGCGTCCGGGGCCCGGCCGCCGGGCTGCGCGCCGTCCGCCCGGCGGCGGACCGAGACCTCCGCAGCGTCCAGCGGACCGCGCAGCAGGACCTCCACCGGGCCGTGGCCCGGGACGAGGACGTGGTACGGCGTCCGGGCGGCCTCGCCGCCCAGCCGCCAGCCGCTGGGCACCGAGAACGGGTCGGTCCAGCCGGCCGCGGCACCGGCCGGGCCCGCGTGCGCGCCGGAGCCCGCCGGGCCCGTCCCTGCCGCTGCCTCCGCACCGTTCGCCCGTCCCGCGCCCGCTCCGGCGCCCGGAAGCCCGGCTCCAGGAAGCCCGGTGCCCGGAATCCCGGTGCCCGGGGCACCGCCCGCACCGGACGGTGCCGCCGCCGCGTGCCGCAGCAGGGCCGCCGCCGCGTACACCTCGTCCGGGACATCCGCCGGGATCAGCCCGCCCGCCTCCCGGTCGACCAGGCCCGTGTCCAGATCGCCGGAGACGACCGCCGGAAGGCTGAGCAGCCGGCGGAGGAAACCGGCGTTGGTGTCGACACCGAGGACGGTGGTGTCCGCGAGGGCCGCCCGCAGCCGGCGCAGGGCGGTGGCCCGGTCCGGGCCACGGGCGACGATCTTGGCGAGCATCGGGTCGTACGCGGTCCCGACCTCGGTGCCCTCCGTGAGCCCGGAATCGGTGCGCACCCCCTCGCCGGCCGGCTCGCGCAGCAGCTCGACCCGGCCCGCCGAGGGCAGGAAGTCCACCCCGTCGGCGGCGGCCGTCCGCGCCGTCTCCGCGCAGAGCCGGGCCTCCACCGCGTGCCCGGTGAAGGCCGTGTCCGCCTGCCCGAAGGCCAGCCGCTCCCCGGCGGCGGTGCGCAACTGCCACTCGACCAGGTCCGGGTGGACACCGGCCACCGACACGGCCAGCTCCGTCACCGGGTGTTCGACCTGGAGCCGGGTGTTCATCTCCATGAAGTAGTACGCGCCGGGGTCACCGCCCGGGACGATGAACTCGACGGTGCCCGCGCCCCGGTAGCCGCAGGACCGGGCGGCCTGGACCGCGGCCTCGCCCATCGCGGCACGGGTGGCCTCGTCCAGCAGCGGACTCGGGGCCTCCTCGACGATCTTCTGGTGGCGCCGCTGGAGCGAGCACTCGCGCTCGCCCAGATGCACCACGTTGCCGTGGCCGTCGGCCAGCACCTGGATCTCGATGTGCCGGGGCCGGTCGATCCAGCGCTCCACCAGCAGGGTGTCGTCGCCGAACGAGCCACGGGCCTCCCGCCGGGCCGCGGCGATCTCGTCGGCGAGCAAGCGCTCGGCCCGCACCAGCCGCATGCCCTTGCCGCCGCCGCCCGCCGAGGGCTTGAGCAGCACCGGCATCCCGATCTCCCGCGCGGCCTCCGCCAGTTGTGCGTCGGTCAGGCCGCTGCCGGAGGAGCCGGGGACGACGGGCACCCCGGCCGCCCGTACGGTCTCCTTGGCGCGGATCTTGTCACCCATCAGCTCGATCGCCGCGGCGGGCGGGCCGATGAAGACCAGCCCGGCCTCCTCGCAGGCGCGGGCGAAGGCGGCGTTCTCGGCGAGGAAGCCGTACCCGGGGTGGACGGCACGGGCGCCGGTGCGGGCGGCGGCGTCGAGCAGCTTCGCGACGGACAGATAGCTCTCGGCGGCGGCCGTCGGGCCGATCCGGACCGCGGTGTCGGCCTCGCGCACATGCCGGGCGTCGGCGTCGGCGTCGCTGAACACCGCGACGGAGCGCACACCGAGACGGCGCAGGGTGCGGATCACGCGGACGGCGATCTCGCCCCGGTTGGCGACCAGCACGCTCTCGAACATCGTCATCTTCTCCGGGGTCACGGGGGCGGCAGCGGCGGCGGCAATGTCGGTGTCGGCAGCGGGGGAGGCGCTCTCGGGGGCGTACACGCCGTCACATCCGGAAGACGCCGTACCCGGGGGCGGCCGGGTCGCGGTCGGGGAGCGGGGCGTTGGCGCAGGCGGTGAGGGCGAGGCCCAGCACCTGCCGGGTCTCCAGCGGGTCGATCACGCCGTCGTCCCAGAGCCGGGCGGTGGCGTAATAGGCGCTGCCCTGGGTGTCGTACTGCTCGCGGATGGGGGCGCGGAACAGCTCCTCGTCCTCCGCGCTCCACTCCTCGCCGCGGGCCTCCATCTGGTCCCGCTTGACGGTGGCGAGCACCGACGCCGCCTGCTCGCCGCCCATCACGGAGATCTTGGCGCCCGGCCACATCCACAGGAAGCGCGGCCCATAGGCCCGGCCGCACATGGAGTAGTTGCCCGCGCCGTACGAGCCGCCGATGACGACGGTCAGCTTGGGCACCCGGGTGCAGGCGACGGCGGTGACCATCTTCGCGCCGTGCTTCGCGATGCCGCCCGCCTCGTAGTCCCGGCCGACCATGAAGCCCGAGATGTTCTGCAGGAAGAGCAGCGGGATGCCGCGCTGGTCGCACAGCTCGATGAAGTGCGCGCCCTTCTGAGCGGATTCGGAGAACAGGATGCCGTTGTTCGCGACGACGCCCACCGGGTGGCCGTGGATCCGCGCGAAACCGGTGACCAGGGTCTGGCCGTACTCCGCCTTGAACTCGGCGAAACGGGAGCCGTCGGTGATCCGCGCGATCACCTCACGGACGTCGTACGGCGTACGGGAGTCGACGGGGACCGCGCCGTACAGCCCGGCCGGGTCGACGGCGGGCTCCTCGGCCGGCTCCACGCTCCAGGGCAGCGGGCCGCGGCCGGGCAGTGTGGAGACGATGGTGCGGGTGATGCGCAGGGCGTGCGCGTCGTCCTCGGCGAGATGGTCGGTGACACCGGAGACCCTGGAGTGCACCTCGCCGCCGCCCAGCTCCTCGGCGGTGACGACCTCGCCGGTGGCGGCCTTCACCAGCGGCGGGCCGCCGAGGAAGATCGTGCCCTGCTCCCGGACGATGACGGCCTCGTCGCTCATCGCGGGCACATACGCGCCGCCCGCGGTGCAGGACCCGAGGACCGCCGCGATCTGCGGGATGCCGGCACCGGACATCCGGGCCTGGTTGTAGAAGATCCGGCCGAAGTGCTCCCGGTCCGGGAAGACCTCGTCCTGCATGGGCAGGAAGGCACCGCCGGAATCGACCAGATAGAGGCAGGGGAGGCGGTTCTCCAGGGCGACCTCCTGGGCCCGCAGGTGCTTCTTCACCGTCATGGGGTAATACGTCCCGCCCTTGACGGTGGCGTCGTTCGCCACGATCACCACCTCGCGGCCGGAGACCCGGCCGATGCCGGCGATCACGCCCGCCGCCGGGGCCCGGCCGCCGTACATGCCCTCGGCGGCCAGCGGTGCCAGCTCCAGGAAGGGCGACCCCGGGTCGAGCAGGGTGTCGACCCGGTCCCGGGGCAGCAGCTTGCCGCGCGCGGTGTGCCGCGCCCGGGCCCGCTCGCCGCCGCCCAGCCGGGCCGCGGCCAGCCGCTCCCGCAGCTCGGCCGCCAGCTCGCGGTGCGCCGCCTCGTTGGCCCGCCAGGCTTCGGACGCCGGATCCGCGGCGCTGCCCAGCACGGGTGCCTGCTGCATCTCCTTCGAGCCCCCTTGCTCGTCGAACGTACGACGCTCGTGCCACCGGCCCGCGGCGGGGGTGGTCGACTCATGTGGTTAATGAGCGTTAACGCTCACGGCTCCAGGTTAACGAGCGCTAACGGCCCTGTCTAGAATGAATTCCCATGAGCACCCACACCGCCGGGGCGGCCCCCACCCGTCGCGAGCAGATCCTCAAGGAGGCGGCGCGTCTCTTCGCCGACCGCGGCTTCCACGGCGTCGGCGTGGACGAGATAGGCGCGGCCGTCGGCATCAGCGGGCCCGGCCTCTACCGCCACTTCCCCGGCAAGGACGCGATGCTCGCCGAGCTGCTCGTCGGCATCAGCAGCCGCCTGCTGACCGGCGGCAGGCGCCGGGTCGCCGAGACCGCCGGACCGGCCGGGGACGTCCTCGACTCGCTGATCGAGGGCCACATCGACTTCGCGCTGCACGACCGCGCGCTGATCACCCTGCACGACCGGGAACTGGACCGGCTGCGGGAGAGCGACCGCAAGCTCGTACGCCAGTTCCAGCGGCAGTACGTGGAGCTGTGGGTCGAGATCGTCCGCCGGGTGCACGCCCGGCTGACGGAGGCCGAGGCCCGGGCCTGTGTGCACGCCGTCTTCGGGCTGCTCAACTCCACCCCGCACCTCGACCGGCCCGGCGCCCTGCCCGGGCGCGGCGCCATGGCCGCCCTGCTGCACCGGCTGGCGCG
>NZ_WHPN01000117.1 GCF_009735685.1 Streptomyces lycii | reverse complement strand
CCGGCCGTCACCGCGATCGCCAGTCCGGCCGCCGCCAGCACCGCCCCGACCAGGGCCGGCGAGGTCCAGCCCCAGCCCGTCGCGATCGCCGCGCCGCCGGCCCACGCGCCGCCCGCGTTGGCCAGATTGAACGCCGAGTGGTTCGACGCCGAGGCCAGCGTCGGCGCGTCCTGCGCCTTGCGCATCACCAGCATCTGGAGCGGAGTCGTCGTCATGAAGCCGACGCCGCCGAGCAGCACGACCGCCACCAGCGCCGCCCACTTCACCTGCGCCGCGTACGGGAAGACGACCAGCAGCACGGCGAGCGCGCCCAGCGCCCCGTACAGCGTCGGCCGCAGCGCCCGGTCGGTCAGCGGACCGGCGGCCAGGGCACCCAGCGTCATGCCGATGCCGAACAGCGCGAGCACGACGGTGACGGAGGACTCGGCGAAGCCGGTGACCTCGGTCATCATCGACGCCAGGTAGCTGTAGACCGCGAAGACCCCGGCGAAGCCGAAGACGGCGGTCAGCAGGCCGAGCAGCACCTGCCGGTTGCCGAGGGCCCGCAGTTCCCGGCCCAGCACGCCGCGCCGCTCGCCCGCGGTGTGCGGCAGGGCCGGTACGAGGAACGCGAGGGCGGCCATGGACAGCAGCCCGATCGCGGTGACCACGAGGAAGGTGGCCCGCCAGCCGAGGGTCTGACCGAGCAGCGTCGCCGCCGGCACGCCGACGATGTTGGCGACGGTGAGCCCGAGGAACATGGTGGCGACGGCGCGCGCCTGCCGCCCCTCCGCCGCGAGCCGGGCGGCGACGACCGCGCCGACGCCGAAGAAGGCGCCGTGCGGCAGCCCCGCCAGCAGCCGGCCGGCGACCAGCCACTCGAAGTCGGGGGCGAGGGCGGAGGCGAGGTTGCCGACCGTGAAGACGGCCATCAGCAGCACCAGCATCCGGCGGCGCGGCACCCGCGAGCCGAACGCGGTGAGCAGGGGCGCACCGATGACGACGCCGATCGCGTACGCGGAGACGAGATGGCCGGCGGTCGGCACGGAGGTGCCCAGGTCGTGCGCGACGGTGGGCAGCAGGCCCATCATCACGAACTCGGTCGTCCCGATACCGAAGGCGCTTACGGCCAAGGCCAGCAGGGCCAGGGGCATGGAGGAACCTTTCACAGCGAAGTACGGGAGGGCGCGGGCGCGCCCCGGAGCGGCTTTGTATGTACCGCTCCGGAACAAAGTATCGCCGAGAAGTTATTCCCCGCCGTGAACAGCCGGTTTCCATCGGACGGCGAGCGCCCGGTCACCAAGGGAAGAAGGCCCCGCGCACGGGCGGAGAAGGGCGCAGGCGACGAACGCGACCGGCTCGCCACCAAGGAAGGCCCCGCGCACGGGTACGAACAGCGGTACGGGTACGACCCGGGGCACCAGAACGGTTCGCGCCCGGAACCGGCCGCGAACCGCGGAACGCGGAACCGCGGAACCGCGGAACCGCGGAAACCCAGCCCCCGGAATCCGGCCCGGGTCCCGGGGCCCGGGGCGCAGTACGCGAACCGCGGGCCCCGCTGCCGCGGCCCGGGGCGGCACACCGCCGCGCCCCCGGCCCGGTGCCCGCCGCACCCGCGGGGCTCAGAACCTCAGCGACGCCGCGACCGGCAGATGATCGCTTCCCGTGGCCGGCAGCGACCAGGACGACACCGGCTCCACCCCGCGCACCATGATCTGGTCGATCCGCGCCATCGGGAACGACGCCGGCCAGCTGAACCCGAAGCCGTCGCCCGCCGCCCCCTGGGTGGAGCGCATCTGCGAGGTCACCGAGGACAGCGCGCGGTCGTTCATCGTCCCGTTCAGGTCGCCGAGCAGCACGACCCGCTCGGCCGGCTCGTCCCGGATCGCCAGCCCCAGGGCCTCGGCGCTGCCGTCCCGCTGCCCGGCGGTGAACCCGGCGTTCAGCTTGACCCGTACCGACGGCAGGTGCGCGACGTAGACGGCGACCGGTCCGTCCGGGGCGGCCACGGTGCCGCGCATGGCGCGGGTCCAGCCCATCTCGATGTCCACCGGGCGGGTGTCGGACAGCGGGTACTTGCTCCACAGCCCGACCGTGCCCTGCACCGAGTGGTGCGGGAACGTCTCCGCGAGTTCCTTCTCGTACGCGGGGACGGCGTCCGCCTGGAGTTCCTCCAGCGCCACCACGTCCGCGCCCGAGGCGGCCACCTCGCGGGCGGTGCCGGCCGGGTCCCGGTTGTCGGCGTTGACGTTGTGCGTCACGACGGTCAGATCGCCGCCGGAGCCCGACTTGTCGGTGGTCAGCCCCACGAACAGGTTGAGCCAGACGGCGACCGGCAGCACCAGCGCGACCAGCGCGGTGGCGGAGCGGCGCAGCAGCCCGAGGACGAGCAGCACCGGCAGGGCGAGGCCGAGCCAGGGCAGGAAGGTCTCCAGCAGGCTGCCGAGGCTGCCGATCCGGTTGGGCACCTTCGAGTGGAAGGCCATCAGCAGGGCCAGCAGCACGCAGAACACCCCGAGGACGATGCCGCGCCGCCAGGCGCCCGGGCCGGGCCGCAGGGCCGACAGCCGTCCGGTCCCGGAACCGGACCGTTCGGCGCCGGGGCCGCCACGTTCCGATTCCGTCATGTACGCCTGCCCCATGTGCTGTCCTCGCTGCCTCGCACGTGCTCCCCCACCCCTCGCACCTTAGGGGATGACCAGGGACGGTCCCGCCGGCCCCGGCGGTCGCTGTCTCCTACGAGACGTGTGCCCCGCCCCGGCCAGTTCCTGCGCGGGGACATTCCGTTCCGCTGTGACGGAAGCGCGACACGACGGGGACCGCACCCGGCGGACGCGGGGTGTGGCGCCCGCCTCTTTCCCGAGCGCGGGACGGGTGCAACCATGGGTGGTGATCCGGGGACGCCGTCAGGGCGCCTCGAGACGACAAGGAGCCGTTGCCATGACGCATGTTTCGTCTGCGCCTGCCCAGAAGGCGCCCGCGGCCGACAGCAGCAAGTCGCTGTACGGCGGTACGGGCACCCGGCGCATCACCGTCCGCGACATCGCCGCCGCCAAGCAGCGCGGCGAGAAGTGGCCCATGCTCACCGCGTACGACGCGATGACCGCCTCCGTCTTCGACGAGTCCGGCATCCCGGTCATGCTGGTCGGCGACTCGATGGGCAACTGCCACCTCGGCTACGAATCCACCGTCCCGGTCACGATGGACGAGATCACGATGCTGTCCGCCGCCGTCGTGCGGGGCACCGAGCGGGCGCTGATCGTCGGCGATCTGCCCTTCGGCTCGTACCAGGAGGGCCCGGTGCAGGCGCTGCGCAACGCGACCCGGCTGGTCAAGGACGCGGGCGTCGGCGCGGTCAAGCTGGAGGGCGGCGAGCGCTCCGCCGACCAGATCGAGCTGCTGGTGCAGTCCGGCATCCCGGTGATGGCCCATGTCGGGCTGACGCCCCAGTCGGTGAACGCGTACGGCGGCTATCCGGTGCAGGGCCGCGGCGAGGAGGCCGCGCAGCAGTTGCTGCGGGACGCCAAGGCCGTGCAGAACGCGGGCGCCTTCGCGGTGGTGCTGGAGCTGGTGCCGGCGGAGCTGGCCGCCGAGGTCACCCGCTCGCTGCACATCCCGACGGTCGGCATCGGGGCGGGCGCCGAGTGCGACGCCCAGGTGCTGGTGTGGACCGACATGGCCGGGATGACCGGCGGCCGGGTCCCGCGCTTCGTCAAGCAGTACGCGCAGCTGCGCGAGGTGCTGGGCGGCGCGGCGAAGGCCTTCGCGGAGGACGTCGTGGGCGGCGGCTACCCGGCGGCCGAGCACAGCTTCCACTGATCCGTGCCGCCCGCGCGCAGGGTCCGCTGCGCCCGCACCGGGCCCGCGCGCACGCACCGGTCCGCACGGCCCGACGCGCACGCGCGGACGGGGACCCGCTGATCCGCACGCAACGACCAGCACGCGCCGACCCGCACAGGCGCGCCCCGCCCGTACGGCGGCGGCCGTACCGCCCCACCCGGACCATCGCGAGGCCGACAGCCCGCCGGCACCCCCCACCGGCGGGCTGTCGGTGTGATGTGGTGCCGCGCGGAGGACGGCGGGCGGAGGGCGGCGGGGCGCGGAGGGCGACGCGGGCGCGGTTCCGGGGTGGCGCGGTGAGCGGGACGGCGCGATGAACGGTCGGCGTGCGGGCCGGACTGCCGCGCGGGGCGGGCGCTCCCACGCGGGCCGACTGCCGCGCGGGCCGGCTCCCGCACGGACCCGGGCCCCCACACGGACGGGACCCACGCGGGCCGGACCCCACGCAGGCCGGGCTCCCACGCGGGCCGACCGCCGACTGCCTGTCGGCGGCAGGCAGCGCGGGCAGCCGCCTGCCGGCAGCCTGTCGGCGGCGTATCGGCGGCGTGTCGGCGTGCTGTCGGCGCCCGTTGCGACCGTGGCGGCATGGAACACACCACTCAGCCGGCCGACCGGCAGAACGCCGTGGAAGTCCGCGGCCTGCTCAAGCACTACGGGGAGACCAAGGCCCTCGACGGGGTGGACCTGGAGGTCCGCCGGGGCACCGTGCTCGGCGTCCTCGGGCCGAACGGCGCCGGGAAGACCACCCTCGTCCGGGTCCTGTCCACGCTGATCCGGCCCGACGCCGGGACAGCGGTCGTCGCGGGCCTCGACGTGCTGCGGCAGCCGCGGGAGCTGCGCCGGGTGATCGGTCTGACCGGACAGTACGCCTCGGTCGACGAGAAGCTGTCGGGCCGGGAGAACCTCTACATGATCGGGCGGCTGCTCGATCTGCCCCGCCGGGCCGCCCGGGCCCGCGCGCAGGAGCTGCTGGAGCGGTTCTCGCTGACGGAGGCCGCGGGCCGGGCCGTCGGGACGTACTCCGGCGGGATGCGCCGCAGGCTCGACCTGGCCGCGAGCATGATCGGCCGCCCTGCGGTGCTGTATCTGGACGAGCCGACCACCGGACTCGACCCGCGCACCCGCAACGAGGTGTGGAGCGAGGTGCGCGCCCTGGCCCGGGAGGGCACGACGGTGCTGCTCACCACCCAGTACATGGAGGAGGCCGAGCAGCTCGCGGACGAGCTGACGGTGTTCGACCGCGGCCGGGTCATCGCGGGCGGCGGCATCGACGAGCTGAAGGCGAAGGTCGGCGGCCGCACCCTGCAGATCCGCCCGGCCGACCCGGACGAGCTGCACCGCATGGTCGGGGCGCTCGCGCAGGCGGGTCTGAGCGGGATCGGCGGGGCCACCGCCGACGAGACCGGGGGCCTGGTCAACGTACCGCTCCTGAGCGACGCGCAGCTGACCGCCGTGATCGGCCTGCTCGGCGAGCGCGGGTTCGCGATCGCCGGGATCGACACCCATCTGCCCAGTCTGGACGAGGTGTTCCTGGCCGTCACCGGCCAGAAGTCCTCCTCGCTCCGGCGGCCCGCCGGGGACGGCAGCGGCCCGGAGAACGCCTTCGAGGGGGTCGCGGCATGAGCGCGGCAACCACCACCGGACCCACGGCCCGGCCCGCCGCCGAGGGCCGGATCCCCCCGCGCGCCCATCTGCGGCACATCGGCGCGCTCACCCGGCGCAACCTGCTCCAGATCAAGCAGGACCCGCAGTCGATGGCCGACGCCGTGCTGATGCCCATCGTGCTGACGCTGCTGTTCGTGTACGTCTTCGGCGGCGCGATCTCCGGCGGCGGCGGCGTCGACGCGTACGTCAACTACATCCTGCCGGGGCTGATGGCCATGGGCGGTCTGAACATCGCCATGGCGGTGGGCACCGGCGTCAACACCGACATGGCGACCGGGGTGATGGACCGCTTCCGCACGATGCCCGTCGCCCGTTCCTCGGTACTGATCGCGAAGATCGTCGTCGAGACCGGCCGGATGCTGGTCTCCACCGCCGTCCTGCTGTGCGTCGGCTTTCTGATCGGGCTGTCCGTCGGGACCTCCGCACCGAACGTGCTGGCTGCGGTGGCGCTGTCGACGGTCTTCGGCGCCTCCCTGATGTGGATCTTCATCCTGATCGGGCTGAGCCTGAAGACCGCGCAGTCCGTGCAGGGGGTCGCGTTTCTGGTGCTGATGCCGCTCCAGTTCGGCTCGTCGGTCTTCGCCCCGCCGGAGACGATGCCGGGCTGGCTGGAGAGCTTCACCGCGTACAACCCGCTGTCCAGCCTCGCCGACGCCGCCCGGGCGCTGATCAACGGCGGACCGGTCGCGGACTCCGTGTGGAAGACGCTCGCGTGGACGGCGGCGATCACGGTCGTCACGGCGCCGCTGGCGGTACGGAAGTTCCGCGACAAGACGTGACGGCACCGGCCGGGGCGCGGGCACACGGGGGGGTCCGCGCCCCGGCGGCGGGCGGTCAGGGGCGGCCGGGCAGGGACAGGATCCTGGGGGGCCGGGCGAGCGGCGGCGGGCGGCCGGCAGTCGGCGGCCAGCCGCCAGCGATCAGCGATCAGCGATCAGCGTCAACCATGGGCCGTCAGCGGTCAGCCGTCAGCCATGGGCGGCAGCGGTCAGCCGTCGGCCGTCGGCCGTCGGACGAGGTACGCGGCGGTCCGCGGCCGCCGGGACCGCGGCGGTGCGGCCGGCCGGGGCCCGCGCCGGTCAGACCAGTGCCGCGGCCTGCGCCACCGTGAGGCGGCCGCCCTCGGCGTACGCCCGTTCGTACGCCGTGTCCCCCAGGGCCGCGCGCGCCGTCCGCTCCGCGACGGCCCGGCTCTCCCGTTCCGTGGACTCCGGGCGGTAGAGCGCCGGGTGCAGCGCGTCGAAGGCGCCCAGCAGCCGGGCCGCGTCCGTGCCGCGCCGCTCCCCGCCGATCGCCGAGAGCGCACGGGCGGCGGTGAGCAGGTGCGACACCGCCATGTGCGCCGCCACCATCTGCGACAACGGGTCCTGGGCCTGGACCAGCGCGGGCCGGAGCCCGGCCAGGGCCTCCTCCGGCCGGCCGTCCAGGACGTCGACCCAGCTGATCATTCCTTGCACCAGGCTCTGGAAGATCTCGATCCTGCGGTCCGCGAAGACCCGCATCGCCTCCTCCAGCAGCCCGCGTGCCTCGCCCGTGCGCCCGGTGTGACCGCAGCGCTGGGCGAGGCGGAGCAGCGCGAAGGCCCGCGCCTCGATGTTCGCGCGGTGACCCTCGGCGAGGACCTCCCGGAGCAGACGTTCGCCCTTCTCGCCCTCGCCCTGTTCGACGAGCGCCCCCGCCAGCCGGGCGGAGAGCAGCGCGACCTGGCTGCGGGCGCCCACCTGTTCGGCGTGCCGCATGGCCTGGCGGTAGTCGTCGGCCGCGAGGGCGTGCTCGCCGCTCTGCTCCCGCTTCTCGCCGCGCGCGGCCAGCGCCTCGGCGGCACCCCACGCGTCCCCGGCGTCGAGGAAGATCCGCAGGCTCTCGTCGGCGTCCCGGCTCCACGGGCCCGGCCCCGCCAGGTGCGCGTGTCCCGCGATCCGGGAGCGCAGATGCAGCAGGAAACCCAGCTCCCAGGTGTGCCCGTACTCGCGGCAGGCCGCCACGGCCTCGTCCACGCCCTGCCGCATCCGCTCCATGTCCCAGATGAGCAGCACGGCCCAGAACCAGGCCACCCCCGGCACCCGGCAGATCTGCGGCAGTCCCGGCGAGTAGACGGTGACCAGGCTGCGCAGGTCCCGCTGGGCCGCCTCACCCTCCCAGGTGCCGAGGTCTCCCTCCAGATTGGCCAGGCTCACCAGCCGGATCTGGCGGCGGGCCTCCCGGAGCAGCTCGGGCGTCATGGGCGGGGCGGTGTCGATGGGCCGCACGGTCAGCGGCGGGGCGGGGGTGAGCGGGGGTTCGAAGGGGTCGGGGCCGAGCGCGGCGACCGCGGCGCACCAGGTGCGGGCCTCCGAGCCGTGGTTGTGCATGTGCCAGTACCAGGTGAGGGACAGCGTGAGGCACAACGCGTCCTGTTCCTCGCCCTCGGCGACGGCGCGGCGCAGCGCGGCCCGCAGATTGTCGTGCTCCCGCTCCAGGCGGCGCAGCCAGGCGCCCTGTTCCGGTCCGCGCAGCAGCGGGTCGGCCCTCCGGGCGAGTTCACGGAAGTACACCCGGTGCCGCTGTCCGGCGGCGGGACGGTCACCGGCCTCGGCGAGGCGCTCGGCGGCGTACTCGGACACGGTCTCCAGCAGCCGGTAGCGCATGCCGCCGTCCCCGTCCGGGTCCGCGACGACCAGCGATTTGTCGACAAGGGCACCGAGCAGCGGCAGGACGTCCCGGGGGCCCGGCCCTCCGGTGTCCCCGGTGTCCCCGGTGTCCCCGGTGTCCCCGGTGTCCCCGCAGACCGCCTCGGCCGCCTCGGCGTCGCAGCCGCCCGCGAACACCGAGAGCCTGCGGAGCACGGCGCGCTCCCGGACGTCCAGCAGTTCCCAGGACCAGTCCACGACCGCGCGCAGCGTCTGCTGGCGCGGCAGCACCGTCCGGGCACCGCTGGTGAGCAGCCGGAACCGGTCGTCGAGACGGTCGGCGAGCTGCCGCGGGGTGAGCAGCCGCAGCCGTGCCGCGGCCAGCTCGACCGCCAGCGGAAGCCCGTCCAGCCGGCGGCAGATCTCCTCGGCGGCCTCCCGGTCCTCCGCGACCCGGAAGCCGGGACGGGCCGCGGCGCCCCGGTCGGCGAGCAGCCGCAGGGCGACGGGCAGCGGCAACGGGCCGACCGGGCGCACCACTTCGCCGGGCACGCCCAGCGGTTCCCGGCCGGTGGCCAGCACCGTGACACCGGGGCAGCGGGTGAGCAGGTGTTCCGCCAGCGCGGCGGCGGCCGCCACGACGTGCTCGCAGTTGTCGAGCACGAGCAGCATCCGGCGGGCCGCGCAGTGCTCGGCGAGCCGGGTCAGCGGTTCGCCGACGGCCGGGTCGGGGGCCGCCCGCAGCCCCTCGGCGGAGCTGCCGCGCATCACCACCTCGCGCCCGCCGAGCGCGCCGAGCACGGCCTCGGGCACCGCGTCCGGGTCCTCGACGGCGGCCAGCTCCACCATCCACACGCCGTCCGGCCGGTCGCCCGCCGTCCGGGCGGCCTCCTCGGCGAGCCGGGTCTTGCCCGCACCGCCGGTGCCCACGAGGGTGACGAGCCGGGCCGCGCCGAGGTCGTCGCGGAGCGCGGCGAGGTCGGCCTCCCGCCCCACGAAGCTGGTGAGCCGCTCCCGCAGATTGCCCTCCGGCCGGACCGGCCGCGGTTCGGGCCGCAGCAGCTCGGCGTGCAGGGCGCGCAGTTCCGGACCGGGCTCGGCACCGAGGCGGTCGGCCAGCTCGCGGCGCACGGCCTCGTACGCCGCGAGCGCGTCCGCGCCGCGGCCGCTGTCCCGCAGGGCCCGCACCCGGAGGGCCTGGAGCGGTTCGTCGAGCGGATGGCCGGCGCAGAGTCCGGTGAGCGCGGGCAGGACGCGCGCGGCGTGGCCGAGGGCGAGGCCCGCGGCGAGGCGGTCTCGGCGGGCCTCGAAGCGGAGGCTGTCGGCGCGGGCGGCCGCCGCCGCGCGGTCCGGCAGGTCGGCCAGGGCGGGGCCGCGCCACAGGGCCAGCGCCGTGTCGAGCAGCTCGGCGGCCTTCCCGGGGGCGCCGTCGGCGAGGGCCCGCGCGCCTTCCCCGGCGAGCCGCTCGAAGCGGTGCAGGTCGACGTCGTCGGGCTCTGCGCACAGCCGGTAGCCGCCGTCCCCGGAGGCGACGGCGGCGTGCCCGAGGGCGCGGCGCAGCCGTCCGACGAGCGCCTGGAGGGCGCCCGCGGCGTCGGCGGGCGGGTCGTCGTCGGCCCACACCTCGGCGATCAGGGTTCCGGCGGTCCGGGTCCGCCCCGGGCGCAGCGCGAGCGCCGTGAGCAGCGCGCGCAGCCGCGCGCCACCGAGGGCGACAGCCGTGCCGTCGTCGCGGTGGACCCGGGCCGTGCCGAGGATGCCGTAGCGCACCCGCCCATTCTCCGGCACGGCGCCGCACGCCTCAGCACGGGCTCGCGGCCACCTGGGAACGGGCGGGCCGGACCGAGAAGCCCGGTGCGGCCGGGATCTCCCGCGGGGCGTTTCCCGGATCGGTCCGTTCCGGGCGGGACCGGCAGGACTGGGAGCCCGCCCCCTCGGTACGGTCGTACGGCAGCGCACGGCCGGCCGCCGGGCCGTCCCCTCCGCAAGCCTGGAGCCGCACCCATGACGACCACCGCAGCCGCCCGGAATCCGCACCGGGTCAGCCCCGTCTTCCTCGCCCTGGTGGCGGTGACGGCTCTCTCCGGGTGGGCGGTGTGGTCGGAGGTGCCGGCCGTGACCGGGCTCGCCGTCTTCCTGTTCGTCGTCTCCGGCTGGATCGTCTCGCTCTGCCTGCACGAGTACGCCCACGCCCGCACCGCGCTGCACAGCGGGGACCTGTCGGTCGGCGCGAAGGGCTATCTGACGCTCAACCCGCTGACGTACACCCACGCCCTGCTCAGCGTCGTGCTGCCCGTGCTGTTCGTGATCATGGGCGGGATCGGGCTCCCCGGCGGCGCCGTCTTCCTGGAGCGCGGCCGGATCCGGGGCCGCTGGCGGCACAGCCTGATCTCGGCGGCCGGACCGCTGACCAACGTGCTGTTCGCCGTCGCGCTGACCGCCCCGTTCTGGCTCGGGACGATGGACGGCGTACCGCTGCCGTTCCGCTGTGCGCTGGCCTTCCTCGCGCTGCTCCAGGTGACGGCGGCGATCCTCAACTTCCTGCCGGTGCCCGGCCTGGACGGCTACGGCGTGATCGAACCGTGGCTGTCCCCCGGCGCCCGCCGGCAGGCCGCGCCGTTCGCGCAGTTCGGGCTGCTGCTGGTGTTCGGCCTGCTGTGGGTGCCGGAGGTCAACCGGGTCTTCTTCGGCGCGGTCGACGCCGTCCTGGCGGGCCTCGGGGTGAGCGAGTACGAGACGTACTTCGGTCTGGAGTGGTTCCGCTTCTGGCAGGGCGAGCCGGAGACCGCCGCGCTGCCCGGCTGACCGGAGGCCCGGGCGCCCGGGCGTCCGGAGTCCGACCCGAGCCCCGGACCGGGAAGGCGCCGGGCGCGGCGCGCCGGTCACCGCCTGCCGTGTCGAGCCGCAGGGTGACCGGGGGCGGCGAACTCCGTCTCGACGTCACGGACCCGACGAGACCGCCCGCGCCGACCGCCCGCGCCGGTCCGCGCACCCGCCCGTCCGCGCACCCGCCGCGCCACAAGACCGCCGCGCGGACTGCCACGCCGCGCACGCCGGACCGCCGGACCGCGGGGAGGGCATCCGGACGCCGGGACGCCGGAGGCCAAGAGGCCCGGGACGCCCCGAAGCCGAGAGGCCCGGGACGCCCGCGCATGCGCCCGTGGCCTCCGGCACCCGCCGTCATTCCCGCCGTCACGGGTGCATACGGGCCCCCTTGAGGACCTTGTCCACGGCGTTCCGCGGCCCGTACACGGCCAGTCCCACCAGATCCAGCGCGTCCCCCGGCACCGCGCGCACCGCCGCGCGGTTGGCCTCGTCGTGCCCGGTGGCGAACAGGTCGGAGGTGAACACCGCGACGGGGAGCCGGCGGCTCAGCGCCCGGCCGCGAGCGGTGGTCAGCGTCTCCTTGCCGCCCTCGAAGACGAGCACCGGCTGCCGGAACATCGGCAGGTAGACGGTGTCGTCGGCGTCCCGGTAGACGTCCCCGGTGATCTCCGGCTCGGCGGTGTGCACGCCGCTCACCAGGAACGCCGTCACATTGAGCCGCTGCCAGGTGTGCAGGTCGTCCCGCAGCAGCACACCGATCTTCGTTTCGAACCGCACGGTTCCGTTCTCGTTGCTGTCGCCCAGTGCCATGCCCCGCAGTCTTCCGGGCCGCCCGCGGCGCGTCTTGTACGATCCTGGCATGCCTCCCGGGATGCGGACCGCCGCCTGGCGCCCCCGGGTCGAGGGCATCCAGGAGGTGCTGCACGCGCGGCTCCTCGGCCACAGCTATCCGATGCACACGCACGACAGCTGGACCCTGCTGCTCGTGGACGACGGTGTCGTCCGCTACGACCTGGACCGCGGCAGCCACGGCGCGCCCAGCAACCTGGTGACGGTGCTCCCGCCGCACATTCCGCACAACGGCACCCCGGCGACCGCCCGGGGCCTGCGCAAACGCGTCCTGTACCTGGACACCGCGCTGCTCGGCGAGGAGCTGATCGGCCGCGCCGCCGACCGTCCCGGCATCGACGACCCGGGTCTGCGCCGGCGCGTCCACCGGCTGCACACGGCGCTCACCCTGCCGCACGAGGACCTGGAGGCGGAGAGCCGCCTCGCGCTGATCGTCGAACACGTCCGCGCCCGGCTGGGCAGGGCTCCCGAGGCCCGGCCGGGCGGCGGGGACGTCCTCGCCCACCGGCTGCGGGACCTGCTGCACGCCCGGGTACGGGAGGGGGTGACGCTGGGCGAGGCGGCGGCGCTGCTGCACGCCCATCCGACCCATCTCGTACGGGCCTTCACCCGCGAGTTCGGCATGCCGCCGCACCGCTATCTGGTCTCGGCCCGGGTGGACCTGGCCCGGCGGCTGCTGCTCGACGGCCGTCCGCCGCACGAGGTCGCGACCGCGGCGGGCTTCTACGACCAGCCGCATCTGACCCGCCACTTCAAGCGGGTGCTGGGCGTCTCACCGGGCCGGTACACCGCGGGCCGCCGATCCACGAGCCGGACCGGCCGCTGAGCCGCTGAGCGGCGGACCGGACCGGCCGCCGATCCACGAACCGGACCGGTCGCGAACCGCTGAGCCACCAGCCGGACCGGCCGCGAACCGGGCCCGGCGGCCGGAGCCGCCCCGGATCAGACCCGCGCGGCCTCGCGCTCGGCCTTCGCCCTGCGGTGGTAGAACCACGCCATGTTGGAGGAGACGCCCACCATGAGCACCCAGACGATGCCGATCCAGTCGCCCTGCACGAACGACACGACGGCCGCCGCCGTGGCGAGCACGCAGACGGCGAAGGCGAAGAGGGCGAGGCGGGGCATGGGGGTCGGCTCCTCGGTGGACGACTGCCGGCGGACGGCTGAGCTGCTGGGTGCCGCTCCATTGTCCCCCATGCCCCGCGCGGCCCGGCACGGCGGCCCGGCGCGGCGGGCCGCGCGGCGCCGCGGAGGCGGAGAAGCGGTTACACGTCGGTGAGCCGCAGGCCCGCGTGCGCCTTGTAGCGGCGGTTGACCGAGATCAGGTTGGCGACCAGGGACTCGACCTGGTGGGCGTTGCGGAGCCGGCCCGCGAAGATCCCGCGCATCCCGGGGATGCGGCCCGCGAGGGCCTGCACGATCTCGCAGTCGGCGCGCACCTCGCCGAGGACCATCACATCGGTGTCGATCTTCTCGACCGCGGGGTCCTGGAGGAGCACGGCGGACAGGTGGTGGAAGGCGGCGGTGACCCGGGACTCCGGGAGGAGCGCCTCGGCCTGCTGGGCCGCGCTGCCCTCCTCGGGCACGATCGCGTACGCGCCCTTCTTGTCGAAGCCGAGCGGGTTGACGCAGTCGACGACCAGCTTGCCGGCGAGGTCGTCGCGGAGCGCCTCGAGCGTCGCCGCGTGCCCGTCCCACGGCACCGCGACGATCACGACATCGCTGCGCCGGGCGCACTCGGCGTTGTCGGCGCCCTCGACTCCGTGTCCGAGTTCACCGGCGGCGGCCTGCGCCCGCTCGGCGGACCGGGAGCCGATCACGACGCGCTGCCCGGCGCGCGCCAGCCGGTACGCGAGCCCCCGTCCCTGGTCTCCGGTGCCGCCGAGGACGCCGACCACCAGTGAGGACACGTCGGGCAGGTCCCAGGGGTCCTTGGCGGGCTTCTTCGCGGGTGTGCCCTGGCCGGGCGCGGTCTCCGCCGGACCGGCGGGAGTTGCCTCGCTGTTAGTCATGACAGTAATACTGTCATGCCCGCCCGGTCATTTGACGCTCCCCTCCGTGAGTCCCGTCCGCCAGTAGCGCTGGAGCACACCCATCAGGACCATCAGCGGCAGCACCGACAGGAACGCCCCGCCGACCGTGTACTGGTACAGCTCCGGCTGCCGGTCCGCGTATCCCTGCCAGCCGGTGAGGCCCAGCTGGATCGGATAGAGGTCGGAGTCGGAGAGCATCACCAGCGGCAGGAAGAAGTTGTTCCAGATGTGTACGAACTGGAACAGGAAGACGGTCACCAGGGCGGGTGTCATCATCCGCAGCACCAGCACCCGGAAGATCCGCCCCTCCCCCGCGCCGTCGATCCGGGCCGCCTCCAGCAGCGAGTCGGGCACGGCCGCCGCCGCGTAGATGCGGCACAGATAGACCCCGAAGGGGCTGACGACGCTGGGCACGAGCACGGCCCAGTAGGTGTTGGCCAGCCCCAGCTCGCTGAAGAGCAGATAGAGCGGCAGGGCGAGGGCGGTGCCCGGGATCAGCACCCCGGCGAGCACCACGTTGAAGATCCCCTCCCGGCCGGGGAAGGGGAACTTCGCCAGCGCGTAGCCCGCGGCGGCGGACAGCAGGGTCGCGGCGACCGCGCCGGCGCCCGCGTAGAGCAGGCTGTTGCCGAACCAGCGGACGTAGATCCCGCCGTCGTGGGACAGCACCTCGCCCAGCCGCGTCAGCGGCCGCGGGTCGGCGAACCAGAAGCCGAAGGTGCCGAAGAGGTCCCCGGTGCTCTTGGTCGCGGAAACCGTCAGCCAGTAGACCGGCACCAGGAAGTAGACGGCGGCCACCGTCAGCAGCGAGGCCGTGACGATGCGGTACGGCAGCGGGGTCTGCCGCAGCCGGCTCACCGGGGGGCTCACCGGTCCTCACCCCCGCGCCGCCCCACCAGCCGCAGGAAGCCGAAGGACAGCACGCAGGCGACCAGCGCGAGCAGCACCGCCTCGGCGGCCGCGGCGTGCTGGTTGTTCCCGGTGAACGCCTCGTTGTAGGCGTGCAGGTTGGGGGTGAAGCCCGAGTCGATGGCGTTGGACAGCGGCCGCAGCACCATCGGCTCGGCGAACAGCTGCAGCGTGCCGATCAGGCTGAAGACGGTGGTGAGGACCAGCGCCGGCCGGATCAGCGGCAGCTTCACGCGCAGCGCGATCTGCCAGGCGCCCGCGCCGTCGATCCGCGCCGCCTCGTACAGCTCGGAGGGTACGGACTTGAGCTGGGCGATCAGCACGAGCATGTTGTAGCCGGTGTACTGCCAGGTGACGATGTTGGCGATGGACCAGAGCACGGTGCCGTCGGACAGGAAATCCACGTCCCAGCCCACCGAGCCCGCCATCTCCACGAACGGGCTGATCCCCGGCACGTAGAGAAAGCCCCACAGGATCGACGCGATGACACCCGGGACCCCGTACGGCAGGAAGAACGCCGTGCGGAAGAAGCCGACCCAGCGCGCCGAGGCGGCGTCCAGCAGCAGCGCCAGCGCCGTGGCGAGCAGGATCATCAGCGGGATCTGCACGACCCCGAAGAGCAGCACCCGTCCGAAGCCCGCCAGGAAGCCGCTGTCCTGGAGGGCCTGCCGGTAGTTCTCCAGCCCGGCGAACGCCTCGGTCACACCGCCGATGCCCAGCGGCCCGGCGCGCTCCGTCCGCAGCAGGCTCTGGTACACCGCGTAGCCGATGGGGGCGAGGAAGCACAGGACGAACAGCGCGAGAAAGGGCAGCAGGAAGCCGGAGGCGGCACGGGCGTTGCGGAGTTCGGCCCGGGTGGGCCTGCGGAACGGGCCGCTCACCCGGCCTCCGCCTTCAGCCCCTTTTCCTTCAGGTCGGCGAGCGTCTGCCGCTGCACCTTCCTCAGCACCTCGCGGAACGATCCGCCGCCGCCGAGCGCCTCGGTGAAGGCGTCGCCGAGGTGCTGGTAGAGGGTGTCCACGGCGGGGCCCCACTTCCAGCTGGTGTCGACGGCCCGGCCCGCCTCCCGGAAGACCTCGCTGTACTTCTGGCCGCCGAAGAAGTCCTTGCGGACCTCCAGGTCGGCCGCGCTGTAGCCGGACTTCGCGCTGGGGAAACCGTAACCGCCCTCGATCAGGAGCTTCACCGACCCGGGGTCGGAGTTGAGCCAGACGGCGAAGGCCAGCGCGTCCTCGGGATATTTGCAGGCCTTGAAGACGGCCGTGGTGGAGCCGCCCCAGTTGGCGTGGGCGTTCTCGCCCTTCTTCCACTGCGGCAGCGGCGCGACCCGCCACTTCCCGGCGGTGTCCGGGGCGTTCCCGGCGAGCAGGGCGTCGCCCCAGCTGGCGCCGGTCCAGGAGACGATGTCACCGGACTGGACGTCCTTGTACCAGGCGTTCTGCCGGTCGGCGATCGTCTTGACGAGCCTGCGCCGGACCAGGTTCTCCCAGTAGTCGGCGACCCGCCGGGTCGGCTCGTCGTCCACGGCCACCACCCAGGTGTCGCCCTCGGCGGCGAACCAGCGGGCGCCGGCCTGCCAGGCGAGGCCGGCGAAGCGGTTGCCGTTGGTGGCCGAGAACGTCTCGATCCAGCCGCCCTCGGCGCGTACGGCCTCGGCGGCGGCCTCGTAGTCGTCCCAGGTGGCGGGGGTGTCGATGCCCCACCGGTCGAAGAGGTCCCGGCGGAGGAAGAGCCCCATCGGGCCGGAGTCCTGCGGCACCGCGAAGACGCTGTCGCCGAAGACGGACTGGTCCCACTCCCAGCCGACGAACTTGGACTTGTGCTCGGCCGCGCCGTACTCGTCCAGGGCGGCGAGGCCGTCGTCCAGGACGAAGCTGGGGATGGTGGTGTACTCGATCTGCCCGAGGTCCGGCGGGTTCCCGGCCTTGATCGCGGCGTGCATCTTGGAGTACTGCGCGCCGTTGACCGCGGACACCTTCTCCAGCTTGACCTGGACCTCGGGGTTCTCCCGGTTCCACAGCGCGACGGGCTTCTCGATGCCGGGCACCCAGGACCAGAAGGTCAGACTGATCTTCTCGCCCTTCTTCCGCCCGGCGGGCTTGTCGCCGCCGTCGTCCCCGGAGCCGCCACAGCCCGCGAGCGCGAGGCCGGCGGCCGCGGCGGTGCCGCCGAGCAGGGTGCGACGGCCGGGACCGTTCGGTCTCATGTCAGCTCCTCCAGGGGGATACGGCGGAAGGTGATGGTCTCGTAGGGGTTCCAGTCGCCCGTCTCGTACAGCAGGCCGACGTGCGCGTCGTCGAGCCGCACCAGGTCGGAGTAGGCGGCGGGGAGACCGGAGACGGTGTGCACCGCCCGCCAGGTCAGTCCGCGGTCCCGGCTGGCCCGTACGGTCATCAGGGCCCGGAACGCGGGGTCGGCCGGGCCGGAGAACAGCAGCACGTCCGGGTCGCCGAGGTGCAGGACGCTGCCCTCGACCACGGGGCCGGTGAGCCCGGCCTGCGGGCGGAACGGTTTGACGAGCGTGGCGCCGCCGTCGGCGGAGTGGGCGTCGGCCCGGGTCCCGGGGGCCTCGGAGTCGTTGCGGGTGTTGAAGTAGACGGTGCCGTCGGGGAGTTCGGCGGCGGTGGTCTCGTTGACGTTGACGTAGCCGTCGGGGTTGTCGTCGACGTAACCGATCCGCCAGGTCTCACCGCCGTCGTCGCTGAGCAGGTCGTGGCCGCCGTTGTAGGCGCCGGCGCTGCCGCTGTCGCCGGTGGCGGGCGGGAGGGAGTGGTTGGCGGGCACGACGATCCGCCCGGCGTGCTCGCCGTGCCGCAGCTGGATCGCGTGCCCGGGCGTGGTCGCGTACCAGCGCCACTCGGGCCGCTTGGTGTCCTCGGTGACGTCCCGGGGCTCGCTCCAGGTCACGCCCGCGTCGCCGCTGTGCCGCACCCAGACCCGGCGGCCGTCCTCGGCGGAGATCTCGCCGTGGCGGATCCGCTCCTCGGTGGCCTCGGCCGCGTTCCGCACATGGACGAGCACCAGCCGGCCGGTGTCGAGGACGACGGGCGCGGGATTGCCCGCCAGGTCGTCGCCGTGCTCGGCCGCGACCTCCAGCGGCCCCCAGGTGCGGCCGCCGTCGGCGGACCGTTTGAGCACGATGTCGATGTCGCCCGCGTCGGCCTGCGAGTCGACCCGCCCCTCGGCGAAGGCGAGGACGGTGCCGTCCTGGGCCGTCACCACCGCCGGGATGCGGAAGCTCGTGTAGCCGTCGTCGCCCGCCCGGAAGGGCACGGACTCCTCGTGGACCGCGATCGGTGCTGACATGCGCGTCCTCCGCTGCTCCATTGCAGTACGAGCGCCAGGCCGCCGGACGTAGGACGTCCCTTGTCCTGTCCGGCGACCATAGGGAGCGCCCGTGAGAGCGTCAAGGTACGGGACAGGGCGCGTTGTGCCCGCGCCGAACTCACGCACCTTCGGACGAACTTCCCGTGAACAGTCGGCGACGGACGGGGCCCTTGGTGCAGGATGCGCGCCATGGACGCGGTACGAGTGGCGCTGCTGCGCGAAGTGCTCGCCGGAACGGAGTGGCTGGAGGCCACCCGGCGGTTCGCCGGATCCCTCCGGTCGTCCGTCGAGCCCCGGGCCGGTGACCTGCTGCTGGTCGGCAGCGCGGAGTACGAGCCCTGGCATCTGGCCGCCCACCTCGACGACGAGGCGGCCTGGTCCGGACTCCCCCAGCTCTCCCCCACGCTGGTACGGCACCGGATACGCCCCGGGGTCCCCCCGCACCTGGCCGTCGGGCTGGCCCGGCTGGAGGCGGCGCGGCGCGGCGAGACCGTGCTGGTCGTGTCACCGGGGCGGCCGGGCGACACCCTGCTGGAGCGGGTGCACGACGCCCGGCGGGCGGGCGCGACCGTGCTGGCGCTCGACGGCGGCGACCGGGACCTGCACTCCCTGGCGCACGACGCGCTCGCGGTGCCGGGCCCGCTGTCCGGCCCGCCGCGGGCGCCGGACTCGCCGGACCCGGAGTGCGAGGCCCCGGAGGACACCGAGCCGGTCGGGCTCGACACCGTGCAGCACCTGGTCAGCGCGGCGGCCGGGGAGAACAGCCTGCCCGCGCCGCGCGGCCGGCGCCGCTTCCGGGACCGGCTCTCCCGGCTGGCGG
>NZ_WHPN01000116.1 GCF_009735685.1 Streptomyces lycii | reverse complement strand
GCCGCCGGACGGGCCGCCGGACGCGGAGGAACCGCTTCCGGCGGCGAGCGGCGAGCTGCCGGGGTGGTGCGAGAGACCGGGATGCGAGAGACCGGATTGCGCGGGCCCGGATTGCGAGGAGTCCGGGCACGGGGTGCCGGGGTGCGGGCTGTCCGGGTACGGCGTGCCGGAGCGTGAGGTGCCCGGGTGCGGAACGCCGGGGTCCGAGGCCGCGCCGCCGGTCGCCGCCGGACCCGGGGGACGGCGCAGTATCCGCAGATGTCCCTCCCCGTCGGGCGCCGTCGGGAGCGAGCCGGGAAAGACCGGCGGCCGCGCGAGCGGCCCCTCGTCACGTGCGGCGGGCGGGGCGGACTCCAGCCGGAGCACGGATTCCCCGATGCGGAGCTGGGCGCCGGGGCCGAAGGGCCGGGGCCGCGCGTCGACCGGGGCGCCGTCCAGCGCGGTGCCGTTGGTCGAGCCGAGATCGGCGACGGTCACCGCACCGTCGTCCGCGACGGTCACCGCGCAGTGCAGCCGGGAGACGTCGGGGTCGTCGAGCGGGACGTCGGCGTCGGCCGAGCGGCCGATACGGACCCGGCCGCCGTGCAGCAGGTGGACCCCGCCCGCGTCGGGGCCCGCGGCGACATGGAGCCGGGCGGCGGCGTCCGAGGCCGGTTCCTGCGCGACTCCGGGGTGGCTGCCGGGCTCGACCGGGGCGTTCAGCGACAGGACGGCGCCGTCCACGAGCGGCGGCTCGCCCAGCGCGCAGCGCCGGGCGTCGAGCCGCTCGGCTCCGGCGTAGAACACGGCAGGGCCGGAGGAACCGGAGGACCCCGAGGCCCCCGAGGCCCCCGAAGAAGAGGACCCCGAGGCCCCCGAAGAAGAGGTACCTGAGGAACCCGAGGAAACCGAGCAGGAGGCGGACGTACCCGGGGAGGAGGCGGAGGGACCCGGGGCGCCCGGTCCGGAGGCGGACGGGTGCGCCGGGCCGGTGCCCTCGCCGTCCCGCGGGCCGGTGTCGCCGGTCTCCGGGGCGGCGGCCACGGCGGCCGCGAGCCCGCCCGCGACCGCGGCGAGCGCGGTGCCGGCAGGGGCCGTGACGAGCACGTCGCAGGAACGCAGGGCTTGGCCGCCGCGCGGCCCCAGGACGGTCAAGCGGACTTGCATCGCCGTCAGCGGTCCCTTCCGCCCGGTGCCGCGTCGGGGGCCCATCCGCTTCCCCCGGCCGTGCACGGGCGCTCGGCTCGTACAGGTCACCACGGAGTACGGAACCCCCGCTGCCGCCCTCCGTGCTGGGTGCATCCTCGCACCCGCCGCCGACATTCTGTCCCGCCACCAGCAGGAAGTGATCTTGAATGATCGGTCATCGGCCAAAAACAGCCTGCTCGCGGGCCAGGAGCGGCATTCCGGATCTCCCGTGTCGCCTGGACGGCCGACGGAACGCGGCGTGTACGGGC
>NZ_WHPN01000115.1 GCF_009735685.1 Streptomyces lycii | reverse complement strand
GCGCCCGGCACAGCGCCCGGCGCCGGAGCGCGCTCCGGCGCGGCACCCCGGACGGGCTCCGGCGCCGGCCCCCCGGCACGCTCCGTAACGGGTGCCGGAACGGGCGTCGGAACGGGTGCCGGAACGGGCTGCGTGTCCGGCGCCGGGGCGAGGAAGAGCACGGCGGTCCAGCGCAGGTAGTACGCGAGGGCGATGACGACGTTGACGGCCATGACCACCGCGAGCCAGCCCAGCCCCGCGTCGACAGCCGCCGAGAACACCGCGACCTTGGCGAACAGCCCGATGACACCCGGCGGCAGCCCGGCCAGGCAGAGCAGGAAGAAGCCGAGCGCGAGGGCCGCGGCCGGGCGGGTGGCGAAGAGGCCGCGGTAGTCGTCGATGCGGTTGGCGGCGTGCGTACGGCCGACGAGGGCGGCGACGCCGAAGGCGCCCAGGTTCACCGCGGCGTACATCAGGGCGTACGCGACGGTGGAGCCGATGGCGTCGTTCGGGTCGGTCACGTGGGCCGCGGCGGCGATCGGGACCAGCAGATAACCGGCCTGGCCGACGGAGGACCAGGCGAGCAGCCGCACGGCGCTGTGGGCGCGCCCCGGTGCCTGGCGCAGCGCGGCGGCGTTGCCCGCGGTCATGGTGAGCGCGGCGAGCACGGCGACGGCCGGGCCCCACACGTCCCCGTAACCGGGGAAGGCCAGCACCGTCACCAGGATCAGCCCGGAGAAGCCGACGGCCTTGCCGACCACGGACAGATAGGCGGCGACGGGCAGCGGCGCGCCGACGTAGGTGTCGGGCACCCAGAAGTGGAAGGGCACGGCCGCGGTCTTGAAGGCGAAGCCGACGAGGGTCAGGGCGACGCCCGCGTCGGCGAGCGTGCCGAGCCCGGCGGGCACGTCGTCCAGGCCGCGGGCGATCTCCGCGAGGTGCATGCTGCCGGAGGCCGCGTAGACGAAGCTGACGCCGAGCAGCATCACGGCCGTCGCGGTGACGGACGACAGGAAGAACTTCAGCGCGGCCTCGGAGGACAGCCGGTCCCCGCGCCGCAGCCCGACCAGCGCGAACGCGGGCAGCGAGGCGACCTCCAGGGCCACGACGAGGGTGGCGAGATCGCGGGAGGCGGGCAGCAGGGCCGCGCCCGCGGCGGAGGACAGCAGCAGGAACCAGTACTCGCCCGCGGGCAGCTCCAGCTCCCGGACGGTGTGCAGGGACAGCAAAGCCGTCAGCAGCGCGCCGCCGATCACCAGGAACTGGACCGCCAGCGCGAAGTGGTCCGCCTCGTATGTGCAGGCGTCCTGGCCGGTGGTCAGGCAGAACGTGCGGCGGTCGCCGTCCAGGAGCGGCAGCAGGGCGAGCCCGGCGAGGACGAGGCCCCCGGTCGCGATCCATCCGAGCAGCGGTTTCGCCCGCTCGGACAGGAACAGGTCCGCGACGAGGACGACGATCGCGACGACGGCGGCGACGGTCGGCGGAGCGATCGCGAGCCAGTCCACGGACTGGATGAGGGAGGTCATCGGCTGCCTCCTCCGAGGAGGTTCTGCACGGCCGGGTCGCTGAGCCCCAGGAGGACGGCGGGCCAGAGTCCGGCGAGGACGGTGAGAACGGCGAGCGGGGCCCAGGCCGCGAACTCGTACGGGCGGACGTCGGTGAGCGTGGAGCCGGTGGACCGGGGCGAGCGGGTCGCGGCGGGGGCGGCGGTGGCGCCGCGGGCGGGGGCCGCGTCGTCGGGGGCCGCGTCGTCGGGGGCGGGTGTGGCGGATGCGTCGGCGGCGGATGCCTCGTCGGCAGGTGCCTCGTCAGCCGGTGCCCGGCCTGCCGGTGCCTGATCGGCCGGTGCCTGGTCGGCGGCGGACGGCCGGTGCCCGCCGGGGGTCCGGTCACCGGCGGAGGGCTGGTCACCGGAGGGCTGGTCACCGGCGGGCTGGTCACCGGCGGATGGCTGTTCGAGGTGTCCGCCCATGCACACCCGGCGCACGACGACGAGCAGGTACGCGGCGGTGAGCAGGGTGCCGAAGGCGGCGACCGCCATGAACACCAGGAACGCGGGGCGGCTCAGGCCCTCGGCGGGGCGGAAGGCACCGAAGAGGGCGAGCATCTCCCCCCAGAAGCCGGCCAGGCCGGGCAGGCCGAGGGAGGCGACGGCGGCGAAGGCGAAGAGGCCGCCGAGGCGGGGTGCACGGCCGTAGAGCGCACCGCCGGTGCCGACGGCGGCGCTGGTTCCGGAAGCGCGGCCGGGGGCGGCCCCGGAGGTGACTGCTCCGGAGGCCGCTGTTCCGGTGGCGGCGGCGGTGGCGGGGCCGGTGGCCGTCCCGCGGGCGCCGGAGATGTGGTCCAGGTCGGTACTGCCGTAGCGCTCCTTCACCGCGCCGACCAGGAAGAAGAGGAGGCCGGTGATCAGACCGTGGGCGATGTTGGCGAAGAGCGCGCCGTTGACGCCCGTCGGGGTCATGGTGGCGATGCCGAGCAGGACGAAGCCCATGTGGCCGACCGAGGAGTAGGCGATCAGCCGCTTGAGGTCGCCGCCCGTGCCGCTCCGGGCCAACGCGAGGCAGGCGAGGGATCCGTAGATGATCCCGGCGACGGCGAACGCGGCGAGGTACGGCGCGAAGGTGCGCATGCCGTCGGGCGCGGCAGGCAGCAGGATGCGCACGAAGCCGTACGTCCCCATCTTGAGCAGTACGCCCGCCAGCAGCACGGAGCCGGTGGTCGGGGCGGCGGTGTGGGCGTCGGGGAGCCAGCTGTGCAGCGGCCACATCGGGGTCTTCACCGCGAGGCCGATGCCGATGGCGAGAACGGCGGCCAACTGCGTTCCGTGAGCGAGCGACGACCCGTTGTCAGTGGCGAGTGCCACCATGTCGAACGTGCCGCCCTCGAGTCCGAGCAGAAGGAGGCCCAGCAGCATCACGACGGAGCCGAGCAGCGTGTAGAGGATGAACTTCCCGGCGGCCTTCTCGCGGGCGGCGTCGCCCCAGCGGGCGATCAGGAAGTACATCGGGACGAGGACCATCTCGAAGGCGAGGAAGAACAGCAGCAGGTCGAGGACGGCGAAGGTGGCGAGGGTGCCGGCCTCCAGCAGGAGCAGCAGCGCGACGAAGCCCTTGGCGGAGGGGGCGGCGGGCCCCTCGGGCGGCCGGAAGTAGGAGTGGAGCGCGCAGAGGAAGGTCAGCAGCGCGGTCAGTACGAGAAGGGGGAGCGAGACGCCGTCGGTGCCCAGGTGGATCCGGGTGCCGAGAGCGGGGATCCAGCTGATGTCGGTGGTGGCCTGCATCCGCGCGGGGTCGTCGTGGTCGAAACCGGCAGCGAGGGCGACGGCCAGCGCGAGGATCACGCCGGTGACGGTGACGCCGTGGCGGAGCACGGCCTGCTCCGGGTTCCGCCCCCTGAGACCGGGCGGGGCCGGGAGGAGCGCGGCGGCGGAGCCGAGCAGCGGGAGGACGACGATCGCGGCGAGGAGGTACTGCATCACGGTGTCGCTGAGAAGGCTGTCGAGGGGGCCCATGGGTCACGCTCCGGCGGCGACGAGGACGGCGGCTACTGCCAGGACGACGGAGCCGGCGAGCAGGGCACCGAGGTAGGTCTGCACATTGCCGGTCTGCGCACGGCGGACGGCGGCGCCGAGCAGGCGGGCGGCGCCGCCCGCGCCGTCGACATAGGTGTCGACGACCTCGCGGTCCAGGAACCGCACCATGCGGGCGGCCGCGCGCACGGGGCGGACGAACAGCGCCGACCAGACGGCGTCCAGATGGAAGCCGGCGGCCGCGTGCCGGTGCATCGGCCCGAGGAGGAGGCGGGCCGGGTCGGCGGGGTCGTGGGCGGCGGCGATGTCGCCGTAGGCCGGTTCGTGGGTGGCGATGGCCTCGGCCTCGGACTGCGCGGGGTCCACGCCGGGGTGGGCGGCGACGGCGCCCATCGGCGCGCGCCGGCCGAGCGAGGTGGTCAGCCGCCAGGTGGCGTAGGTGACGATCATGCCGACGAGGGCCAGACCGGTGCCGAGGACGGAGGTGGTGAGGGTCGGGGCGAGCGAGTGCCCGTCGAACCAGCCGGGCAGCACACCGACGGTGACGCCGAGCCCGGCGGCGGGGAGGAACAGCACCCACAGGACGGCGTTCATGACGAACGGGGTCCGGGCCGGGTGCCCGGATACGGCCACGCCCGGACCGGCTGCCCCGGCTCCGGCTGCCCCGGCTCCGGCTTCGGCTCCGGGCTCGGGTCCGGCTGCCGGGCGGGGGCCGGGGGCGGCACCGGAGGCGGCCCGGGGGGACGGCGCGGCGGTCGCGGTGGACGGCGGGCCCGGTTCGGCGGTGGCGGCCGCGCCCGATTCCGGCTTCGCGCCCGGGACGCCCGTCAGCAGCCACAGCCTGGAGGCGTACGCGGCGGTGAGGAGGGCCGTGACCAGGCCGGAGACGAGGACGGTCCAGCCCGCGAGGACGGGCACGCCCGGCGCGTCGCCGAGGGCGGCGTGCTCGGCCGCGCCGAGGATCGCCTCCTTGGAGAAGAAGCCGCTGAACGGCGGGACGGCGGCCAGCGCCAGCAGCGCGACGGTCATCGTCCAGAAGGCGTCGGGGGCCCGCTGCCGCAGATCCCGCATGCGGGACATGGCGGCGAGCGAGTTCGTCCCGGCGACATGGATGAGGACACCGGCACCGAGGAAGAGGAGGGCCTTGAAGGCACCGTGGGTGAGCAGGTGGAAGACGGCGGCTCCCCGCTCGCCGACGGCCAGGGCGCCGGTCATGTAGCCGAGCTGGCCGATGGTCGAGTAGGCGAGGACCCGCTTGATGTCGTCCTGGGCGAGGGCCGCGAGCGCCGATCCGACCATGGTGGCGGCGGCCATCAGACCGAGGACGACCATGGCGGCGGCCGAGGCGGCGAAGACCGGCAGCAGCCGGGCGACGAAGTAGACACCGGCGGCGACCATGGTCGCGGCGTGGATCAGCGCGGAGACGGGCGTGGGGCCCGCCATCGCGTCGGGCAGCCAGGTGTGCAGCGGGAACTGCGCGGACTTGCCGGCGACCCCGGCGAGCAGCAGCAGCGCGACGAGCGTGGGGTGGTCGAGCCCGTCGCCGGAGTTCGCGGCGGTGAGGATGCCGTTGATGCGGAACGTTCCGGCGTCGGCGGCGAGCGCGAAGATGCCGATCAGGAAGGGTACGTCGCCGAGCTTGGTGACCAGGAACGCCTTGAGGGACGCGGAGCGGGCGGCCTCGGTCTCCCAGTAGTGGCCGACCAGGAAGTACGAGCAGATGCCCATGACCTCCCAGCCGACGAGCAGCACCATGACGTCGCCGGAGTAGACGACGAGCAGCATCGCGGCGGTGAAGAGGGAGACGAAGGCCGCGTAGGAGGAGTAGCGCGGGTCGTCGCGCAGATAGCCGGTCGAGTAGAGCTGTACGCAGGTGGCGACCAGCCCGACGAGGACGGCGACGAGGACGGCGAAGCCGTCGAGGTGCAGGGCCAGGTCGATCGGCACCGAGCCGGTGGGGGTGAGCCGGGTCGCGGCGTCGACGGGGTCCCCGCCGCCCTGCCGCAGCGCGACCAGGACGGCGAGCACGGCGGCGGCGAGCGTCGGCAGTACGGCCAGCGGCCGGACGAAGCCGGGCGCCCGCCGGCCGGTCAGCAGCCCCGCGACGGCGCCGAGGAACGGCAGCAGGGGGACGAGGGTCGCGAGGGTGGTGGTCGTCACGCGGCGGCCTCCGCCTTGTTGTCCGTTCCGCCGTTGTCCGTTCCGCCGTTGTCCGTTCCGTCCGGCCCGTCACCGGGCGGGGTGCCGGGGCCCCGCCCCGCGCCGCCGGGTCCGGTCCCGCCCGGGCCGTCCGGTGGTGCGGCGGCGTCCTGGGCGTCACCCTCGGCGAGGTCACGGAGCCGGTCGATGTCGGAGCTGCCCCGGTTGCGGTACACGAGCAGCACGATCGCCAGCCCGATGCCGATCTCGGCGGCGGCGATGGCGATCGTGAACAGCGTCAGGGCCTGTCCGGCGTGCAGGGCGTCGCGGAGCCAGACGTCGAAGGCGACGAGGTTGAGGTTGACGGCGTTGAGCATCAGCTCGACGGACATCAGGACGAGGATGGCGTTGCGCCGGGCGAGCACCCCGTACAGACCGGTGCAGAAGAGCAGCGCGGCCAGCACCGCGGGATAGGCGAGATGCATCAGCGCTTCTCCTCCGTGTCCTTGCGCAGCCGGGAGAGGACGATGGCGCCGACGAGCGCGGCGAGCAGCAGCACGGACAGCCCCTCGAAGGGCAGCACCCAGTGCCGGAAGAGCATCCGCCCGGAGACCTCCGTGGTGCCCCGGGCGGGCCCGTCGAGGTCGATCCAGGTGGCGCGGAACGCGTCGACGACCACCCAGACGAGCGCCGCCGCGGCGGCGACGGCGACACCGAGCGCCACCCACCGGTTGCCGGAGTCCGCGTCCGGCGACCGGCCGATGGGGGCGCGCGTCAGCATCAGCCCGAAGAGGAGGAGGACGATGACGGAACCGACGTAGATGAGCACCTGCACCCAGGCGATGAACTCGGCGGTCAGCAGCAGATATTCGACGGCGAGCCCGCCGAGGGCCACGACCAGCCACAGGGCCGCGTGCACCAGCTGCTTGGTGGTGACGGTCACGACGGCCGCGCCGAGGGTGACGATGCCGACGAGCAGGAACGCGATCTCGACTCCGGTGGGCGAGAGGAAGCCCTGCGTCTGCGCGGCGAGAAGACTCATGCGCCGCCTCCTGTCCGGGGTCCGTCGCCGGGTCCGGTGCCGGACCCGGTGCCCGTGCCCGGGGCTGCGTCCGTGCCCGTGCCCGGGTCCGTACTCCTGTCCCGGGCCGTGCCCGTGTCTCCGGCAGTGCCCGTGCCCGTGTCCGTGCCCGTGGCGGTGCCCGTGGCCTCGGCGGCGGCTGCGGCCTCGGCCTCGGCGGCGGCGATCTTGTCGGCCGTCTTGCGGGCCGCGCCCAGTTCCTTCGGGTCCTCGGCCGCCGGGTCCAGCGCGGGTGGCGCGGGCACCGTCCACATCCATTCGCGCAGTTTGTCCCGCTCATGGGTGAGGTCGCGGATGTCGGTCTCCGCGTACTCGAACTCCGGGGACCAGAACAGCGCGTCGAACGGGCAGACCTCGATGCAGATCCCGCAGTACATGCACAGCGAGAAGTCGATGGCGAACCGGTCGAGGACGTTGCGGCTGCGCTCGCGCCCGCCCGGGGCGGCCGGCGGGACCGTCTCCTTGTGCGAGTCGATGTAGATGCACCAGTCCGGGCACTCGCGTGCGCAGAGCATGCAGACCGTGCAGTTCTCCTCGAACAGCCCGATCACTCCGCGCGAACGCGGCGGCAGCTCCGGCTGCTTGTCCGGGTACTGCGCGGTGTGCGCGCGCCGCGTCATCGTCCGCAGCGTCACGGCCAGGCCCTTGGCCAGCCCGCTGCCGGGGATCGGGGACATCAGGAAATCACCACCTTGACGACGCCGGTCAGCGCGATCTGCGCCAGCGCGAGCGGAATGAGCACGGTCCAGGCCAGCTTCTGCAACTGGTCCTCGCGCAGTCGCGGATAGCTGACCCGCAGCCAGATGACGACGAAGGCGAGCAGCGCCGTCTTCAGCAGCGTCCAGAGCCAGCCGAGGCCCTCGATGCCCGCCGGGCCGTGCCAGCCACCGAGGAAGAGGACCGTCGTCAGCCCGCAGAGGACGACGATGCCCGCGTACTCGGCGAGCAGGAACAGCGCGAAGCGGATGCCGGTGTACTCGGTGTACGCACCGAAGATGATCTCCGAGTCGGCGACGGGCATGTCGAACGGCGGGCGCTGGAGTTCGGCCAGTCCCGCCGTGAAGAACACCAGGGCTCCGACGATCTGCCAGGGCAGCCACCACCACTGGAAGCCGTCCAGGATGCCGGTCAGCGACACCGTTCCGGCAGCCATCGCGACGGAGGCGGCCGCGAGCAGCATCGGCAGTTCGTACGCCAGGAGTTGCGCGGCCGTACGGAGACCGCCGAGCAGCGAGAACTTGTTCGCCGACGCCCAGCCGCCCATCAGCGAGCCGAGCACCCCGACACCCATCACCGCGAGCACGAAGAAGACGCCCGCGTCGACGTGCTGCCCGACCGCGTCACCCGGGCCGACCGGGATCGCGACCAGCACCAGCAGATACGGCAGCAGGGCGACGGCCGGTGCCAGCTGGAAGACCTTGCGGTCCGCGCCCGCCGGGACGACGTCCTCCTTCTGCGCGAACTTCACACCGTCGGCGACGAGCTGTGCCCAGCCGTGGAAACCGCCCGCCCGCATGGGGCCGAGGCGGCCCTGCATGTGGGCCATGACCTTGTGTTCCGTCTGGCCGACGACGAGCGGCAGCACGAGGAAGGCCACGAAGACGGCGAGCAGCCGCCATACGACGTCGAGGACGTCGGTCACGACTCGCCTCCCTCGGGGTTCGACGGTTTCTCCGGTCCCGGCCGCCCGTCGCCCTCCGGGCCGGACCGCTCGCCGGGCTCACCGGCCTCCGGGACGGGCCACGCTCCGGGCGCCGGCCGGTCGGAACCGGACTCCGGGCCGGGCCCCCCGGCGGTCCCGGGCCGGCCGGTCCGCGGGTTCTGCGGCTCGGACTCGGCCTGCGAGCCGGACCCGGCCTCCGGCCCGGACTCGGCCTGCGGGCGGGACTCGGCCTGCGAGCCGGAACGTTCGGGCTCGGAATGTTCGGGGTCCGTCCGTCCGGGCTCGGAACGTTCGGGCTCGGTCCGTGCAGGTTCCGTCCGTCCGGGCTCGGAACGATCGGGGCCGGAACGATCGGGGCCGGAACGATCGGGGCCGGAACGATCGGGGCCGGAACGTGCAGACTCCGTCCGTCCCGGCTCGGAACGATCGGGGTCCGTCCGTCCGGTGTCCGGGCCGGGCCGCTCTTCCTCGAACGCCGGGACGGGGTTGTGCCACGGCGCGTCCGGGGACGGCGGCCGCTGG
>NZ_WHPN01000010.1 GCF_009735685.1 Streptomyces lycii | reverse complement strand
GCAAGGCCACCGCCCCGGCCGGGCCGCCGCAGCCGAGCGAGACCGCCGACGCGCCCGAGCCCGCCGCGACACCCGAGCCCGCCGTTACGGCCGGGACGGCCGCGCAGATCACCGAGGCCCAGGAGGAGGCCGCCGCAGACGCGGCCGCCGAGGACGACGACGAGCTGTCCGGTGCCCAGGACGCGGCCGCCGTCGCCGCCGGGAACGCGCCGGCCGCCCCCGGGACGCCCGCCGCGGAGGACGTGTCCACCGAAACCGAAACCGGGCCCGCCGCGCCGGCACCCAGGACCCGGCGCCGCGCGACCCGCAAGGCCACCGCGCCCGCCGGCGCGCCCCGGGTGAGCGGGGACGGCGACATCGACGAGCCCACCGTCGTCGCCGACCAGACCCCCGCCGTGGCGCCCGCCGACGTCACGGCGCCGCCCGCCGGGGAGGACGAGCCCGCCCGCGGCCGTACCCGCCGCCGGGTGCGCAAGGCGACCGCTCCGGCCGGTGCCCCCGCCGAGGCCGCCGCCGCGGACGAGGTGGCCGAGGCCGCCCAGGGCGGTACGAACGAGGCCGAGCCGAGCAGCGCCGACGACGGTGACCGCCCGGTCACCGCGGCCGGAGCCGCCGCCGAGGCCGACTACCCCGGGACGGCCGGACGCACCCGCCGCCGTACCGCGCGCAAGGCGCCGTCCACCGGCACCGGTCTCGCGGAGCCCGAGGTGGCCCCGGCCGCCGACGACACCGCGGCCCCTGCCGACACTTCCGCCCCCGCCGAGGAGGCCGCTCCGGAGCGGCCGCGCCGCACCCGCCGCCGCGGCGGACGCGAGGAGGCCCCGGCCGCCGCGGCGGAGAGCGCCGGTACCGCCGGTGCCGAGAGCACGTCCGAAACCGAGACCGGGACCGAGGCCGGGACCGGGACCGAAGCGGCGCCGTCCGGCCGTGGCCGCCGGCGCGCGGTCCGGCCGCCCACGGCGGTGTTCCAGGCCCCGGTGTTCACCGAGCCGATGTTCCAGACCCCGGAGCGTGCCGCGGCCGCTGCCGCCGCCGAGGCGGCGGGCGAGCGCGAGGACGACGAGACGGCCGAGGAGGAGCCGCCCCCCGCGGCCGCCGGCCGCCGTCGCCGCCGCCGCGGCGCCACGGCCGCCGACACCGCGGACCGGGCCGGGGACGAGGCCCCGGCGCAGGACACCGAGGATGCCGAGGGCACCGAGGAGGGCGCCGTCGTACCGGAGGACCGGGACGGCGACGAGGACTCCGGTGACCGTCCCGCCCGCCGCAGGCGCCGCGGCGGCCGTCGCCGCCGCCGGGGCGAGAGCGCCGAGAACGGCGAGGGCGAGCACGGCGAGCAGGGCGAGCAGCCCGCGGACCGCGCCGACGAGTCCGCCGAGTCCGCGGAGGGCGGCCGGGAGAAGCAGGCCGCCGAGCAGGCCGAGGACGAGGACAACGGCGAGTCCGGCGGCTCCTCCAGCAGCCGCCGTCGCCGTCGCCGCCGCCGTCGCAGCGGTGACGCGGGCGAGGCCCCGGCCGACGCGTCCCAGGACGACCCGGAGCGCACGGTCGTCAAGATTCGCGAGCCGCGCAAGAAGGACGAGCCCGGCACCGGCTTCGACGAGGTGCAGTCCATCAAGGGCTCGACCCGGATGGAGGCCAAGAAGCAGCGCCGCCGCGAGGGCCGCGAGCAGGGCCGCCGCCGGGTGCCGATCATCACCGAGGCCGAGTTCCTGGCGCGCCGTGAGGCCGTCGAGCGGGTGATGGTCGTCCGGCAGAGCGGCGAGCGCACCCAGATCGGGGTGCTCGAGGACGACATCCTCGTCGAGCACTTCGTCAACAAGGAGCAGGCCACCAGCTACGTCGGCAACGTCTACCTGGGCAAGGTGCAGAACGTCCTGCCGTCCATGGAGGCCGCCTTCGTCGACATCGGCAAGGGCCGCAACGCCGTCCTCTACGCCGGCGAGGTCAACTTCGAGGCGCTCGGCATGGCGCACGGCCCGCGCCGTATCGAGACCGCGCTCAAGTCCGGCCAGTCCGTGCTCGTCCAAGTCACCAAGGACCCGATCGGTCACAAGGGCGCGCGGCTGACCAGCCAGGTCTCCCTTCCCGGCCGCTACCTGGTCTACGTGCCCGAGGGCTCGATGACCGGCATCAGCCGCAAGCTCCCGGACACCGAGCGCTCCCGGCTCAAGCAGATCCTCAAGAAGATCGTCCCCGAGGACGCGGGCGTCATCGTGCGCACCGCCGCCGAGGGCGCCAGCGAGGACGAGCTGCGCCGGGACGTCGAGCGGCTCCAGGCGCAGTGGGAGGAGATCCAGAAGAAGGCGAAGGGCGGCGGTGCGCCGACCCTGCTGTACGGCGAGCCGGACATGACCGTCCGCGTCGTGCGCGACATCTTCAACGAGGACTTCACCAAGGTCATCGTCAGCGGTGACGGCGCCTGGGAGACCATCCACGGCTACGTCTCGCACGTCGCCCCGGACCTGGTCGGCCGGCTCCAGAAGTGGACGTCCGACGTCGACGTCTTCGCCACGTACCGGATCGACGAGCAGCTGCTCAAGGCGCTGGACCGGAAGGTGTGGCTGCCCAGCGGCGGTTCGCTGGTCATCGACCGGACCGAGGCGATGATCGTTGTCGACGTCAACACCGGCAAGTTCACCGGCCAGGGCGGCAACCTGGAGGAGACGGTCACCAGGAACAACCTGGAGGCGGCCGAGGAGATCGTGCGCCAGCTGCGGCTGCGCGACCTCGGCGGCATCATCGTGATCGACTTCATCGACATGGTGCTGGAGTCCAACCGGGACCTGGTGCTGCGCCGGCTGCTGGAGTGCCTGGGCCGCGACCGTACGAAGCACCAGGTGGCCGAGGTGACCTCGCTCGGCCTGGTGCAGATGACCCGCAAGCGGGTCGGCCAGGGCCTGCTGGAGTCGTTCTCCGAGACCTGTGTGCACTGCAACGGGCGCGGCGTCATCGTCCACATGGACCAGGCCACGGCCGTCGGTGGCGGCGGTGGCGGCAAGCGCAAGAAGAAGGGCAAGGGCGGAGCCGCGGCGCAGCCGGGCGGCGGTGCCGACCAGGGCGCCGCGATCGAGGCCGCCGCGGCCGCGGTCGGGTCCCCGG
>NZ_WHPN01000114.1 GCF_009735685.1 Streptomyces lycii | reverse complement strand
CGACGCGGGGCGCGCCGGGCCGACCGGCCCCGGGCCCGCCGCCGACAGCCCCTGCTCGCGCATTCCGTCGTACGCCGCGGACCGCCCCGTCCGGCAGCGGCCTGAGCGGAGCGGCACGTCACGACCGGGTGACGGCCGAGCCCCGGAGCTGCCGAACTGTGCTATCGATCACAGCGATCCGCGACCTCACCGACCACGGAGCAGGAAACCACCATGAGCAAGCGCAACACCCAGGAAGCCAAGAGGGCCGCCCGCGAGCGGCTGCGTGCCGAGCGGGAGCGGCAGGCCAAGAAGGACAAGATGCGCCGGCAGCTCGTCGTCGCGGCATCGATCGTGGGTGTCCTGGCGATCGCCGCCGGCGTCGGCTTCGCCGTCACCAATATGAATGACAGCAGTGGCGGCAAGGTGTCCTCGAAGGACTGGACCGCCGCGGCGAAGGACAAGAAGCTCGTCAAGCCGGCGAACACCTCCGGCAAGGACGGCACCACGGTCGTCATCGGTGACGAGAAGGCCGAGAAGACCCTCGAGGTGTACGAGGACATGCGCTGCCCCGCGTGTGCCTCGTTCGAGCAGACCACCGGTGACCTGATGATGAAGGACATCGAGAACGGCGCCTACAAGGCGTCCTTCACGATGGCCGCCTTCATCGACGAGATGGCCCCCGGTTCGGGCTCGAAGAACTCCCTCAGCGCGCTGGGCGCCGCCCTGGACGTCAGCCCGGAGGCGTTCCTGGAGTACAAGCACACGCTGTACTCGAAGGAGAACCACCCCGAGGAGTCGGACGACAAGTTCTCCGACGACTCCTACCTCCTCGAAGTCTCCGACCAGGTCAAGGAACTCAAGGACAACAAGGAGTTCGAGAAGGCCGTGAAGGACGGCACCTACGACAAGTGGGCGCAGGCCATGGCCAAGAAGTTCGAGTCGGCCAAGGACGTGCAGGGCACGCCGACCTTCAAGATGGACGGCGAGAAGCTGGTCGTGGAGGGCACGGAGAACACCCCGATGACCCCGGACCAGTTCCAGGCCGCCGTCGCGAAGGCGCTCGAGAAGTAACCGGAGGGCCACGGCGCGCGGGCCGCGTGCCGCCGGCGTCGAACGGGTGGGTGAACATCCCGTGTTCGCCCACCCGTTCGGTGTACCTGACAGTAATGTGATCGGCCGTGACCGATCTTCGTGCCCTTCCCGCAGAGACCACCTCCCGCCGCACCGTCGTCAAGGCGGCCGCGGCCTCCGCCGCGCTGCTTCCGCTGGCCGCCGCGCCGAGCGCGCTGGCCGCCGGGACGGCCCCGGTCTTCCGGCACGGCGTCGCCTCCGGGGACCCGCTGCCCGACGGCGTCCTGCTGTGGACCCGGGTCACGCCGTCCGGTGACGCGCTGCCCGGCTCCGGCAGGGGGCCGGACGTGACGGTCCACTGGGAGGTCGCCGAGGACAGCGCCTTCTCCTCGGTCGCGGCCCGGGGCACCGCGACGGCCACCGCCGCGGCCGACCACACGGTCAAGGCCGACGTACGCGGACTGCGCCCGGCCACCGGCTACTTCTACCGGTTCGCCACGGGCGGCACGTACTCCCCCGTGGGCCGCACCCGCACCACCGCGGCGCACGACGCGGCGGCGGACGGCGTCCGCTTCGGCGTGGTCTCCTGCGCCAACTGGGAGTCCGGTTGGTTCTCCGCGTACCGCCACCTCGCCGCCCGCGCCGACCTCGACGCGGTGCTGCACCTGGGCGACTACATCTACGAGTACGCCACCGGCGAGTACCCCGGGCGGGACGGGGCGCCGCGCCGGCACGTGCCCGGGCACGAGATCACCACCCTCGCCGACTACCGGGCCCGGCACGGCAACTACAAGACCGACGCCGATCTCCAGACGCTGCACGCGGCCCACCCGGTGATCGCCATCTGGGACGACCACGAGATGGCCAACGACGCCTGGTCCGGGGGCGCGGAGAACCACACCCCGGGCGAGGAGGGCGACTGGGCGGCGCGCACGGCGGCGGCGAAGCAGGCGTACTTCGAGTGGATGCCCGTACGCCCGTCCACCGCCGGCACCACCTACCGGCGGCTGCGCTTCGGCAGGCTCGCCGATCTGCACCTGCTGGACCTGCGCTCGTTCCGCTCCGCGCAGTCCTCGGTCGGCAACGGCGAGGTGGACGACCCGGACCGCACGATCACCGGCCGCGCGCAGCTGGACTGGCTGAAGGCCGGGCTGGCCGCGTCGGACGCCTCCTGGCAGCTCGTCGGCACCTCGGTGATGATCTCCCCGGTAGCCTTCGGCTCCGTACCGGCGCGTCTGCTGGGGCCGATCGGGGAGTTGCTGGGCATACCGGAGGGCGGGCTGGCGGTCAACGTCGACCAGTGGGACGGCTACACCGACGACCGCCGGGAACTGCTCGAGCACCTGCGCGAGCGGGGCATCGACAACACGGTCTTCCTGACCGGTGACATCCACATGGCCTGGGCGAACGACGTGCCGGTGCGGGCGGCGACCTACCCGCTGTCCGGCTCCGCGGCCACGGAGTTCGTGGTGACCTCGGTGACCTCCGACAATCTGGACGACATCCTCCGGGTGCCGCCGCACACCGTCTCGCCGGTCGCCGTCGCCGCGGTCCGGGCCGCCAACCGCCATGTGAAGTGGCTCGACATGGACTCGCACGGCTACGGCGTCCTGGACGTCACGGCCGAGCGCGCACAGATGGACTACTACGCGGTCTCGGACAAGTCCGACCGGGCCGCCGGCACCCGGTGGCTCCGCTCGTACCGCACGCCGTCCGGCACCCGGAAGGTCGAACGCGCGGACGGACCGGTGCGCTGATCGCCCTTTCCGGCCATGCCGGAGCGGCCGGTTCCATTGCCGCGGGATGACGCCGAAGGGAGTCGTTCCGCGGTACGAACCGGGGCATCCGTCCCATCGGGCCATGAAGCCGTGTTGCCGGGAGATTTCCCATACGGGCCAACTCGTACCGCTTAGTCGGCCGATAGCCTCCGAACCATATTTCTGTCGTCCTGTTCCGCCCTCGTCCCCTCTTGTCATGTCCTCGTACTGTCCCGGCATCGGGGGAGGAACCCCTCCCCCTTGCCGCAGGACCGCGAGGAGTCCCCATGCGCATACCGGCCCGTACGAACCGGCGCACCGGCAGAGGCCCGATCGGCACCGCCCTGCTGGCCGGCGCCCTGGCCCTCGTCCCGTTGACGGCCGCGCCCACCG
>NZ_WHPN01000113.1 GCF_009735685.1 Streptomyces lycii | reverse complement strand
TACAGGCAGGCCCGGAGTCCGGCGAGCAGCCGGTCGACGTCCGGGCGGGGCCGGACGACCAGGCGCAGGAAGCGGCTGCTGCTGCCGAGCTTGTTGCCGCACTCCCGGACGTACACGCCGTGCTCGGTGAGCAGCCGGTCGCGCAGGACCGCGCCGTCCACCCCCTCGGGCAGCTTGACCAGCAGGAAGTTGCCCTGGGACAGGAACACCACGAGTTCGGGCAGCGCGGCGAGCGCCATCGCCATGTTGGCCCGGTCGCTCGACACCATGGTGAGGCTATGCCGGTACTCCTCGCCGTACTCCCGCAGCATGAAAACGACCGTCTCGGCGAAGGAGTTGAGGTTCCACTTCGGCAGCGCCCGGCGGACGGTCCCGGCGAGGGCCGGGTTGGCGACGAGATAGCCGAACCGGATGCCGTGCAGCCCGAAGTTCTTGCCGAGGCTCTTCAGCACGACGACGTTCGGCCGGATGGCGGCCTCGTCGGCGACGGACGGCGCCCGCTCGGCGTCCACGAAGTCGATGAACGACTCGTCGATCACGACGAGGTCCAGGTCGGCCAGTTCGTCCAGCAGCCACACCACCTGGCTCCGGCGCAGATAGCCGCCGTCGGGGTTGTTCGGGTTGCACACGACGGCCACCCGGGAGCCGCGGCGCCGGATGAACCGCACATACCCCTGGAGGTCGAGCACGAAGTCCTCCTCCTCCCGCAGCTGGTACATGTCGACGCGCTTGCCCGTCTCCAGCGGCTGGTCCGTCCACCGGCCGAAGGTCGGTACGGGGATCGCGAGGCTCTTCCCGACCAGCAGATGGTCGATCCAGGTGATCAGCTCGGTGGAGCCGTTGCCCATGGCGACGGTCTGCGGATTGAGGCCGAGCACCGAGCAGAGTTCCGCGGTCACCGTGCCGGCGTCGCTCGGGTAGTAGGTCAGGATCGTCTCCAGCGACTCCCGCAGCCGCCCGAACATGTGGGGGGTCGGGAAGTACGGGTTGCAGGGGATGCAGAAGTCGATCCGCTCGCGGACAGCGGGCTGCTGGTACGCGGCCCCGGTGCCGGCGGACGCCATCGGCGCCGCCTGTGCCGGGACGGGGGCCTGCTGCCGGCCGGGGCTCATCGCCGCCGTGCCCGGCGCCAGCCGGTTGAGCATCGCCCAGGAGGGGCTGTGCGCGGTGCTGCGCGGCAGTCCGGTGTCGACGGGTTGGGACACGGCGGGGACTCCTTGTCGGATGGTGCGCCCCGGGTCGTGCCGGGGGCGGCGGGGGTGTGGTGCGGGCGGACGCCCGGCTCAGCGCCGGCGGCGTACGAGCAGACCGGCCGCCGCGACGCCCGCGGCCAGGGCAGCCAGGGCGGCCAGGGCGGCCAGGGCTC
>NZ_WHPN01000112.1 GCF_009735685.1 Streptomyces lycii | reverse complement strand
GGCCGGAGAGCAGGGGACCGACGGCCGGGGCACGCCCACAGCCGGGCCTGCCGGGGCGTGGTCCGCGGACGGGAACGCCGCCGTGCCCGCGGAGCACCGCGGCGGCGGAGAAGGAGTACGGCCCGGCGGCCCGGAGACCGCCGAAGCCGGGGCGGCCTCCGGGCCGGCCCCTGGGGGTGGGCCTGCCGGGCAGTGGCCCGCCGGATCCGATGCCGACGGCGGGGCGGGCCCGGGCGCCGGCCCCGAGGACCGGTCCCGCACGCATGAGTACGGCAC
This sequence comes from Streptomyces lycii, assembly GCF_009735685.1. Lineage (GTDB taxonomy): Bacteria > Actinomycetota > Actinomycetes > Streptomycetales > Streptomycetaceae > Streptomyces > Streptomyces lycii. Next base: position 41 of record NZ_WHPN01000112.1, on the reverse strand, counting down.
CGACGGGCGCGGCGTTCAGCCGGAACCCGCGGACGGCCACG
>NZ_WHPN01000111.1 GCF_009735685.1 Streptomyces lycii | reverse complement strand
CGGGCCGACCGGGGCAGCGCCACGGCGACCCGCCGGGAACCGCCCGGACCCGCCGTGCCGGACCCGGCGTCCGGGGCGCGCAGCGGGGCCAGCGACCGCGCGAACCGCTCGGCCCAGGCGCCCGACACGGAGTCCGCCACGGCGGCGGTCCCGTTGTCCGGCACGTCCGGCCGCCCGCCGGTGCCGTGCGCCGACGGAGCCGCGGCACCGTGCGGCGGCCGTCCGGCCCCGGGGGCGGGGTGCGGTTCCGGCCCTCCGGCGCCCGGGACACCGGAGGGCCGCGGCCCGGAGCCGGGGCTTCCGGCCGCCGCCCGGGCGCGGTCCGCGGCTTCGCGGGAGGTGCGGTACGAGGCGCCGGGCGAGGTGTCGTAGGAGGTGCCGGCCGAGGTGTCGTACGAGGTGCCGGGCGAGGTCTCGTGGGAGGTGCCGGGCGAGGCGTTGTCGTAGGAGGTGCCGTACGAGCCGGTGGACGAGGTGCCGTACGGGCCGGGGTCCCGGCCGGTGCCGGCCGGCTCCCCCGCGCCCGCCGGGCCCGTGCCGGGGCGCGGCCGCGTTTCCGGGCGCACCGAGCCCGTGCCGCTGGTCGTCGGGGCCGCGCCGGAGGCGGAATGACCCCGCTGCGGGGCGGTCGGGAGGTGTATCACGCGGAGCCCCGTCGCGACGTCGCCGCTGAGCATCGCCACCGCCCCGCACTCGCCGAAGGCGGGCGACGAGGCGCGGGCCGCCTCGAAGTTGGCCAGCAGCGGCGCCGTGGGGGAGGCCGCCGGGGTCTCCACCAGGCAGAGCAGATGGATGCCCACGGAGCGCCCCGAGGCGGCGAGCCGGACGGTGGCCTCCCGCAGCGAGGCGGAGCCGGGGTCGCCGTCGACGATCATGACCGTGTACGGCCCGGTGTGCGGCCCCGGCGGGCTCCCGGCGGCTCCGGTACCGGGCGGCGGGGCCTCGTCCAGCCGCCGGACCAGCTCCGCGATCCGGGCCGTGGCCTGCTCCCGGTCGTAGGCGAGGAGCAGCCGGCAGTCCTGGCCGTGCGCCGGGCGCAGCTGGGGCAGCCAGCCGAGCCAGGACCAGTCGGCGATCCGCTGCCGGGCGTCCCGGCCGCGGTCCGTGCTGATCAGCACGAGTTCGAGGTCGGTGGGGGAGTGCAGGGCCGCCAGCTGCGCGACCACGGAGCGGGCGAGTCCGGTCAGCCGGGCACGCGGCCCGGCGAGGCCGAGGGAGCCGGTGCGCCGCAGGTCCACGGTGACGGGGACGGCCGGTGCGGTGCGCCGGTCCGCGGTGCCGAGCCGGACGACGAGGGCGTCCGGGTGCCCCGGGCCGCGCTCCCACAGCCGGGGGCCGGGGCCGAGGGCGGTCAGCAGGATCTCGGAGGGGTCCGGCCAGCGCCGGTTCGCCTCGGCGGCCTCGGCGGTGGCCCACCGGTCGTACGGATCGCGCTCGGGCGGCGCGGTCTCCTCGGGGCCGGGCCGGGCCGCGGGACGCCCGCCGCCGGCCAATCGGCGCGCCCACGCCCCTATGCCGCGACCGGTGCGGCCCTCCCGCTGCCCCGCGTCGGGGGCGTCGTCCGCCGGGCGGCGGGCGGGGGCGGAGGGCCGCTGCCCCCCGTGTGTGTCTCCGGCGGGGTGCGGGGCCGCGGTGAAGCCGGGCGGCATCGGACTGCCGCGCGGCGGCGTACTCTGCGGCCGGCCTTCCCGGCCCGTGCCGCCGGCCGCGAAGGCCGGGTCCTGCCCGGCGGGATACGGGCCGAACCCCTCGCCGCTCGTCGTCGGCCGGGCCACACCGGCGGGCGTGCG
>NZ_WHPN01000110.1 GCF_009735685.1 Streptomyces lycii | reverse complement strand
GCGGACAGGCCCGGAAGGGCGCCCGGACCCGAAAACCGCCGGACCCCGACGACAACCGGGGGGTCCGGACCATACGACGGGCGGCAGCCGGGGGACGGCGGGAGGGGACAGGCCCGGAAAGGCGCCCGCACCCGGAGACCCGCCGGAACCCGACGAAAACCGGGGCCCGGACCATACGACGGGCGGCGGCCGGGCGACAACGAGAGGGTCGGGTCCGGAGAGGCGGGCG
>NZ_WHPN01000109.1 GCF_009735685.1 Streptomyces lycii | reverse complement strand
CCGCGAGACGGTACCGGGGCGCCCTCGCGTCCGCCGGGGCCCGCCGCTGCGCCGGCGCCCGGAGCGCCACCGGCTCAGCCGGCCCCGCCGGCGGGACGCCCGTCCGCGGACGGGTCCTCGGAGCGCTGCCCGTCGTGCCAGGCGCCGAAGTCCTCCAGCAGGCGCTGGAGCGGTTCGAAGACGCCCGGTGTGGCGGCCACCGTCAGGTCCCCCGACACCGGCTCACCCGGACGGCCGCCGGTGAGGGCACCGGCCTCCCGGGCGATCAGCTCGCCCGCGGCGAAGTCCCACGGGTGCAGCCCCCGCTCGTAGTAGCCGTCGAGCCGGCCCGCCGCGAGGTCGCAGAGGTCGATCGCCGCCGAACCACCGCGCCGGATGTCCCGGATCAGCGGCAGCAGCCGCTGCGCCACCGCCGCCTGGTGGGTGCGGCGCCCGGTGAGGTAGTTGAAGCCGGTGCTGACGAGCGCGTGCTCCAGCGGCGGCGACGGCCGGCAGGCGAGCCGCCGCTCCCCCAGCCAGGCGCCTCCGCCCCGCACGGCGTGGAACGTCTCGCCGCGCACCGGGGCCGCCACCACCCCGGCGACGGTCTCGCCGTCCGCCTCCGCCGCGATGCTCACCGCCCACGTCGGCAGCCCGTAGAGATAGTTCACGGTGCCGTCGAGCGGGTCGATGATCCACCGGACCCCGCTGCTGCCCGTCCGGTCGGCGCCCTCCTCGCCGAGGAAGCCGTCCTCCGGACGGCGCTCCGCGATGAACTCCGTGATCAGCTTCTCCGCCGCGAGGTCCATCTCGGTGACGACGTCGATGGGACTGCTCTTCGTCGCGGCGACCTCCAGGTCGGCCGGGCGGCCGTCGCGCAGCAGCGTCCCGGCCCGGTGCGCGGCCTCGCGCGCCACCGACAGCAGCTGCTCCGCCGTCGCCCCGGTCACCGGGCGTCCTCGAGGTACGGGTCGTCGGCTCCGGCCGCGGCGGGCTTCGGCGTCCGGCCCGGGCAGCAGCCCACCGGGCACAGGTCGTGGCTGGGGCCGAGCGCGCCCAGCGCGCACCGGTCCACGGCCTGCCCCCGCTCGCGGGCGGCGCGTTCCAGGACCAGCTCGCGGATGCCGGCCGCGAACCGCGGGTCGGCGCCGACCGTGCTCGCGCGGGAGACCGGCAGCCCCAGCTCCGCGGCCTTCGCGGCGGCCTCGGTGTCGAGGTCGTAGATGACCTCCATGTGGTCGGAGACGAAACCGATGGGGACCATGACGACCGCGGGCACGCCCGCGCCGTGCGCCGCCTCCAGGTGGTCGCAGATGTCCGGTTCCAGCCAGGGGATGTGCGGCGCGCCGCTGCGGGACTGGTAGACGAGCTGCCACGGGTGCTCGGTGCCGGTGGTCTCGCGCACCGCCTCGGCGATCTGCCGGGCCACGTCCAGGTGCTGGGTGACGTACGAGCCGCCGTCGCCGTGCTGCCCGGGCGGGCCCGAGGTGTCGGCGGAGGCGGTGGGCACGGAGTGCGTCGTGAACGCCAGGTGCGCGCCGGCGCGGACGTCCTGGGGCAGCTCGGCGAGGGCCGCGAGGGTCGCGTCGACCATGGGCCGTACGAAGCCGGGATGGTTGAAGTAGTGCCGCAGCTTGTCGACGCGCGGCACGGGCAGCCCCTCGTCCTCCAGCAGGGCCAGCGACTCCGCGAGGTTCTCGCGGTACTGCCGGCAGCCGGAGTAGGAGGCGTAGGCGCTGGTGACGAGGACGAGGATCCGGCGGTGGCCGGCGGTCGCCATCTCGCGCAGGGTGTCGCTCAGGTACGGGGCCCAGTTCCGGTTGCCCCAGTACACCGGCAGGTCGAGGCCGTGCGCGGCGAAGTCCTCGCGGACGGCGGCGAGCAGCTCGCGGTTCTGGTCGTTGATGGGGCTGACACCGCCGAAGAGGAAGTAGTGCTGCCCCACCTCCTCGAGGCGCTCGCGCGGGATGCCCCGGCCCCGGGTGACGTTCTCCAGGAACGGCACCACGTCGTCCGGGCCCTCGGGGCCGCCGAAGGACAGCAGGAGCAGGGCGTCGTACGGAGCGGAATCTGACTGATCGGACATGACGCCGATCCTGCCACCCGCCTCCGGCAGCCGGAACGACGCCCGGGTGTCGACGTGGCGCCCGCCGGGAGCCGATACTCGAGGCCGGCGGCGGAGGGATCAAGAAGCGTGAGCGGGAAGAGCGGCACGGCGCCCGGCACCGAGTGGCGCAACTGGGCGGGCACTGTCACGGCCCGGCCCGCCCGGACGGCGGCTCCCGCCTCCGTCGCGGAGCTGGCCCGGACGGTGACGCGTGCGGCCGAGGACGGACTGCGGGTGAAGGCGGTCGGCACCGGCCACTCGTTCACGGCGGCCGCGGCGACCGACGGGGTGCTGATACGCCCCGAGCGGATGGCCGGGGTCCGGCGGATCGACCGGGAGGCGGGGACGGTCACGGTCGGCGCGGGCACCCCGCTGTGGCAGCTCAACGAGGACCTGGCCGCCGCGGGCCTGTCCCTGGCGAACATGGGCGACATCATGCGGCAGACGGCCGCGGGAGCCGTGGGCACCGGGACGCACGGCACCGGGCGCGACTCGGCGTCCGTCGCCGCGCAGCTCACCGAGCTGGAGATGATCATCGCGGACGGCTCGCTGCTGCGCTGCTCGGAGCGGGAGCACCCGGACGTGTTCGCCGCCGCCCGGACGGGGCTCGGCGCCCTGGGCGTCGTCACCTCCCTCACCTTCGCGGTCGAGCCGCTGTTCCTGCTCACCGCGCACGAGGCCCCGATGTCCTTCGACCGGGTCACCGGAGCGTTCGACCAACTCGTCGCCGAGAACGACCACTTCGAGTTCTACTGGTTCCCGCACACCGGCAACTGCAACACCAAGCGCAACAACCGCACCTCCGGCCCGGCCGCGCCGCTCGGCCGGGCGGGCGCCTGGTTCGAGGACGAGTTCCTCTCCAACGGCGTCTTCCAGCTCGCGTGTTCCGTGGGCCGGGCGGTGCCCGCGGCCGTGCCCCGGATCGCCCGGATCGCCAGCCGGGCGCTGTCGGCCCGGACGTACACCGACATCCCTTACAAGATCTTCACCAGCCCCCGCCGGGTTCGTTTCACGGAGATGGAGTACGCCGTCCCGCGCGAGGCCGGGATGGCCGCCCTGCGGGAGGTGAAGGCGCTGGTGGACCGCTCGGACTTCCGTATCGGCTTCCCCGTCGAGGTACGGGCGGCACCGGCCGACGACATCACGCTGTCCACCGCGTCCGGCCGGGACAGCGTGTACATCGCCGTGCACCTCTACCGGGGCACCCCGTACCAGGGGTATTTCTCCGCGGTCGAACGGATCATGACGGCGCACGGGGGGCGGCCGCACTGGGGCAAGCTGCACACCCGCGACGCCGCGTATCTCGCCGGGGTCTACCCGCGGTTCGGCGAGTTCACCGCGCTCCGTGACCGGCTCGATCCCGGGCGCCTGTTCGGCAACCCGTATCTGCGGCGGGTCCTCGGGGACTGACCGGCGGGGCCGGCTTCCCATGGCCCGTCGTCACTGTCCGTACACGGTAGCGGAGATGAAGATTCCGCTTCTGTGGATCGTGTGAATCTCCCCACCTCCGACGGTTACCGCAAACCGCCTGGTTCGCCCCCTGCCGCAAAGTCAACTGCGCGCCACCCCACCCCGGATGGCCCGAATGGAGTAGTCTGACGAACCTTGGCTCCGGCCCCTGTCCGGCCGCCCGGACCTGCGGAAGAGGCCCCGGGACGGCACTCCGACTGGCGGAGTCGCGGCCGGACATGGGTAGGGTGCACAGGACGGACGACAGGGTCACGCTGCGTGGCGAGCGGCTGGACCGTGTCTGATACGGCGGATCAGGGCCGATGCCCGACACGCCGGGCAACTCGGCAATGTTGTGGCAGGCTGCACCCGGGCAGGCCACACTCGTCTAGCGGAAGCAGCGACGCACGTGACGTCGGCAGGCACCACCCGGGAGGTCCCGATGCCCGAACTGCGCGTCGTGGCCGTCAGCAACGACGGCACACGGCTGGTGCTGAAGGCTGCGGACAGCACGGAGTACACCCTTCCGATCGACGAGCGTCTGCGCGCCGCGGTGCGCAACGACCGGGCGCGTCTCGGCCAGATCGAGATCGAGGTGGAGAGCCACCTCCGCCCCCGGGACATCCAGGCCCGTATAAGGTCCGGCGCCACCGCCGAGGAAGTCGCCCAGCTCGCGGGCATCCCCGTGGAGCGGGTACGGCGCTTCGAGGGCCCCGTGCTCGCCGAGCGCGCGTTCATGGCCGAGCGTGCCCGCAAGACTCCCGTGCGACGCCCCGGCGAGAACACCGGTCCCCAGCTCGGCGAGGCCGTCGCCGAGCGGCTGCTGCTGCGCGGCGCGGAGAAGGACACCGTGCAGTGGGACTCCTGGCGGCGGGACGACGGCACCTGGGAGGTGCTGCTCGGCTACCGGGTGGCGGGCGAGCCGCACACGGCGAGCTGGACCTACGACCCGCCGCGCCGTCTCGTCCAGGCGGTCGACGACGAGGCCCGGTCGCTCATCGGCGAGACCGACGACACGCCCGAGCCGAGCATCCCGTTCGTGCCCCGGATCGCGCGGCTGCCGCGTGATCGGCCGCTGGACCGGGCCGTACCGCCGGACCGTTCCGAGCGGCCCGACCGTTCCGAGCGCCCGGACTGGACGGAGCGCGGCGACCGCACCGAGCGCGCCGACCGCACCGCGACCGGTTACGCCGCGGACGGCGACGAGACCGGCGCGGCCGGCGCCACAGGCTCGGCCACCGGCTCGGGGGCCGGGGAGCGGGACTCGCTGACCAGCCTGCTGGAGGCGGTGCCGAGCTTCCGCGGCGACCTGGTCGTGCCCGAGCAGACGTCCTCGTCCCGCGCGGAGCCCGGTGACGTGCCGTCGGACGACGAGCCGGAGGCCGAGGAGCCGCCGGCGTCCGCGCCGCCCGCCGCCGCGGCGGGTGCCGGTTCGGCCTACGCGGACGTGCTGATGCCGCGCGCGGTCGGCGGACACCGGGACCGGCTGACGGGGACCACCGACCGTCAGGCGGAGGCGGACGGCGTACGGCCGGGCCGCCGCGCGGCGGTGCCCAGCTGGGACGAGATCGTCTTCGGCACCCGCCGCAAGAAGCAGGACTAGGCCGTATCTCTTTGATCGGTTGGTCGGGTGACCGGGTAGGCGGGTAGGGGCGGCCCCGCCTGCGGCGGGGCCGCCGAGGCGGACGCCCGCCCGGCTTCGACGGGGAGGCGTCCCAGCAGAGGAACGCCGTCGAACGCTGCGTCAACCACCTCGAACGGTGGCGGCGGCTTGGCCGGGCGATGCGACAACCTCGCCATCGCCCGCCGGGCCGCACTCCGTTCGCCGCCATCCTTCTCTGCTGCCGTACCCGAGTGCGGCGAGGGCACTTCAGCGGCGGGCGACCGGCTCTTGCAACTCGGTCACCGCGTGGTCGCCGCAGTGCGGGCAGGAGAGAGTGACTTCACGGGCGGGACCCGTCGACGTACAGCCATTGGTGTCGATCCATCGAGCAAGCGCCTGAACGCTGGGGATGACCTGCTCTGCCGGGCCTTTGCGCACCAGTGTCGCGGCCTCCACCTCCGGTGGATCCACCACGGAGAAGTCGGGCACCGGGGCCGGCTCGGAGTCGACGGGGATGGACGCATGCACGGTCACCGGCCCCTCGGGCTTCTCGTAGTAGGCGACGGCCGCGCCGCTCGCCCGGAGCCCGGCGGCCTGCATCCGGCTCCACAACTCCTCGTAGAGCGAGGTGATCACCGGGGTGACGAGTTGCGGCTCGAAGCTCTCGACAACGGCCGTCAGCTCTGCCACACGCATCGCCGGGATCCGTTCGACCACCACGTCGTCGGACGACATCTGTCCCTCACTCTCGATCATCCGAAGCCTCGCCTCGACCTGCGCCATCCGCGCCGCGTCGGCCGCCATGGCCGACTCCAGCTCGGCCCGGCGCAACCACAGCATCCCGCGCAACTCACCGGCCTCCAGTGCACCGTCGAGGACGGCCCCCACCTGATCCAGCGTGAGGCCGAACTCCTTGAGCGCGATCACACGGTTGAGCCGGGCCAGTTGGCCGGCTTCGTAGAACCGGTAGCCGGTGTGCGGGTCGACATGGGCGGGACGCAACAACCCCACGGCGTCATAGTGGCGCAGCATGCGCACCGATACGCCGCCGTACTTGGCGAATGCTCCAATGCTGAACATGACACCGGCCACTTCACTGGCTGACACAGTGCGAGAGTCAACCCCGTCTTCGCAGTACCGGGCACCGGGGTCTGGACGGACGTTGCCCAAAGCGACACGACTGGCGGGACCGGCCGGACCAGCCGGCCGGCGCACGGCTCGCTCCGCCCCCGGCAGCGGGTTCGCCCGGCACCGGGGGATCTCGCGTGTGTACGGGGCTCGCGGTCGGCTCCCCGTCCCGGCACTACGCCCGGGGCGGGTCGCTCAGCCGGTCCAGCTCGCGCATCGCCTGGGCATGGGCGCTCATCCGGCAGCTCACGCTTCCGCTGGTGAAGAGCACGGCACCGACGACCGCCGCCGGGACGGACAGCCCGAGAACGGCCAGTGCCTCCGGCCAGTCCCGCTCGTTCTCGCAGAAGTCCCCGCGGAACAGGCCCTCGTTCGCCGTGTCCCCGTCCGTGAACAGCCGCGACACGCACTCCTCCGGGTACGGGTCACCGGGCTTCCGGTCGACCTCGTACGGGGTGAGGAGCAGCAGGGCGCACCAGCCCCACAGGAGCCCGGCCACGGCGAAGAAGCCGATGCCCCGGGCACGGGTCCGCCGGGACCGCTCGCGGAAGTCGCGGTCGAACTCACGTGATCGCATGGACGGTGAATGTAACAGCCCCGTACGGGCGGCCGGTTGCCCGGTCAGCCGGGCTCCGGGCCGGTCGCGACCGGGCGTGCCGGGTCGGAGCACCATTCGCTCCAGGAACCGACGTACAGGGCGGCCGGGACGCCCGCCACGGCCAGGGCCAGGATCTCGTGCGCGGCGGAGACGCCGGAGCCGCAGTAGACGCCGGCCGGGGTGCCGGCGGTCAGGCCCAGGGCCCGGAAGCGCTCGGCCAGTTCACCGGCCGGCCGGAAGCGGCCGTCCCCGGTGACGTTGTCCGTGGTCGGCGCGGAGACGGCGCCCGGGATGTGCCCGGCGACCGGGTCGATCGGCTCGGTTTCGCCGCGGTACCGCTCCCCCGACCGGGCGTCCAGGAGCACACCGGTCCGGGCCAGCTCCGCCGCCTCGTCGGCGGTCAGCCGCGGGACGCTGTCCGGTACGACGGTGAAGTCGCCCTCGGCGGGCCGTGTCTCCTCCGTGGTCAGTTCGCCTCCCGCCGCCGTCCAGGCGGCGAGGCCGCCGTCGAGGACCCGTACGGACGGGTGGCCCGCCCAGCGGAGCAGCCACCAGGCGCGCGCCGCCGCCCAGCCCTGGCCGCCGTCGTGGACGACGACCTCGCGGTCCGCCGAGACGCCCGCGCGGCGCATGGCCGCCTGGAAGACGCCGGTGTCCGGCAGCGGGTGGCGGCCGGCAGGTCCCGGCTTCCCGGCCAGCTCGGTGTCCAGGTCGACGTAGACGGCGCCGGGGATGTGTCCCGCCTCGTACGCGGGCCTGCCGGGCGGGCCTCCCAGCTGGTAGCGGACGTCGAGCAGCACCGGTGCCGGGAGCCGCCGGGCGAGGGCGGAGGCCGTGATCGTGGGTTCCATGGCCCCATCCTCCCGCCACCGCTCCTTCGGAAACCAGCCGTCCTGGGGTGCCTCTCGGACACCGCGGCCATCTGTGCGTATACGCAACTGCAAAACGGGCATCCTTCTCGGCAAAGCCGCGCGCTGTGGCGCGGCCGTCCCCGGGGACGCGGGCCGGTGCCGTTGCACCGCTCAGGCGCCCTTCGCGCGCGACGGCACGTCCGGCGGATCCCGAGGAGAGACTGACGATGACCGAGCCAGTGACCCGGCGCACGCCGGGCACGCCCTGCTGGGTGAGCCTCATGGCGCACAGCCTGGCCGCGACGGAGGAGTTCTACGGCGCCCTGTTCGGCTGGACGTTCGCGCCCGGACCCCGACAGCTCGGCCCGTACGTCCGCGCGCAGCTCGGCGGCCGGGAGGTCGCGGGCATGGGCGTGCTCCCGCCGGGGCGTCATCTGCCGGGATCCTGGACCACCTATCTGGCGTCCGACGACGCGGACGCCACCGCGGAGCAGATCCGGGCCTGCGGCGGCACGGTGGCCGTCGGCCCGCTGAGCGCCGGCGACGCGGGGCGGCTCGTCATCGCCTCGGACCCGTACGGCGCGGTGTTCGGCGTGTGGCAGGGACACGGGCTGACCGGGGCGATGGCCGCCGGGGAGCCGGGGACCCAGGCGTGGAACGAGCTGCTGACCCCGGACGTCACGGTCGTGAAGTTCTATGCGACTGTTTTCGGCTACGAGACCGAGGACGCCGGCCCGGAACTGGTCACGCTCCATCTGGAGGGCCGCCCCGTCGCGGCCGTGCGGATGTCGGACGAGGACCGGGCCCCGCGCTGGATGACGTACTTCGAGACCGACGACCCCGACGCCGCCGCCCGCCGTGTCACCGAACTGGGCGGCAGAGTGCTCAGAGCCTCGGGCGACGACCCCTCGGGGCGGGGCGCGGCGACGGTCACCGACCCGGAGGGCGCCGTGTTCAGCCTGCTGCGTTCGGCCCGCTGACGGGCGGCCCGCCGACGACCGGTGCGGCCGCCCGTCCCGGCGGGTCCGCGGGCTCGGGGGCGGGCCGGTCCACGGGCAGGACGTCCGGGGAGAGCGCCGCGGCGCGGGCGGCGGCGGCCGTGGTGCGGCGCCGGTGGTGGCGGCGGCAGAGCACCTCGTAGCCCACCTCGTCGGCGTCGCCGCCGGACAGGCCCACGTCGCCGACGACCACCTGCGCGCCCTCCACCACCATCCGGCCGCCCACCGTGCGGGCGTTGTGGGTGGCCCGCGCGCCGCACCAGCACAGCGCCTCGACCTGGAGTGTCTCGACCCGGTCGGCGAGTTCGATCAGACGCTGGGAGCCGGGGAAGAGCTTGCCGCGGAAGTCGGTGGTGATCCCGAAGGCGAAGACGTCGATGCCCAGTTCGTCGACGACTCCGGCCAGTTGGTCGATCTGCTCGGGGGACAGGAACTGCGCCTCGTCGGCGATCACGTAGTCGGCCCGGCCGCCGGCGGAGAGGTGGGCCACCAGGTGCGCGTGGAAGTCGAAGTCCCCGGCCGCCTCGACGGCCTCGGTGACCAGGCCGAGCCGGGAGGAGAGCTTCCCCTCGCCGGCCCGGTCGTCACGGGTGAAGATCAGGCTCTGCAGGCCGCGGGCGGACCGGTTGTGCTCGATCTGCAGCGCGAGCGTCGACTTCCCGCAGTCCATCGTGCCGCTGAAGAAGACAAGTTCGGGCATGGCTGAGAGGGTTCTTCCGGTCGGAGCGCGGGGGTCAGGTACGGACTTCCAGCAGCGGCACGAGCTGTTCGGCGGCGGTCATGGAGCCGTGCAGCCCGACCATGGTCGACTCGTTGGGCTCCGTGCGCGAGGCGGTCACCGCGACGTCGTCGCAGGCCACGGCGATCACATCGCCGATACGGCCGTAGACCCGCTCCTCGACCGGGCCGAACCAGCCCGCCGCGATCGCCTCGTCCCGGCCCGCGACCCACATCCGGTCACCGAGCACCTCGCGCCAGACGGCTTCGACGTCCCCGGCGGCGCCCGGCACGGCGTACAGATGCCGGGCGCGGCCCTCGCCGCCCAGCAGGGCGACGCCGGCCTTCAGCTCCCAGTCCTCGTCGAAGTCGAACCGGGACTCCTCGTCGAACGGGATGTCGATCATGCCGTGGTCCGCGGTGACGTAGAGCGCGGAGCGGGGCGGCAGCTGCTCGGCGAGGCGCTGCGCCAGCCGGTCGACGTACATCAGCTGGCCGCGCCAGGCGTCGGAGTCCACGCCGAAGCGGTGGCCCTTGCCGTCGACCTCGCTGTAGTACGTGTAGACGAGCGCCCGGTCGGCGGCGGCGAGCTGCTCGGCGGCCAGGTCCATCCGCTCCTCGCCGGTGAGCCGCCCGTGGAAGGTGCCGCCGCTGAGCGCGACCTTCGTCAGCGGGGTCTGCTCGAAGTCCGGAGCGGAGACCTGGCAGGTGTGGACGCCCGCGGCGTCGGCGGCCTGGAAGACCGTGGGATGCGGCTGCCAGACGTGCGGATCGGTCCAGGGCCGCCAGCGCAGCTGGTTCATCAGCGCGCCGCTCGCCGGGTCCCGGACGGTGTACCCGGCGAGGCCGTGCGCGCCGGGCGGCAGACCGGTGCCGACCGACGCCAGGGAGGTCGCGGTGGTGGACGGGAAGCCCGCGGTCAGCGGGCGGCCGGTGCCGCCGAGGGAGCTGTCCAGCAGCGAGGTCAGGAAGGGCGCCTCGTCCGGGTGGGCCCGCAGCAGCTCCCAGCCCAGGCCGTCGACGAGGAAGACGCAGTTGCGGTCGGCGGCCGGCAACCCGAGCCCCGCCTGCTGGCCCGGTACGCCCTGGCCGGCGGCGAGCGTCGGCAGCAGGTCCGCGAGCGAGCCGGTGCCGTAGCGCGGGACGGGAGCGGAACGCGGGTCGAGGGGCTGCGGCTCGGGCCAGGCGGAACCGGCGGACGCGGGCTGTGCCATCGGCGTCAGCGGCCGGAGGTCGAGGCGACCGTGGCCTCGGAGAGCGACTGGGCGAAGGCCAGCGTCTGGCGGACGGCGTCGGGGCCGTCACCGGCCTCGCTGACCCGCAGGCTGAGGTCGTCGGCGGTGGTGCTGCCGGTGTAGCCGTGGTCCGCCTCGCAGTTGGGGTCCCCGCAGGCGGCGGGCTCCAGGTCGACACGGCTGACGGCGCCCCAGCCGATGGTGAGCACCACCTCGCGGGGCAGGGTGCCCGGGGTGTAGGACTCCGGGTTCGCCACCACCCGGCTGAGCACGACCGAGGAGATCCGGCCGAGCTTGACCGACTCCGTGGAGGTCGTGGCGTACGGGGACGGGGAGGTGCCGTCGGCCGCCTGCTCGTCGGTGTGGCTGACGATGAAGCGGGTGCCGGTGAGCACCAGCACGGTCACATGGCGGCGGACCTCGTTGGAGTCGAAGGTGGTCTCCTGGTGCACGAGGAACGACGCGACCGGTTCACCGCCCACGGCGGCTTCCACCGCCTCGGCCACGAGGGCCGGGTAGTAGCCGCTGCGCTCGATCGCCGCGCGCAACCCCTGGGTGGTGGTACCGGTCTTCGCCATGGCTCCATCCTACGGGGCGCCGGCGGCCGGACCGCCCCCGCTCCGGCTCAGTACACGGGCAGCCGCCGCGGGCCCAGGTCGGGGCTGGCCGGGGACGGTGCGAGACGGACCGAGGCGCCCAGTACGGCGAGTCCGCGGGCGGCGACCACGACCGGCTCCAGCTCGACCGCGACGACCTCCGGGTGGTCGTCGACCAGCCGGGAGACGCGCAGCAGCAGGTCCTCCAGGGCGGCGGTGTCCACGGGCTGCGAGCCCCGCCAGCCGAAGAGCAGCGGGGCGGCGCGGACCGACCGGATCTGCTCGGCGGCGTCCCGGCCGGTCACCGGGACGAGACGGTGCGCGGTGTCGCCGAGCAGCTCCGAGGGAGCCCCGGCCAGGCCGAATGAGAGGACGGCGCCGGCCGCGGGATCGATGGCGGCGCGGACGACGGTGTCCACGCCCCGGGGCGCCATGGCCTGGACGACCGGGCGGAGTTCCTCGGGCTTGCCGAGGGCGCCGGTCAGCTCCCCGTGGGCGCGCCGCAGCGCCTCCTCGTCGGGCAGGTCCAGGCGGACACCGCCGAGGTCGGCGCGGTGCCGCAGGTGCGGGGCGGTCGTCTTGAGCGCCACCGGGTAGCCGAGCCGGGCCGCCGCACGGGCCGCGGCGTCGGGGTCCGGTGCCGGGAGGGAGGGCCGTACGGCGATGCCGTAGCGGGCGAGGAGGGACGCCGCGGGACCGGCGGGCAGCGGGAAGCTGCGCGGGCCGTCCTCCGCGGCGTCGAGCAGCGCCTCGATCTCGGCGCCCGCCCCGGCCTCGTCGATGTCCTCGTACTCGGGAACCCGGCCGGGCTCGGCGTCGCGGCGCCGCCACTCCTCGTAGCGCACGGCCTCGGCGAGGGCCCGTACCGCCCGCTCCGCGGCGGGGTAGGCGGGGATGCCGGGGCCGGGCGGGGCGGCCGGGTCCGGGCCGGGCTCCGCGGGCGGGGGCGCGCCGAGGGCCGCGGCCAGGCCCTCCATCTCCAGGTGGACGACGGCGACCGGCTTGCGGGCGGGGCTCGCGGCGACCGCGTCGCGCAGCGCCGCGGCCAGCGCCGGGCCCTCCTCGGGCAGCTGTTCGGCGGTGTCGCCGACCCAGGGGATGGCGGTGACCACGACCGCGTCCGCGGCGTCGTCGTCGAGCGCCGCCGTGACCGCCTCGCGGAAGTCGTCCGGGGTCGCGGCGGTGGTGAGGTCCACCGGGGACAGCGGGCGCAGCCGCTCGGTGAGGCAGGCGTCGTAGGTGAGCAGGCCCAGCGACTCGGAGTTGCCGAGGATGGCCACGCGCGGGCCGCGCGGCAGCGGCTGGCCGGCGAGCATCAGCCCGGCGTCGACCAGCTCGGTGACGGTGTCCACACGGATCACGCCGGCCTGCCGGAAGAGAGCCGAGACCGTCGCGTCGGGGATGCGGGTGGTGGGCACGGCGTGGCCGGTGGGCGCGGAGCCGGTGTGCCGGGCGCCCTTGACGACGACCACGGGCTTGGTGGCGGCGGTGCGCCGGGCGAGCCGGGTGAACTTCCGCGGGTTGCCGATGGACTCCAGGTACATCAGGGCGACATCGGTGTCCGGGTCGTCGTACCAGTACTGCAGGAAGTCGTTCCCCGAGACGTCCGCCCGGTTGCCCGCGGAGACGAAGCTGGAGACGCCGATGTGCCCGGCGCCGCGCCGGTGCAGCGCCGAGAGCAGGGCGATGCCGATGGCGCCGGACTGGGTGAACAGGCCGATCCGGCCGGGCGGCGGCAGCTCGGGCGAGAGGGCCGCGTTGAGCCGGACGGCCGGGGCGGTGTTGAGGAGGCCGAAGGCGTTCGGGCCGATGATCCGCATGCCGTGGGAGCGGGCCTGGCGGACCAGCTCGCGCTGCCGCTCCCGGCCCTCGGCGCCGCTCTCGGCGTAACCGGAGGAGAGGACGACCAGGCCCTGGACGCCGTGCTCGCCGCAGTCGGCGACCACCGCGGGCACGGACCGGGCCGGTACGGCGACGACCGCCAGGTCCACCGGCTCGCCGATGGCCCCGACGGAGCGGTGGGCGGGCACTCCTTCCGGCTCCAGGACCGTCAGGTCCTCCGGGAACGCGTGGTTGACCGCGTGCACACGGCCGGTGAACCCTCCGTCGAGCAGGCCGCGCAGCAGGGTGCGGCCCATGCCGCCGGGCTGCCGGCCGGTGCCGACGACGGCGACGGAGCCGGGGGCGAGCAGCCGCTGGACGGAGCGGGCCTCGGCGCGCTGCTCGCGGCCGCGCTGGACGGCCAGGGAGCGGTCGGTCGGTTCCAGGTCGAACTCCAGCCGGACGACACCGTCCTCGAAGCTGCGCTTCTGGGTGTAGCCGGCGTCCGTGAACACCTTGACCATCTTGGTGTTGGCGGGGAGGACCTCGGCGGCGAAGCGGCGGATGCCGCGCTCACGGGCGACGGCGCCGATGTGTTCGAGCAGGGCCGAGGCGACACCGCGGCCCTGGTGCGCGTCCTGGACGAGGAAGGCGACCTCGGCCTCGTCGGCGGGCGCGGTGGCGGAGCGGCCGGAGGCGTCGATGCGGTCGTAGCGGACGGTGGCGATGAACTCGCCGCCGACGGTCGCCGCGAGGCCCACCCGGTCGACGTAGTCGTGGTGGGTGAAGCGGTGCACATCGCGGTCGGACAGCCGGGGGTAGGGCGCGAAGAAGCGGTAGTACTTCGACTCGTCCGAGACCTGCTCGTAGAAGCTGACCAGGTGTTCCGCGTCGTCCGGGGTGATCGGGCGGATCCGGGCGGTGCCGCCGTCGCGCAGTACGACGTCGGCCTCCCAGTGGGTCGGGTACGCGTGCGCAGGCGGCGTCTGCATGGGGTCCAGCGTACGGCCGAGGGGCCCGCTTCGCGGGAACCCGGACGCCGGGTACGGTGGCCCCCGCAAGGCCGGGTCGAGCACCCACAGCACCGTGAGAGACTGGTCTAGACAACAGTCCCTCCCAAGATCCGAAGGGCAACACCATGGCAGAGCGCCGCGTCAACGTCGGCTGGGCCGAGGGCCTGCACGCCCGTCCCGCCTCGATCTTCGTCCGCGCGGCGACGGCCACCGGCATCCCCGTGACGATCGCCAAGAACGGCGGCGACCCCGTCAACGCCGCGTCGATGCTCGCGGTGCTGGGCCTGGGTGCCCAGGGCGGCGAGGAGGTCGTGCTGGCCTCGGACTCGGACGGCGCCGAGGCCGCGCTGGAGCGGCTGGCGAAGCTGGTCGCCGAGGGCCTCGAGGAGCTTCCCGAGACGGTCTGACCGGCGCAGGGGGCTCTCCCCCGGTCCCCGGCGGGCGCACGACGGCAGGCACGGCACAGCGCAACCGCGTGGCCGGACCGCGCGGATGCGCTCGGTGTCGCCGGGGATCGCCGGGGGTCGCTCGGCCGAGGCCGGCCCTTCGCCCGGTGTTCGCCCGGCACGAGGCGCGCCCTTCGCCCGGTGGCGCACCGCGTCCGGCGCAGTGCGCCGGTCGGCCGGGGATTACGGGACAGCCCCCGGGCCCGGAGAACAGCGCGGCGGAGCCGCGGCAGCCCTTTGCGGCGGCCGCGGCTCCGCCGTTTTCCGGGCCTCTGCGATTTACCCGAGGACAGGCTGCCGCGCGGAAATGCAGCGGAGCATTTCCGTCCACTCCTTTTCTACGGCCGTTCTGTTAATTCCGGGCGCGAGAGATGTTGACGGTTTGTTTCGGATTCCTCACCGCGGCCGGGCGGCGCAGCCGGTAACCGTCCGGCGGCGGCAGCTCCGCATGGGCCGCCATCAGCGTCCGCGCCCGTTCCGCGTCACCGCGCGCGACGGCGTCGACTATGGCGCCGCGCCGGCTCCACAGCTCGGCCGTGGACGGCGGCTGCGGTGCCGCGTACACCCAGGCGATCTTGCGGCGGACCTGGGTCAGCAGCGCAACCAGGCTGGGGCTCCCGGACGCCTGGGCCAGGGTCTCGTGGAACCAGCCGTCCAGCGGGCGCAGGTCGGCGTGCTGTCCCTGGCGGGCCCGCTCGCGCCCCAGCCGCACCAGGCCCCGCAACACCTTGAGGTGCGCCTCGGTGCGGCGCTGGGCCGCCCTGGCCGCCCCCAGCGGCTCCAGCAGGGCCCGCATCTCCAGCAGGTCGGCGGCCTCCTGCTCGGACGGCTCGGCCACACACGCGCCCGCGTGCCGGCGGGTCGTGACGAACCCCTCGGACTCCAGGGTGCGCAGGGCCTCGCGGACCGGGACCCGGGACACCCCGTAGCGGCGGGCCAGCAGCTCCTCGGTCAGCCTGCCGCCGAAGGGATACACCCCGGAGACGATGTCGTCCCGGATCGCGTCGCACACCGCGTGTGCCGGAATGCGGCGGCCGCCGGCCGCCGCCGTATCGCCTTTCACCCGCGACTCCGCATGACCGGACCTCAGTTCCCGTGAAACGCGCGTACTCGACGCCATTACCGAACTGTATTCCACAAAACGAGAATTGTTGACGGCAGCGGGGATCCGGCATGTGCATTCCGGCCGCCGGGGCCTGCGGCAGGAGGAAGTCCGGCTCGCGCCCGGCGGGCACGCCGAAGGCCCCCCGGCGGACACGCCGGAGGCCCCCAGCGGGCACGCCGGAGGCCCCCAGCGGGCACGCCGAAGGCCCCCAGCGGGCACGCCGAAGGCCCCCAGCGGGCACGCCGAAGGCCCCGGCCGGGGGCCGGGGCCTTCTGGGGTGACGCGGGGACGCCGGGGCGGGGCGGGCGGTTCCGGCCGTTCCGGTGCGTCTGGCGTTCCGGTGCGCCGGACCCGTTCCGCTGTGCCCGCCGTGGGCGCGGCGCGTCCGGCCGTTCCGGCGCTCCCGTCAGAGGGAGACGCCGTGCGAACGGAGGTAGGCGACCGGGTCGATGTGCGAGCCGTACTCGGCGGTGGTCCGGGCCTCGAAGTGGAGATGGGCCCCGAAGGAGTTGCCGGTGTTGCCCGCCAGGCCGATCTGCTGGGCCGGAGTGACCTGCTGCCCCGCGGAGACGGCGATCGAGGACAGGTGGCCGTACTGGGTGTAGGTGCCGTCGTTCATCTTGATCACGACGCTGTTGCCGTAGGAGCCGTCCCAGCCGGCCTCCACGACGGTGCCGGTGCCCACGGAGCGGACCGGGGTGCCGGCCGCGGCGTGGAAGTCCACCCCGGTGTGGCTGCCGGAGGACCAGGCGGAGCCGGAGGCGAGGTAGGACGTGGAGACGTAACTTCCCGCCACGGGCGACACAAAGGTGTTCAGCCGCTTCCGCTCGGCCTCGCGGGCGGCGCGCTCCTTCTCCTTCTCCCGGGCGTCGGCGATCCGCCGGGCCTCGGCGGCCCGGCGCTTGGCCTCCGCCTCGGCCCTGGCCTGCTCGGCGGCCTCCTCGGCGGCGGACCGCTGGGCCTCGGCCTGGTCGCCGATGCGCTGTTCGATCGTGTCGGTGAGCACGACGGCCCGGTGCAGGCCGGTGTCCTCGGCGCTCCCGGTGTCGCGGTCCGCGGCGAGCGCGGGACCGGCGAGGGTGGCGACGACACCGCCGGTGGCGAGCGTGGCGACGCCTGCGGCCTGGACACCGGAACGGGTCGTGCGACGGCTGGGACGGCGATGCTTTCCGGATTTCCCGGCAGCACGGGTCAACGCCATGGGCGTGGCTGTTCCTTTCCCTCCTTCTCGCCTACCGGGTTAGCTGACGGGTTCGGAGCAGGAAGGTCTCCTACGGACACCACCTGGCGGAGGCGTCCGATTCACCCCAAGGACGTGGGTCCCCGGCTCCCCTCGGCTCGCGCCGGAGGGATTGGGCGATGACTGCCCGGTGCCGCGGTTTGCGGCTCGTGCTCGGCCGGACAGCCGGGAAGACGCTAAGCGGGACGCGGCGCAAGAGCCAAACAGAACCGGGTTTTTGTTGTCTTCACCACAGGAGAGACCGGCAGGCTCTACAGCAAACCGGACACACGACAGCCCCGCCGTCGCGGAGCAAACCGGGACAAGGTCTTCGTCTCCCCCAAGTCCACCCTCGGCGCTCCCGGGCCCTCGCACGCCGAACGGCCCGAGGCAATTCCGCCTGCGGGCCGTTCGGCATTGACGGCCCGTCAGCCGATGTGCCGACGGACCGTCAGCGCGGAGAGCCGGTCAGCCGCTGACCACCTTCACCTCGCCGATGCCGAGCGCCCGTACGGGCTCCTCGATGACGGACGCGTCACCGACCAGCACCGTCACCAGGTTGTCGACCGGGAAGGCGCTGACGACGGCCGCCGTCGCCTCGACCGTGCCCGTCTCGGCCAGCCGCGCGTACAACTGCGCCTGGAAGTCGTCCGGAAGGTGCTGCTCGACCTGGTCGGCCAGCGTCCCGGCGACGGCGGCCGCGGTCTCGTACTTCAGCGGGGCGACGCCCACCAGGTTCTGCACGGCGGTGTCCCGCTCGTCGTCGCCGAGCCCCTCCGCGGCGAGAGTGCGCAGCACCCGCCAGGTGTCCTCCAGGGCCGGGCCGGTGACCTCCGTGGCCACCGAACCGCTGATGGCCAGGAGGGACGCCCCGGTGCCCTCCGGGGTGGAGCGCAGGACCTGGCCGAAGGCGCGGACGCCGTACGTGTAGCCCTTCTCCTCGCGCAGCACCCGGTCCAGCCGGGAGGTGAGGGTGCCGCCGAGGCAGTAGACACCGAGCACCTGCGCCGCCCAGACCCGGTCGTGCCGGTCCGGGCCGACGCGGCCGACCAGCAGTTGCGTCTGCACCGCGCCCGGGCGGTCGACGATGACGACCCGGCCGGTGTCGTCCGCCGTGACCGCCGGTACGGGTCGCGGCTCGGCGGTGTCGCCGGTCCAGGCGCCCAGCGTGTCGGCCAGCACCTCCGCCAGCGCGATGCCGGTGAAGTCGCCGACGACCACGACGGTCGCGGTCGCGGGCCGCACATGGGCCTCGTAGAAGGCGCGGACGGCCGCGGCGTCGATCCGCGCGACCGTCTCCTCGGTGCCCTGCCGGGGGCGGGACATCCGGGAGCCGGCCGGGAAGAGCTCCTTGGACAGCTCCTTGGCCGCGCGCCGCGCCGGGTTGGCCTGCTCGTGCGGGATCTCGTCGAGGCGGTTGCGGACCAGCCGCTCGACCTCTCCGTCCGGGAAGGCCGGAGCGCGCAGCGCGTCGGCCAGCAGCCCCAGTGCCCTGGCCAGCCGGGAGGCCGGGACCTCCAGGGAGACCCGGACGCCCGGGTGGTCGGCGTGCGCGTCCAGGGTCGCGCCGCAGCGCTCCAGCTCGGCGGCGAACTCCTCGGCGCTGAGCTTGTCGGTGCCCTCCGACAGGGCGCGCGCCATGATGGTGGCGACCCC
Organism: Streptomyces lycii; assembly: GCF_009735685.1. Classification (GTDB taxonomy): domain Bacteria; phylum Actinomycetota; class Actinomycetes; order Streptomycetales; family Streptomycetaceae; genus Streptomyces; species Streptomyces lycii. Next base: position 4,196 of record NZ_WHPN01000109.1, on the reverse strand, counting down.
GTCCAGGCCCTCGGGCTCGGCGTCGAGCGGCGCTTCCAGGTTGACCTCCACGGCCACGACCTGCTGGCCGGGGCGGTGGCAGTGCAGCACCGTCAGGCCGTTGGGCAGCGTGTCGCGCTCGGGCGCGGGAAAGGCCCACGGGGTGGCCTCCCCCGGCTGCGGCTGGGGGTGGAACGTCATGGTGGTGCCGGCGTCGCTCACTGGGCCGCCTCTCCTTCTCCGGTTCCGGTAGCGGTCTCGTCGCCGGTGGCGGCTTCCCCGTCGTCCGCGGCGGCGTCCTCCGCCGGTTCCGCGGGCTCGTAGACGAGCACCGCGCGGTTGTCCGGGCGGAGCCGGGCCGCGGCCACCTCCCGGACCTCGTCGGCGGTGATCTCCAGGATGCGCTGCACCGCCGTCAGCGCCAGCTGCGGGTCGCCGAACAGGACGGCGTACCGGCAGAGCTGGTCGGCACGGCCGCCGACCGTCGCGAGCTGGTCCAGCCACTCGCGCTCCAGCTGGGCCTGCGCCCGCTCCAGCTCCTCGGGGGTGGGACCCTCCGCGGCGAACCGGGCCAGCTCGTCGTCGACCGCCGCCTCGATGTCCGGCACCTCCACACCGCCGGACGCCTTGACGTCCAGCCAGCCGAGCGAGGGGGCACCGGCGAGCCGCAGCAGCCCGAAGCCCGCGCCGACCGCGAGCCGGTCGTGCCGCACGAGGCGGTTGTGCAGCCGGGACGACTCGCCGCCGCCGAGCACGGTCAGCGCCAGGTCGGCGGCGTCCGCGGCGCGGCCGCCGTCCTCGGGCAGCCGGTAGGCGGCCATCAGCGCGCGGGCGGGCACCTCCTCGACGACCTCCTCGCGCAGCTGCCCGCCCATGGTCTCGGGGAGCGAGCCGTCGCGCGGCGGCTGCTTGCCGTCGTGTCCCGGGATGGAGCCGAAGTACTTCTCGATCCAGGCGAGGGTCCGCTCCGGGTCGATGTCGCCGACGACCGACAGCACGGCGTTGTTCGGCGCGTAGTACGTCCGGAAGAAGCTCCGGGCGTCCTCCAGGGAGGCGGCGTCCAGGTCGGCCATCGAGCCGATCGGGGTGTGGTGGTACGGGTGGCCCTCGGGGTACGCCATGGCGGTCAGCTTCTCGAACGCCGTGCCGTACGGGACGTTGTCGTACCGCTGGCGGCGCTCGTTCTTGACGACGTCGCGCTGGTTCTCCAGGCTCTCCTCGTCGAGCGCGGAGAGCAGGCTGCCCATCCGGTCCGCCTCCAGCCAGAGGGCGAGCTCCAGCTGATGGGCGGGCATCGTCTCGTAGTAGTTGGTCCGCTCGAAGCTCGTGGTGCCGTTGAGGGAACCGCCGGCCCCCTGGACCAGCTCGAAGTGGCCGTTGCCCTTGACGCTCGCGGAGCCCTGGAACATCAGGTGCTCGAAGAGATGAGCCAGGCCGGTGCGGCCCTTCACCTCGTGGCGCGAGCCGACGTCGTACCAGAGGCAGACCGCGGCGACCGGGGTCAGGTGGTCCTCGGAAAGCACCACGCGCAGGCCGTTGGCCAGTCGGTGCTCGGTCGCTGTCAGGCCGCCGGACCCGGCCTGTTGCGTGGCCGTGTGACCCATGGGCATGTAGTCCCTTCGATCGCGGATGAAGACTGCGCTGGAGATGAGTGCTGCCACTGTATGCAAGCGTGATGACAGCTGGCGAAGTTCCCGTACCGTGCGCTTCGGACGGGTCGTGAACGCCGCTGTCCGTGGCGGGGTCCACAATGGTCCGCGTCAGAACGAAGCTCAGCGCAGTTCTAAGGAGCAGCAGCCGCGATGGCCCGCCGAGTCACGAAGACCCCGCCTCCGGAGCCCTTCGAGGAGCGCATCCTCGACATCGACGTCGTCGACGAGATGCAGGGCTCCTTCCTGGAGTACGCCTACTCGGTGATCTACTCGCGAGCGCTGCCCGACGCCCGCGACGGCATGAAGCCCGTGCACCGGCGCATCGTCTACCAGATGAACGAGATGGGCCTGCGCCCCGACCGCTCGTACGTGAAGTGCGCGCGGGTGGTCGGCGAGGTGATGGGAAAGCTGCACCCGCACGGTGACGCGTCGATCTACGACGCGCTGGTGCGCATGGCCCAGCCCTTCTCCATGCGGCTCCCGCTGGTCGACGGCCACGGCAACTTCGGCTCCCTGGGCAACGACGACCCGCCCGCCGCCATGCGGTACACCGAGTGCCGGATGGCTGCCGCGACGTCGCTGATGACGGAGTCGATCGACGAGGAGACCGTCGACTTCACCCCGAACTACGACGGCCAGGAGCAGGAGCCGGTGACGCTCCCGGCGGCCTATCCGAACCTGCTGGTCAACGGCGCCTCGGGGATCGCCGTCGGGATGGCGACCAACATGCCGCCGCACAACCTCGGCGAGGTCGTCGCCGCCGCCCGGCACCTGATCAGACACCCGGGCGCCGATCTGACGACGCTGATGAAGTTCGTGCCGGGCCCTGACCTGCCGACCGGCGGCCGCATCGTCGGGCTGAGCGGGGTCCGTGACGCTTACGAGTCGGGCCGCGGCAGCTTCAAGATCCGCGCCACGGTGGCCGTGGAGGACGTCACGGCGCGCCGCAAGGGGCTGGTCGTCACCGAACTGCCCTTCACCGTCGGCCCCGAGAAGGTCATCGCCAAGATCAAGGACCTGGTCGGCGCCAAGAAGCTGCAGGGCATCGCCGACGTCAAGGACCTCACCGACCGCGCGCACGGCCTGCGGCTGGTCATCGAGATCAAGAACGGCTTCAACCCGGAGGCCGTGCTGGAGCAGCTCTACAAGCTCACCCCGATGGAGGAGTCCTTCGGCATCAACAACGTCGCGCTGGTGGACGGCCAGCCGCTGACGCTGGGCCTCAAGGAGCTGCTGGAGGTCTATCTCGACCACCGTTTCGAGGTGGTCCGGCGGCGGAGCGAGTTCCGGCGGCGCAAGCGCCGGGACCGGCTGCACCTGGTCGAGGGCCTCCTCGTCGCGCTGATCGACATCGACGAGGTCATCAGGATCATCCGGTCGAGTGAGAACAGCGCGGAGGCCAAGGAGTCGCTGATGGCGCGCTTCTCGCTGAGCGACGTGCAGACGCAGTACATCCTCGACACCCCGCTGCGGCGGCTGACGAAGTTCGACCGGATCGAGCTGGAGTCGGAGCGGGACCGGCTCAACGCCGAGATCGAGGAGCTGACCCGCATCCTGGAGTCGGACGCCGAGCTGCGGAAGCTGGTCTCCGGCGAGCTCGCCGCGGTGGCCAAGAAGTTCGGCACCGACCGGCGCACGGTGCTGCTGGAGTCGGCCGACGCCCCGGTCGCGGCGGTGCCGCTGCAGGTCGCCGACGACCCGTGCCGGGTGCTGCTGTCGTCGACGGGGCTGCTGGCCCGTACGGCCAACGGCGATCCGCTCGGCAGCGGTCCGGCCAAGCGCGTCAAGCACGACGTGATCGTCTCCGCCGTGCCGTCCACGGCCCGCGCGCAGGTGGGCGCGGTCACCTCGGCCGGCCGGCTGCTGCGGCTGCCGGTGATCGACCTGCCGATGCTGCCCGAGACGGACGCCGCCCCCAACCTGGCGGGTGGCGCCCCGGTCGCGGAGTTCCTCACCCTGGACGAGGGCGAGGAGCTGATCTGCCTGACCACGCTGGACGAGAGTTCGCCGGGGCTGGCCATCGGCACCGAGCAGGGCGTCGTGAAGCGCGTGGTGCCCGACTACCCCGCGAACAAGGACGAGTTGGAGGTCATCTCGCTGCGGGACGGCGACCGGATCGTCGGCGCGGTCGAGCTGCGCACCGGCGAGGAGGACCTGGTCTTCGTCACCGACGAGGCGCAGCTGCTGCGCTATCCGGCGGCACAGGTGCGGCCGCAGGGCCGTGCGGCGGGCGGCATGACGGGCATCAAGCTGACGGGCGAGGCCAAGGTGATCGCGTTCTCGGCGGTCGACCCGGCCGGTGACGCCGTGGTGTTCACGGTCGCCGGGGCGTCGGGGGCGCTCGCCGACCTGGCCCAGCAGTCGGCCAAGGTCACACCGTTCGACCAGTATCCGCGCAAGGGCCGGGCCACCGGCGGGGTGCGCTGCCAGCGCTTTCTGAAGGGCGAGGACCGGCTGGTCTTCGCGTGGGCGGGACCCGCACCGGCCCGGGCGGCGACGAAGACGGGCGCCCCGGCGGAGCTGCCGGAGCAGGACCCGCGCCGGGACGGTTCCGGGGTCCCGCTG
>NZ_WHPN01000009.1 GCF_009735685.1 Streptomyces lycii | reverse complement strand
GCTGTGGGGCGGCGGCGCGGGGGTTCCGTCCCGGCCGGGGTCCTGTGCCGTCGCGCCCTGTGCGGTCGCGCTCTGTGGGGCCGCGCCCGCTGCGGGCGGAACCTGAGGGACCGGAGCCGGAGCAGCCGGAGCAGCCGGAGCAGCCGGAGCTGGGGGAGCAGGGGGAGCAGGGGGAACAGCCGGAGCTGGGGGAGCCTGTGGGGCCGGAGCGGCCGGAGCCTGAGCGGGCGCGGACTGAGCGGCCGGGGTCTGAGCGGCCGGGGTTGGAGCGGCCGGAGCCTGAGCGGGCGCGGACGGAGTCTGCGGGGCGGCCGTGGTCGGGGCCGGTGCCTGCGGGGCCGGAGTGGCTTCTGGAGTCCCGGGCCCCGGAGTGGTGGCTTCCGGAGCACCAGGCCCCGGAGCGGCGGCTTCCGAAGCGTGGGACTCCGGGCGGGCGTGCCCGGGAGCGGCTGTCACCGGGCCGGGCTGCTCCGGGCGGACGTGCCCGGGGCCGGTCGTCACGGCGCCGGGCCGCTCCGGGCCGGCGGTCGCCGTCGGAACCGCCGCACCGCACGCGCCGCAGAAGTTGTCACCCGACTCCAGCGGCTCCGCGCAGCTCGGGCAGATTGACGGTTGGGGCACCTGCGGCATCTATCACACCCACGTCCTGGGGCGGAGACGGTTGGCCCGCTCCACCAGTTCGATCCTTTCCCCGCCGCGCTGAGCCAGCCGCGCGAGTACCCGGTACGAGCGCTCCAGACCGAGCCGGAGTCCCCGCTCGTCGAACGGGCAGCCGAGAAGCCGCCGGTCGCCGGCCGGACCTCCGGCCTCCGCGCCCGCCGCGTCGCCGTCCGGCCGCGCACCGCGCCCACCGGAGAGTACCCAGTCGAGCGCGGTCCCCAGCACCTCGGTGGACAACTGCTCGCGGCGCACCGCGTCCAGCCCGAACTCCCGCAGCCGCTCCACCTGCCGGGCCGCCGCGGTGAGATCGTCCAGCAGCGGCTCCCGGGCCGCCCGGTTGCGCAGCCGCGCCCGTACGGCCGCCACCCGGGCGGCCGTGTAGTGGATCGAGGCCTCCGGCACGGACTCCAGCGCCCGTACGGCGCCCGCGCGGTCCCCGGCGGCCATCCGCACCCGGGCCAGCCCGAAGGCGGCACTCACATGGCTCGGATCGGTCGCCCATACGAGGTGGTAGTACTCGGCGGCGTTGTCCAGCTGCCCCAGCACCTCCGCGCACACGCCGAGCGCGAGCTTCGGCGCCGGTTCGCCGGGGAACGCGTCGTACACGGCGTCGAAGGCGAGCGCCGCGGTCTCCCGGTCGCCGGTCACCAGGGCCGCGAGGCCGCGGTACCAGACGATGCGCCAGTCGTCCGGATGACCGTGCTCCAGCTCGGCCAGCGCGGCACCGGCCGGGTCCGGGTCGCCGATCTCCAGCAGGGCGCGCAGTTCGCGCAGTCGCCGCTCGACCGAGTCACCGGGGGCCGCGGCCAGCGCGGTCAGCAGCTCGGCCGGTGCGGCGGCCGGCAACCCGGCGAGGAACCCGGCGTTGGGGTCCCGCGGGTCGACCCGGGGCACCGGCAGCGCGAGCGCGGTGGCCCGCAGGTCGAGCGGGGCCAGCACCGGCTGCCCGCCGCCCTCCGCCCCGGCGAGGACCTGCCCGGGCCCGGGGACACCCCCGGTCACCGTCCCGGGCACACCCGCGCCACCGGGAACGACGGCACCGGGCACCGAGGCACCGGGAACGCCGCCGGGCCCGCTGCCGGGGACGCCGCCGCCGTACGACGTTCCCGTGTGTGACGTTTCCGTGTACGCGGTTCCCGTGTACGCGCCCGCCGTCTGCCGGCCCTCGCCCGGGCGGCCGTCCGGGAGCGGCTGTCCGGAGCCCGCCGACGGTCCCCAGCCCTGGTGCGTGGCGCCCGTGGCCACCGAACCGTGCGCGGCCAGCCCGGTCGCCGCCCCGGCCCCGGACCCCGGTGAGGCCCCCGGCCCCGTCGAGACCCCGGGGCCACTCGTCCCGTCGTACCCGCCGGCGCCCGCGTACCCGCCCGTGCCCGCGTACCCGCCCGTGCCGCCGTACCCGTACCCGCCGGGGCCGCCCTGCTGTCCAGGGACCCCGGCCGCAGCGGGCCCGGCCGCCCCGAGTACCGCCGTCCCCGCCGGTCCGGCAGGCCCGGCCGTCCCGGGACCGCCCGTGGGCGCGCCGGCCGGAGGCAGCCCGCGGCGGAACCGCCATCTGCCGCGGCCGCCGCGGCCACCCGAACCGGAGCCGTCCGGGCCCCGGACCGACCCGTCCGGGCCCGGGGCGCCCGACGCGGTGCCCCTCGCCCCCGAGCCGGGACGGCCCGCCCCGGACCCGCCCCCGCCGTGCGGCCGGACTCCGAGCACCGACACCGCGCCCGACTGCTCGGCGAACAACCGGGTGTCGGTGACCCGCAGTTCCGGGCCGAACAGCGTCGACAGCGCGGGCCGCGGCCGGCCGCTCTGCAGGGCCACCACCTCGCGCAGCACCCCCGTCAGCTGCTCCGCCATCTCCGCCGCGGACGCGAAACGCCGCCCCGGGTCGGGATCGGTGGCGCGCACCAGCAGCCGGTAGAACGACTCGTAGCGGCGCAGGACGTCGACGGTCTCCGGATCCGGCAGGCTGTCGACGTGGACGTTGGTGTAGCCCTGGAAGTCGAAGGTGAGGACGGCCAGCGTCCGTGCCACCGTGTAGAGGTCGGAGGCGACGGACGGCCCGGTCTCGGCGACCTCCGGGGCCTGGTAGCCGACCGTTCCGTAGATCGCGCTGTCCTCGTCGTCCATCCGCCGCACGGCGCCCATGTCGATGAGCTTCAGCTGGTCGCGCTGCTGGATGGCGTTGTCGACCTTGAAGTCGCAGTAGAGCAGATTGCGGCTGTGCAGATGGCCGAGGGCCTCCAGCGCCTCCAGCCCGTACGCGCAGGCCCGTTCCACGGGCAGCGGGTCACGGCGGCCCTCCGCGGTGCGGCGCTCGTTCGCGATGTCCCGCAGGGACTTGCCGCCGACGTACTCCATCACGATGTAGCCGTCGAGGCTGCCCGTGCGCTGGTCCAGGTGCTCCACGAAATTGTAGATCCGGACGATGTTGGAGTGCTCGATCTCGGCGAGGAAGCGGCGCTCGGACACCGCCGCCGCGAGCGCGTCCTCGTCACCCGTGTCGAGCAGGCCCTTGAGCACCACCCAGCGGTCGGAGACGGCCCGGTCGACCGCCAGGTAGATCCAGCCGAGGCCGCCGTGCGCCAGGCAGCCCGCGACCTCGTACTGCCCGTGCACGATGTCACCGGTGCGCAGCTTCGGCACGAAGGAGTACGGATGCCCGCACTTGGTGCAGTAGCCCTCGGTGCGGCCCGGCCGGTCGCCGCGGGAGCGGCCGACCTGCGCACCGCAGTCGCCGCGGCTGCAGAACCGCTTCCGCTCCGGCACCTGCGGGTTCGGCAGCACCGCGGTGCGCGGGTCCGACCGCGGCACCTCCGGCACCGTCACCAGACCGGCACCCAGCCGGTTCCGCCCGGAGGCGGTGGGCGCGGAACCGGAGGAGCGGACGGACAGCTGCCGGGCCGTGGCGTTCCCGGCGGCCGAGCGCGACAGCCGGCCGGACACCGAGCGGCGCGAGGACGACGAGCGGGCCGACGGCCCGGAGGAGCGGCCCGACGGCCCCGAGGAGGAGTCCCGGGAGGCGCGCGGCGCGGCACCGGAGCCGCTGCCGCGCCGGGGCACCGCGACCCCGGTCGCCGCGGAGCCCACCATGCCGTCCGCGGACACGACCGGTGCCAGCCCGCAGACGTCGCAGTACAGCTCGCCGTGGCCGAAGTCCTCGTAGCCGCCGGTGCAGCCGGGCCGCTGGCACTCCTTCATCCGTCCCCCCGTCCCCGCCGCTCCGGCTCCCTCAGCCCCGGTCGGTCCCCGGGTCCGGCCTGCCGGGGCACCAGCGCCTCCGCGACCGCCTGCTGGTAGCGCAGTACCGCCTGCTCGGCCGCGCGCAGGTCGCACGGCGCGCTCCACAGCATCCGGCGGGCCGCGTCGTACCGCTCGGCGAGGAACGGGTCCTCGGCCAGCCCGTGCCGGGAGACCTTCGCCTTGTACGCGTCGAGCCGGCCGCGCAGCTCGGCGCGCACCGCGAGCGGCGCGGTCACCGCGGTCAGGGACTCGCGGGCCCGCTGCAACTCGTCCTCGGCGCGCTCCTCCAGGCTCTCCAGCAGCGGGGACAGCCGGTGCCACTGGGAGCGCCTGCGGTAGTCCGCCGCCGTCACCAGCTGCTCGTTCAGCGCGGTCGGCGGCCCGCTGACGGCGGGCACCTCCGAGGCGGCGATCTTGGCCAGCACCTCGCCGCGGGCCGCCCGGGCCTCGTTGAGGGTGCGGTCCGCGCGGGAGAGGACGTCCCGCAACTGCATCAGCCGCCGCTCGGCGTCCTGCCGCACCCCGAGCACCGCCTCGATCTCGCGCCGGATGTCCTCCAGGGCGCGGGCCTCGCGGTCGTAGCGCGTGGTGTCGGGCCGGCCGCCGCCCGGGGCCGAACTCCCGCCCGCCGCGGGGGTCCAGAAGGCGAGCGGATCGCTGATCACCTCGGCGCGCAGCGCGGTCAGGTTCGCGGTGATGCGCTCCAGGTCGTCGCCCGCCGGGTGTTCACCGGGGCGTACGCCGACGGAGTGCGCGAGGGAGCGGGTGCGCCGCAGTTCGGCGGCGAGCATGTCGATGCGGGCGGGCAGCGCCGACCAGACGGAGTCGGCGGCCACCACCACGTCCAGTGCCCGCGCGTAACCGGTGTTCATCCGGTCGACGAGCTCCTGGAGGGTCAGCCGTTCGCTGAGCCTGGCCTCCCCGGTGAGGGCCGCGGCCGCCTCCGGGGCCTCGGCCGCGGAGAGCGTGACGCTCGGGCCGCGCAGCAGCTCGGTCAGCCGGGCGAGTTCCGCGTGGCCCGGCCAGCGGTGCCGGGAGCGCAGGGCGCGGGCCTCGGCCAGGGCGGCGGTGTAGGCGTCGAAGTACGTCCAGAGCAGGGTGATGAGCTGTTCGGCCGCCGCCCAGCGGATCCTGGTCTCGCCGGTGAGCCCGGCGCCCTCCAGCAGCCGGCGGCCGGCATGGTCCTGGAGGGCCAGCAACGAGGTCTCGACCGCCTCGTGTTCGGCGACGAGCCGCGTCAGCGCGCGGTCCGCCTCCTCCCGGTCCATGACCGGTGCCTCGGGTCCCCCCGCGGGGCTGGGGATGGGTCCCGGAACCCCCATCGGTCACCTCTCCTGTACTCGTGGCAGCCGCGGGAGCGCCGCCGTCGTCAGCTCTTGTACTTGGGTGCGGGCGGCCCTTCTATGCCCTTCAGGTCGTCCGCGAGCCACTTCTCGTACGCCTCTCTCCAGGCGCTGTCCGCGCCGCCCGCGCGGTATTCCTCCAGCACCTTGTTGACCCGGCGTACCAGGTCGTCGTCCGCCAGGTTCACCGCCACGCCGTACGGCTCCTCGGTGAACGGTTCGCCGACCAGTTCCACCGACGGGTCCTGCGCGGCCTGGCCCGCGGCGAGCGCGTTGTCCGTGACCACCGCGTCGACCTCGCCGAGCTGGAGCCGGACCAGGCAGTCGAGCTGGTTGGGCACCGTCACCACCCGCGCGCCGTGCGACTGCTTGCGCAGCTCCGACTCGCCGGTGGAGCCGGCGGCCGTACAGACCGTGCGGCCCGCGAGCGTCGCGTCGAAGCCCTCGATCCCGGAGCCCTTCGGGGCCAGGACCTGCTGCCCGGCCTCGAAGTAGGCGGTGGAGAAGGCGACGTCGCGGATCCGGTCGCAGTTGATCGTCATGGTGCGGACGACGAGGTCCACATCGCCCTTCTGCAGGGCCGGTATCCGCTGGTTGGTGGGGATGGCGCGGTACACCACCTTCTTGTCCTGCTCCCGGTAGTCCTCGCCGAGGATGTCCTCGGCGATGGCCTCGACCAGGTCGATGTCGAAGCCCACCAGGTCCTGCGTCGCCGGGTCGCGGTAGCCCCAGCGGAAGCTGTTCTGGTCCACGCCCACGACGAGTTGCCGGCTCTCCTGGATCCGGTTCACCGCGGGCCCGTCCGCGCCGGACGGCCGCAGGCTGGCCTCCGGGTCCTCGCAGTCCTCGTCCGCCGCCTGCCGGGCCGGCGTCGCCTCCGGGGGACGGGGCGGCCCGGCCCGGCCGGTGCCGGCCTCGTGCCGTACGGCGGGGAGCAGGGCCGCCGCCAGCGCGCACGCCACCGCCATCCCGGCCACGCCGCCCCAGCCGCGCAGTCTCCTGTCCATGACCCGCTCTCCGCCTCCCCTCACCGGTACTCCGACAGCCGGCGCCCGATGCCGAGCACGGCCGCGGCCGCGCCCAGCAGGGCGAACACCGCGGCCCCCGCGGGCAGCCCGGCGAACGCGCGCCGTCCGCCGTCCGCGGCCGCCCGGAACTCCCGCCGCTCGTGCGCCTGCGCCCGGTCCAGGCTGGAGTCCACCTCGTCGAAGGACTCGCCCGTCGTGCCGCGGTCGCCGATGACCTGCCGGAGCGCGCCGTCGTAGTCGCCGTTGTCGTCGGCCTTCCGCGCCTCGCGGTGGCGATCCTGCCAGGTACGGACCGCTTCCACAGCGGCCCGTACCGGAGCGCGCCCCTCCGTGTCGTCCGCGAGGTCCCCGGCGCGGTCCAGCAGGCTGCCGGGCGCCGCCTCCTCGCCGGGCCCGCCGACCAGGTCCCGCATGCCGCCGGCGTACGACGTCTCGTAGAAGTCCTTGCCGTTCCCGGTGAGCCGCGCGCCGCGCGCCACCAGGGTCAGGCTCTCGTCGCCGCGGGCCGTCAGGGAGTGGATCCGGGCCTCGTTGAGCACCCGGAGGGACTCCGCGCCGTGCTCCCGGGAGTCACCGAGCCCGGACCGGGCCACGCCGTGGCCGACGGCGAGCCACAGCAGCAGCACCGCGCAGGCGGCGGTCGCGGCCAGCAGCCCCTGGTTGAACACCCGGTTGGTCCGCAGGTAGACGCGGCGCTGTGCCCAGCCGAGCGCGGCCAGCGCGAGGACGCCGAGTGCCAGCGCGGCCCACGGCCAGGACCGGGCGTCCGCGTAGTCCTCGCCCAGCCGGTCGGTCTCCGCCTCGTAGAGGGAGCGGGCGGCGGGCAGCAGGTCGGTGCGCATCCGCTCGTTGGCGTGGCGCAGATACGCGCCGCCGAGCGGCAGGCCCTGCCGGTTGTTGGCACGGGCCTGCTCGACCAGGCCGGTGTACGCCGTGAGATGGGAGTTGAGTTCGGCGACGCCGCGGCGGGAGGCCGCGGAACCCTCGGTGTTGGCGGCCGCGGTGACGAGGAGTTCGGAGGCGACCTCGATGTCGGTCTCGTAGCGCTCGCGGATCTCGGCGGGCCACTGGCCGCCGGAGAGGAAGCCGGCGGCCGCCGTGGTGTCGGCGTCCGCGAGCGAGCGGTAGACACTGGCCGCGTCGTCGCTCAGCGGCTGGCTCTGGCCGACCACGTCGGCCGCCGCGGCCGACCGGTCCGACACCTGCCAGGCGGTGACCGCGCCGAACGCCAGGACCAGCGCGGCCAGTACGGCGCCGATGAGGCGCAGCCGGCCCGGCTCGGTCGTGGCCGCGGCCCGCAGCCGGTCGACCCCCTCGGCCCAGGCCGTGCGCCGAGGGGGCTCCACGGGGGTGCCCGTCCCTCCCGGGGCGGCCGCACCCACGGGCGGCTGTCCCGGCGTGCCCGGCTGTCCCGGCGGGCCCGCCGGGAAGGGAAGCGGCGCGGGCGGCCCGGCGGGACCGCCCGCGAGCAGACCGGCGGGCGGCGTGCCGCCGCTCGGCGGGTGTGTCACGGGTAGACCTCCCCCTGGGTCGCGGCCGGCCCCGCCGCCCGGCAGGACGGAGAGCGCATGGGACACCGGCAAGCAGTATGGCCCCGGGGAGCCGGGGGACACACCGGAATGGCTGGATCATGCTCGGATCGCAACAGTCCGGTCCGGCGGGCGCCCCGGCGTGCCCGGACGACCCCGGGGCGCGTGCCCGCGGACACCCGCGCGGGGCGTGCCCCGGGGCGCGCGGCCCGCCCGGACGGCGGCGCGGGGGCGGACGTACGCGGCGGCGGGGATGAGGGGCGTACGGGCGCGGTGGCGGGAGTGACGGGCGTACGGAGGCGGTGGCAGGCGTGACGGGCGTACGGGCGCGGCGGCGGGGGTGACGGGGGTACGGGCGGGCGAACGGGGGCCGGCGGTGGCGAACGGCCGGAGGGCGCGGGCCTACTGCGCCGCCGGACCCGCCAGGGCCGACGGCGGCTGCACCCCGGCCGCCCGGTCCTCGGCGGCCTCGATCCCGCCTTCGGGCACACCGCCGACGATGCGGATGCCCGCCGAGTCGAACGCCTGCTTGATCCGCCAGCGCAGCTCCCGCTCCACGTCGAGCGCCTTGCCCGGCATCGTCTTCACCTGGGTGCGGATCACGACCGACTCCAGCGTCACGGCGTCCAGTCCGGGCACCTCGACCGGGCCCCAGAGCCGCTCGCTCCAGGGCTCCTCCTTGGCCAGCTCCTCACCGGTCTCCAGGATCGTCCGGCGGGCCCGGTCCAGGTCCTCGTCGTACCGCACCTGGACGTCGACCCCCGCGGTCGCCCAGCCCTGGCTCCGGTTGCCGATGCGCTTGACCTCGCCGTTGCGGATGTACCAGATCGCGCCCTCCTCGCCGCGCAGCTTGGTGACCCGCAGCCCGACCTCGATCACCTCGCCGGAGGCGACGCCCGCGTCGACGGTGTCCCCGACGCCGTACTGGTCCTCCAGGATCATGAAGACGCCGGACAGGAAGTCGGTGACCAGGTTCCGCGCGCCGAAGCCGAGGGCGACACCGGCGACCCCCGCGCTGGCGAGCAGCGGGGCCAGATTGATGTTGAGCACGGACAACACGGTCATCGCCGCGGTGCCCATCACCACGAACGAGGTGATGCTGCGCAGCACCGAGCCGATCGCCTCCGAGCGCTGCCGCCGCCGTTCGGCGTTGACGAGCAGGCCGCGCAGCGCGGTGCCGTCCACGGCCTGCGCGGTGCGGTTCATCCGCTGTATGAACTTGGTGATCACCCGGCGGAGCACCGCGCGCAGCACGAACGCGATCACGAGGATCAGCAGGATGCGCAGTCCGCCGCCCAGCCAGGAGGACCAGTTCTCCTCCACCCAGCCGGCGGCCTCCGAGGCGTCACGCCGCGCGTCGCGGAGCGAGGGCGTCGTCGGGCTCGGGTCTTCGGCGAGCAACCACACAGCGTGCAACCTTCCGTGGCGGCCCGGGCGGGGAACACGGGGCGGACGACGGGAACTCGGGCCCGGGACGGACCATCCAGACTAACGGGACGCGAAAGGGCGCCCGTTCTTCCGTTCGGGTGTTCCGCACGGGTGTTCCCGGCGGGTCCTCCACGGTGGCCGCGGTCGCACCCGTGTCCGGGCGGGAGGCCGTCGCCGGGGCGGGGAAGGATCCCGTGTGGTCGAAAACACTCTGGATGCGTTACCCGGACGTGGTGGCGCCACGACCAGGCCTGAGGAGAAACTGAGTGCAGATCGTCCCGGCGCGAGCCACGCGCCGCCGGCGTACAAGGAGGCACCCGTGCCGCATGTCCTGGTCCTCAACGCGTCGTACGAGCCGCTCGGTGTCGTACCGCTCCGTCGCGCGCTCATTCTGGTCCTCAACGACAAGGCGGTCAGCCTCGAGGACTCCGGCGCCCTGATGCACAGCGCGACCCGTGTGATCGCCGCACCGAGCGTCGTCCGGTTGAAGCGCTTCGTGCGGGTCCCCTACCGGGGGCCCGTTCCTCTTACCCGCCGGGCCCTGTTCGCCCGGGACGGCGGCCGGTGCGCGTACTGCGGTGGCGTCGCAACCAGCGTCGACCACGTCATCCCGCGCAGCCGCGGCGGTCAGCACGCCTGGGAGAACGTGGTGGCCGCGTGCCGGCGCTGCAACCACGTCAAGGCCGACCGGCACGTCGCCGAACTCGGCTGGCGGCTCCGCCACCAACCCGCCCCGCCGTCGGGCCTCGCCTGGCGGATCATCGGCACGGGGCATCGGGATCCGCGCTGGCTGCCCTATTTGCAGCCGTACGGCGCGGACGACGCGTTGGCCCGGATCGACGGCATCTCCGCCTAGATCCGGGCTCCTTTGTCGGCACAGCGGC
>NZ_WHPN01000108.1 GCF_009735685.1 Streptomyces lycii | reverse complement strand
CTGTTCGTCGCGCGGCTGCTGGCCGTGCACGGACTGCGGCAGGCCGCGTCCACCGGGCTCGCCGCGGCTTGCGCGGCCGAGGCGGTGGCGCTCGGCTCGACGCTCACCGCGCGGCTGCCGGGGCTGGACGCCGTAGGGGTGCCGGTGGAGGCAGCCGTTGCCGCCCTCGGCCCGGGCGCGGTGCCGCTCGCGGCCTGCGCGGCGGCCTGGGCCGGTCTGCTGGTGTACGCCGCCGTGACCCTGCCCCGTGCCTCGTCACACGCTTTCGCCGCCCAGGACTCCCGGGCCGTCGGAACCGCCGTCACCGGCGGCCCGGGGTGGCG
>NZ_WHPN01000107.1 GCF_009735685.1 Streptomyces lycii | reverse complement strand
GCCCCCGGCAGCGCTCTCTGCCACGGTGATCTGCATCTGGGGCAGCTGGTGCGGTGCCCGGACTGGCTGCTGATCGACGTGGACGACCTGGGCCTGGGCGACCCGGCCTGGGATCTCGCCCGCCCCGCGGCCTGGTACGCCGCCGGGCTGCTGAGCCCGGACGAGTGGTCCCGCTTCCTCGGCGCCTACCGTGCCGCGGGCGGCCCGGCCGTGCCCGCGCACGGTGACCCGTGGCCACGGCTCGACGTGCCCGCGCGCGCCCTGACGGTCCAGTCGGCCGCGATCGCGCTGGCGAAGGCGGCCGCGTCCGGACGCGGCCCGGACGAGGCGGAGGCGGCGCTGGTCGACGCCTGTGTGCGGATCGCGCAACTGCCGGCGGAACCCGGCCCGTGGCCGGAGACGTCACCCGTAGGGTGAACTCAGCGCCCGTGGGGGGTTCTTCACGGCGATGCCGAACAGAGGAGCTGAACCGATCATGCAGTGTCCCAAGTGTCACGCGCCGATGCACACCTACAACCGCAACGGCGTCCAGATCGAGCAGTGCAGCGGCTGCCGGGGGATCTTCCTGGACTACGGGGAGCTGGAGTCGCTGACCCGGCTGGAGACACAGTGGTCACAGCAGGCTCCGCCGCCGGCCCCGGGCCCCGGCCCCGCCCCGCAGGCCTACCCCGCCGCACCGGCCTGGGGCGCGCCCCACCACGGACAGCACGGACACCACGGGCAGCACGGGCAGCACGGGCACTACGGCCACCACCGGCAGAAGAGCTTCGGCCGGATGCTGTTCTCCTCCTGAGGCTCCGCGAAGAACCGGCGGAACGCCGAAGGGCCGGAGCATCAGCTCCGGCCCTCCGGCGTGGTGTGGACGATACTGGGATTGAACCAGTGACCTCTTCCGTGTCAGGGAAGCGCTCTCCCGCTGAG
>NZ_WHPN01000106.1 GCF_009735685.1 Streptomyces lycii | reverse complement strand
CCGTACCGGACACGGCGGCACGGCACCCGGGCCGCCGTCCGGCACCGGCCGGTTCTCTCCCGCAGACATGCACATGACGATAGGGCGGGGCGGGCCGCGCCCCAAGAGCCCGCGGGATTCCGTGCGCCGCTTCACACCGGGCGACGGCCGGGGCCGCGGCCGGATGGCTTGTCCGGGACCGGTCACGCCTGTTCCGGCCGCGTACGGGCGGGGTCCGGCACACCCCGACCGGCGTTAACGTGAGCCGCGCAGCGCCGGGTTACCGGCGGTTCGGCACGTGCGAATCCCCACCCGCACGGCCTGCCCGCCGTCCCGCTGCGCCGTGTGCGGCACGCCATCGCGAGGGCGGGTGACGGCACGGCGAGCACCCCTCCCCGTACGGGCACGGCACGCCGGCACCCGTGTCCGTACGGGGGCGCTCCAACCTCCCCGCGCCCACACCCCAGCCGGGCGCGGTCACAGCCGCCCGCGCACCCCGGCGGGCGGCCGGAGGCCCCACCCCCGCAGCGGTCCCGGCCCACCCCGGCCGTGGCCGCGACGACCGAAAGGTACCCCTACGCGATGAAGCGTTCCCGCATCGGCGTGCTGCTGCTCGCCGCACCCCTGGCCCTGATACCGGGCACCGGCTCCGCCGCCCCCGTCGACGGCGACGGGTCCGACCGGCTGGTCTCGGTCCGGCAGGCGCCGGACGACCGGGCCCTGTCCGGCAGCTACATCGTCACGCTGAAGCCCGGAGCCGAGGCGAGGACCGTCGCCGAGCAGGTCTCCGAAGAGGCCGCCGAGAACGGTTCCGGCTCCGCGAGAGCCACCGCCCGCGTCAAGCTGAAGCACGTCTACACCGAGGCGCTGAACGGGTTCTCGGCGAAGCTCGACGCCGCCCAGCTGAAGGAGCTGCGCGGGCACGAGTCCGTCGCCGCCATCGAGGAGGACGCGGAGGTCACGGTCGACGCGACCCAGTACAACGCCCCCTGGGGCCTGGACCGCGTCGACCAGCGCAACCGTCCGCTGGACGGCGGCTACACCTACAGCCGCAACGGCTCCGGCGTCACCGCGTACATCATCGACACCGGCATCCAGACCTCCCACCCCGACTTCGGCGGCCGGGCGCAGAACGTCTACGACGCCTTCGGCGGCAACGGCCAGGACTGCCAGGGCCACGGCACGCACGTGGCCGGCACGGTCGGCGGCAGCACGTACGGAGTCGCCAAGGGCGTGGCGCTGCGCGGCGTCCGGGTGCTGAACTGCCAGGGCTCCGGTTCGATCTCGGGCATCGTCGCCGGGTTCGACTGGGTGCGGCAGAACGCCACCAAGCCCGCCGTGGCCAACGCCTCGCTCGGCGGCGGCTACTCCTCCGCGCTCAACAGCGCCGCCACCAACCTCGCCAACTCCGGCGTGCACCTGGCGGTCGCCGCGGGCAACGAGAACCAGAACGCCTGCAACGTCTCCCCCGCCAGCGCCCCCGGCACGATCACCGTCGCCGCCTCCGACAGCGCCGACCGCAAGGCGTCGTTCAGCAACTACGGCTCCTGCACCGATCTGTACGCCCCCGGGGTCTCGGTCACCTCGGCCCGGATGGGCGGCGGCAGCACCGCGATGAGCGGTACGTCGATGGCCTCGCCGCACGTCTCGGGCGTGGCCGCGCTCTACAAGTCGAGCTACGGCGACGCCTCGTCCTCGGCGGTCAACAACTGGATCGTGAGCAACGCGACGACCAACGTCATCAGCGGCAACTACAGCGGCACACCGAACCGGCTGCTGTTCAAGTCCGGCATGTGACCGAGGCGGCGGGCCCGCGCGTCTCCCGAGAGGGAGGAGCGCGGGCCCGTCGCGCGCCGCGCCGGTGGCACGGGGCCTGCGCCCGCTTCCCGGCAACCCCGGCCGCGGAGAGAGGTCCCTCAGGCCGCCCACTGGTCGTACGCCAGCTTCGCGACCAGGCCGACCACCACCACGACCAGCACCCCGCGCACGAAGCCGCTGCCCTTCTTGAGCGCCATCCGGGCACCGAGCGTGCCGCCCGCGAGGTTGAAGAGCGCCATCAGGGCGGCCAGCCGCCACAGCACCGTGCCCTGGTGGGCGAACATCACCAGGGCTCCGAAGTTGGTGCAGACATTGACGATCTTGGTGGTGGCGGAGGCCGTGACCAGGTCCATGTGCAGGATCGCGACCAGCGCGATGACCAGGAAGGTGCCGGTGCCGGGGCCGATCAGGCCGTCGTAGAAGCCGATGCCCAGGCCCGCGACCGCGATCGCGGCCAGCACCCGCCGGCGGGTCACCGGGCCGGGCGGCGGAGCGGTGCTGCCGAAGGCCGGGCGGAGCAGGACGAAGGCGAGCACGCCCAGCAGGATCACCATGATCAGCGGGCGCAGGACGGCGCTGTTGATGCCCGCCGCGAAGAAGGCCCCGGCGACGGACCCGGCGAGAGCGGCCAGCCCGATGCGCACGGCCGTCCGCACGTCGACCGGTGCCTTGCGGGTGTAGGTGATCGCGGCGGCGGAGGTCCCGACGATCGACACGGCCTTGTTGGTGCCCAGCAGATAGGCGGGCGGCAGCTGCGGGAACCCGACGAGGAGGGCCGGGAGCTGGAGCAGCCCGCCGCCCCCGACGACGGCGTCGATCCAGCCCGCGGCGAGGGCGGCCAGGCACAGCAGGGCCACTGCCGCCAGAGATATGTCGTCCATCGCCGCCGTTCTCGTTCCTGGCGCGGGCTCTCCGGCCTGCCGCGTCCGCGCACGATGCTACGACCGCCGCCCGGCGCCGCGACGGGCGGGCCCGCACACTCGTACGAGTGACTGGCGCCGCCCGTCCGGTCAGGGATGGCGCGGCAGCGCTACCGTGGAGTGCGGCGCCAGCTCCGGAGCCCGTGGGAGGACCGCATGACATCGATGCTCGAGCGCCGGTGACGATAAGCGATCCCGTCCCGGCAGACTTCGGCGAACTGTGCCGGACCGTGGAGGCGCTGCACCTGCCGGACGGCTACAGGGCCGAGATCATCAGGGGGAAGATCGTCGTGTCGCCGTGGTCCCGGGCGTATTACTGGCGTCCGGTGAAGTCGCTGCGGCGACAGCTGGAACCGCACGCTCCCGAAGGGCACGACGCCGACACGGCTCCCTTCCTGTTCGTGTTCCCCGAGGCCGCGCGCGCCTACGGCCCGGACCTGTTCGTGGCCGACGAGGCAGCCTTCGAACACCACAGCGTGCGCATCCCCGGCGAGGCGCTGTCCCTCGTCGCGCAGCTCACCCCGGTCTCGGCCAAGGACGAGGACTGGAGCGAGAAGCTCGCGGTGTACGGCCGTCAGGTGCCCGTGTATCTGCTGGTGGACATGCAGGCGGAGACCGTGACCGTGTTCTGGGGCCCTTCCGGGCAGGGATACCGATCCCGTACGACCGTGCCCTTCGGGGAGAAGCTGCGCGTGCCGGAGCCGTTCGGCTTCGAGCTGGACACCGACGGCTTCGCGGCTCCCGGGGAGGCGACTGCGGCCGGGACTGCGGGAACTCCCTGAGCTGATCCCCCGCCCCGCAGGGACGGTCCGCCCCCCCGCGGCGGCCGTGCCGGGGCTCACAGCCCGCCGTCCGGCGGATTGAGGGCAGCGTTGCCCGGGAGAAACAGCCGGGATGCGGTCGGGTAACAGCCGCGGCGCACGCTCAAGGGCATGACCTCGAACAGGGAGCCGCACCCGGACCCGGTGAGCCGCCGGCGCGTCGTCGTGATCGGCGGCGGCATGGCCGGTGCCCGGCTCGTGCAGCAGCTGGCCGCCCTCGGCGCGGCGGACTCCGCCGAGGTGACCGTGATCGGCGAGGAGCCGGGCGGCCCGTACAACCGGGTGCTGCTCGCGGACGTCCTCGCGGGCCGGTACGGACCCGATGTGATCGCGCTGCCCGCGCCGGACGCGTCCGTGCGGCGGCTGAGTGGGGTGCGGGCGGTGCGCATCGACCGCGACGCCCGCGTGGTGCTCTGCGACGACGGCCGGGGCGTGCCCTACGACTCGCTGGTGCTGGCCACCGGCTCCAACCCGGTGCTGCCGCCGCTGCGCGGGCTGTTCGAGCCCGACGGCGGGGAGCTGCCGGCCGGGGTGCACGCCTTCCGGACCCTCGACGACTGCCGGGCGCTCGACGACGCCGTACGCCCCGGCGCTCGCGCCGTGGTGATCGGCGGCGGACTGCTCGGGGTCTCGGCGGCGCGGGCGCTGGCCCGGCGCGGAGCCCAGGTGGTCCTCGCCCAGCAGGGCGAGCACCTCATGGAGCGGCACCTGGACGAGGGCGCGTCGGGACTGCTGCGCGGCCATCTGGAGGCGCTGGGTGTCGAGGTGCACACCGAGTGCCGGGTGCGCGGACTGCACACCACCCGCACCGCGGACGACCCGTCCGGCGCGGCGGACACCACAGGCCCCGCCGGCCAGTCCGGCGCGGCGGACGCCACGGATCCCCCCGGCCCGGCGCACCCCGCACACCCCGCACACCCCGCACACCCCGCGGCCAGGAGCGTGGCGGCCGTCGAACTCGCGGACGGCTTCCGGCTCGACGCCGACCTCGTCGTCCTGGCCTGCGGGGTCCGCCCCCGCACCGGGCTCGCGCGGGCCGCGGGGCTGGACGTGGCCCGCGGCGTCGTCGTCGACGACGAGCTGCGCACCAGCGATCCGCGCGTCCACGCGATCGGCGACTGCGCCGAGCACGACGGGGTCGTCTACGGCCTCGCGGGCGCGGCGCAGGAGCAGGCGGACGTGCTGGCGGCCGTGCTCGCCGGGGCCGCGGGCCGCTACCGCGGCACCCGGGCCCTGACCCGGCTCAGCCTGCCCGCCTGGACCGGGGCCGCCCCGGCCGGATCCGACGGCCCGGCCGCGCCCGCCGGTTCCGCCCCGCTCGACCTCGCCGTCTTCGGCGAGACCACCCCCGCACCGGGGGACGACGTCATCCATCTCTCCGACGCCACCCGCGGCGCCTACCGCAAGGTCGTCGTCCGCGGTGACCGGCTCGTCGGCGGGATCCTCCTCGGCGATCTCGGCACTGTCGGCGCGCTCGCCCGTACCTGGGAGGGCGACGAGCCGCTGCCCTCCGCACCCCTGCTCCACCTGCTCACCAACGACGGAGGTTGCTGAGATGGCACCGGACGAGACCACGGCGACCGCGCACACCGACGGGACCCCGCAGGCCCGGCCCACGATCGTGCTCGTCGGGCACGGCATGGTCGGCCAGCGGTTCCTGGAGGCCCTGGCCGAGCGCGGCGTGACCGGGCGGGCGCGGGTGGTGGTGCTCTGCGAGGAGCCCCGCGCCGCGTACGACCGGGTCCAGCTGACCTCGTACTTCTCCGGCCGGACGCCCGACGACCTGGCGCTCGGCGAGCCCGGCTTCACGGCCCGGCACGGCATCGAGCTGCACCTCGGCGACCCGGCGGAGAGCGTCGACCGCGGGGCGCGCACGGTCACCTCGCGCGCCGGGCTGACGTTCCGCTACGACACGCTGGTGCTGGCGACGGGCTCGTACCCGTTCGTGCCGCCCGTGCACGGCAAGGACGCGGAGGGCTGCTTCGTCTACCGCACCATCGAGGACCTGCTGGCGATCGAGGACTACGCGAAGACCGCGAAGACCGGCGCGGTCGTCGGCGGGGGTCTGCTGGGCCTGGAGGCCGCGGGCGCGCTCAAGGGACTGGGGCTCACGACGCACGTCGTGGAGTTCGCGCCGCGGCTGATGCCCGTCCAGGTCGACGAGGGCGGCGGCGCCGCGCTGCGCCGCACCGTCGAGGACATGGGCGTGGAGGTGCACACCGGCGTCGGCACCCAGGAGATCGAGGTCGGCGACACCGGCGCGGTGGCCGGGATGACGCTGTCCGACGGCACCTCGCTCGCCGCCGACCTGGTGGTCTTCTCCGCCGGTGTCCGGCCGCGCGACCAGCTGGCCCGGGACTGCGGGCTCGACGTGGGCGAGCGCGGCGGCATCGCGGTGGACGAGCGGTGCCGCACCTCGGACCCGGCGGTCTTCGCGATCGGCGAGTGCGCGCTGGCGGCGGACGGCCGGGTGTACGGCCTGGTCGCGCCCGGCTACGAGATGGCGGAGACGGCCGCCGACGCGATCTGCGGCGAGGAGGCGTCGTTCACCGGCGCCGACACCTCCACCAAGCTCAAACTGCTCGGGGTGGACGTGGCGAGCTTCGGCGACGCGCACGGCACCGCCGACGGCTGCCTGGACGTCGTCTACTCCGACTCCCGCTCGGGCGTCTACAAGAAGCTCGTCGTCGGCTCCGACGGCGCCCTGCTCGGCGGTGTGCTGGTCGGCGACGCCGACGCGTACGGCATGCTGCGCCCGCTGACCGGCTCCGTGCCGCCGCTCGCCCCCGAGCAGCTGGTGCTGCCCGCCGGAGTGGGCGCGCCCGCCGCGCTCGGCCCGTCGGCGCTCCCGGACGAGGCGGTGATCTGCAGCTGCCACAACGTCACCAAGGGCACGATCCGCGGCGCCGTCACCGAGCACCACTGCACCGGGGTGCCCGAGGTGAAGAAGTGCACCACGGCGGGCACCGGCTGCGGCTCCTGCGTGAAGGTGCTGACCCAACTGGTCAACGACGAGCTGGAGGCCGGGGGCGTCGTCGTCGACAAGGGCCTGTGCGGCTGCTTCGCGCACACCCGCGCCGAGCTGTACGAGATCGTCCGCGTCCGCCGGCTGACGTCGTACGCGCAGGTGCTGGACGAGCACGGCCGGGAGGAGGCGCGCGGCGGCGACGGCTGCGAGATCTGCAAGCCGGCCATCGGCTCGGTCATCGCCTCCCTCGCGCCCTCGATCGGCGCCGACGGCTATGTCCTGGACGGCGAGCAGGCCGCGCTCCAGGACACCAACGACCACTTCCTCGCCAACCTCCAGCGCAACGGCTCCTACTCGGTCGTACCGCGCGTCCCCGGCGGCGAGATCACCCCCGAGAAGCTGATCGTGATCGGCGAGGTGGCCCGGGACTTCGGGCTCTACACGAAGATCACCGGCGGCCAGCGGATCGACCTCTTCGGCGCCGGCGTGGACCAGCTCCCGCAGATCTGGGCGCGGCTCGTCGAGGCGGGCTTCGAGTCCGGGCACGCGTACGGCAAGGCGCTGCGCACCGTGAAGTCGTGCGTGGGGCAGACCTGGTGCCGCTACGGCGTGCAGGACTCGGTGCGGATGGCCATCGACCTGGAGCTGCGCTACCGGGGCCTGCGCTCCCCGCACAAGCTGAAGTCCGCGGTCTCCGGCTGCGCCCGGGAGTGCGCGGAGGCGCGCGGCAAGGACTTCGGCGTGATCGCCACGTCGAACGGCTGGAACCTCTACGTCGGCGGCAACGGCGGGGCCACTCCGCGCCACGCCGACCTGCTCGCCCAGGACCTGGACGACGAACAGCTGATCCGGCTGATCGACCGGTTCCTGATGTTCTACATCCGCACCGCGGACCGGCTGGAGCGCACCTCCACCTGGCTGGAGCGGATCGAGGGGGGCCTGGACCACGTACGGGACGTGGTGGTCGAGGACTCGCTCGGCATCTGCGACGAGCTGGAGCGGCTGATGGCCGACCACGTCGCGGGCTACCGGGACGAGTGGGCCGCGACCCTGGAGGACCCGGACCGGCTGCGCCGCTTCGTCTCCTTCGTCAACGCGCCCGGCACCCCCGACCCGTCCGTGCGGTTCGTGCCCGAGCGCGACCAGGTCAAGCCCGACCTGGATGTGCTGGCCGGTCCCGTCCTGCCCATTCGCACCCTGGAAGGGAGCAACGCCTGATGACGCTCGCAGTGGAGACCACACCGGCACCGCCGGAGCCGGCAGCCGCCCCGCAGGCCGCCCGGGACGGCCTGTGCACCGCCCGGGTCGAGATCCGGCTCGACGGCGGCTGGCACCCGGTGTGCGACGTCGCGCAGCTGACGCCCGGCCGGGGCGTGGCGGTGCTGCTGCCGGACGGCCGGCAGGCGGCCGTATTCCTGGACCGGACGGGCGGCGTGTACGCCATCGGCAACCAGGACCCGTTCACCGGCGCCTGGGTGCTCTCCCGCGGCCTGCTCGGGCGCGTGGGGGCGGCCGGCCGGCCGTTCGTCGCCTCCCCGCTGCTGAAGCAGCGCTTCGACCTGACGACGGGCAGCTGCCTGGACGACGACACCGTGTCCGTCCCGGCCTATTCCGTACGGACCCGGTGAACCGCCGTTCCCCGCGGTGAACCGCCGCCCCCCGCTCCCGCTGCTCCCGCGGCCGTCCGGCCCGCCTCCCGCCCCTCCCCGGCGGGGGCGCGCCGGACGCCGCCGCGCGGGTCAGTGGCGCCGGGGCCAGAGGTGCTTCAGACCCTCGATCTGGAAGGCCAGCCGCGTCGCGTAGTAGGCGGGCTTGCGCTGGTACTCCTCGTCGTAGAGCAGCGCCGCGCCCTCGCCCTCGAACCAGCCGGGGATCCAGGAGTCGGCGTCGGAGGCGCCCCACACGGTGACGCCGTCGCAGCGGTCGACGGCGAGGCAGGCGTCGGTGACCGCCTTGTACTCACGCGCCTGCTGCCTCAGCTTCTGCTCGGTGGCCGGGGTCTCCATCCGGATGTCGAGTTCGGTGACGACGACGTCCACCCCGAGGTCGGCGAAGCGCTGGAGGTTCGCCCGCATGGAGTCGGGCTCCTGGCCGAGGACCAGGTGGCCCTGGAAGCCGACACCGTGGATCGGCACGCCTTCCGCCTTGAGCTTCTTGACCAGCTCGTACATGCCGTCGCTCTTCGGACCGAGGCCGTCGGTGTTGTAGTCGTTGATGTACAGCTCGGCCTCGGGGTCCGCCTTGTGGGCGGCGCGGAAGGCGTCGGCGATGTAGTCCTCGCCGAGCTTGTCGTAGAAGACGGTCTCCCGGAACGTGCCGTCCTCGTTGAACGCCTCGTTCACCACGTCCCAGCGGTCGACGCGGCCCCGGTAGCGGCCCGCCTCGGTGGCGATGTGGTCCGTCATGATCTCGCGCAGTTCCGCCGCGTCGAAGTCACCCTCGCCCAGCCATGCCGGGAGCTGGCTGTGCCAGACCAGGACGTGCCCGTAGAGCTGCTGGCCGTTGGCGTCGGCGTAGTCGGCGATCCTGTCGGCGGCCGCCCAGTCGTACCGGCCGCGCTCGGGCTCGACCGACTCCCACTTCATGGCGTTCTCGGGAGTGATGCTGTTGAACTGCTCGCGGACGATCTCCTCGTACACCGGATCGTCCAGTTTGTCGGCGTTGACGGCCACGCCCGCGAACCGGTCCGAGGCGGCGGCGGCCCCGCGCAGGGTGTTCCAGGAGGTGTGACGGGCCTTTCCGTGGCCCTTACCGTGTCCCTGCGCCTGCTTTTGGGCATGGGTCTCGGCGGCGGAGGCGGATTCGGCAGTCGTCACGCCGGCGGCCCCGAGCAGGGCGGTCGTGGCCAGTGCGGCCACAACGGCTCTTCGGTAGCGCAGTAGATTCATGGAGTGGTTCCCTCTCTGCTTCACGTGGCTCCGATTTTCCGGAAGACTACTGCAAGTTTTCGGAGGGGTGCCGGGAAACGGTAAGGGCGGCGGATCAGCCCGTCAACGGGTGTGTTGCAAGGAGGTTTCATGACGGTCGAGGACGCCGGGCAGTCACGGTCCAAGGTGACGATCACGGCCATCGCACAGGAGGCCGGGGTGTCCGTGCCCACGGTCTCCCGGGTGGTCAACGGCCGGTCGGACGTCTCCCCGGAGACCCGCGCACGGGTGGAGGACCTGCTGCGGCGCCACGGCTACCAGCGACGGGTCGCCGCCGCGGCGCGGGAACGGGCGGGACTTCTGGACCTGGTCTTCAGCGATCTCGACAGCCCCTGGGCCGTGGAGATCATCCGGGGTGTCGAGGAGGTGGCGCACGCGGCCGGCATGGGCACGGTCGTCTCGGCCACCCACGGGCGCACGGGCGCGACCCGGCAGTGGATGGAAAACCTCCGCGACCGGGCCTCCGACGGCGTGATCCTCGTCACGTCGGCGATCGAACCGCCGCTCCAGGAGGAGCTGCGGCGGCTCGACGTACCGGTCGTCGTGGTGGACCCGGAGGGCTCCCCGGCCCTGGAGACCCCGACCGTCGGGGCCACCAACTGGGCCGGCGGCATGGCCGCCACCGAGCATCTGCTGGAACTCGGGCACCGCCGGATCGGCTTCATCGCCGGACCCGCGCGACTGCTGTGCAGCCGGGCCCGGATGGACGGCTACCGGACGGCCCTGGAGGCCGCCGACGTACCCGCCGACGAGGCCCTGGTGGTGCGCGGCGACTTCTACCACGAGTCCGGATTCACCGGCTGCCAGGCCCTGATGGACCTGCCCGAGCCGCCCACCGCCATCTTCGCCTCCAGCGACCAGATGGCGCTCGGCGCGATCGAGGCGCTGCGCCGCCGGGGCCTGCGGGTGCCGGACGACATCAGCGTCATCGGCTTCGACGACCTGCCCGAGATGCGCTGGGCGTCGCCGCCGCTGACGACCGTACGGCAGCCGCTGGCCGAGATGGGCAAGGTCGCGGCGCGCACGGTGCTGCGCCAGTCGCGGGGCGAGGAGCTGGACTCGCCGCGGGTCGAGCTGGCGACCGAACTCGTCGTACGGGCGAGCACGGCCCCTCCCCGGGACCAGGCCGCCGCCCCGGCGACCCCCGCGGCCGCGCCCGCCCCGACGGCCGCGCCCTCCTGAGGGCTGCCCCGTAATCCCCGGCGGACCGGCGCGCGGTGACCGGACGCACCGCCCCGCGAGGCGGAGGGTTCCCCCATACCGGGAACTTCCCGGCATATCCGGGCGATCCGGCGGCGCGGCGAGGTGCCGCGGCCGCCGTCGTGCGCCCACCGGGGATTACGGGACAGCCCTCGGCGGCCCGGCGGGCGCCTCCGGCCGGGCGCGGACGACTGCATCACGTCCCGATAAATTCGGTCAGAAGCGTTGACACAGACAACACACCTCCGTAGCTTCCAGGCAATCGACCGATAATTTTCGGAAAGCTTCCGGAAGGTGTGCCATGAGGACCAACCTGTCACGTCGGCGCGGCAGAGCACTTGCCGCGTTCACGGCCGCGATCGTCACCTCAACTGTCCTGGCCGGCTGTGGCAGTGGCGGTCCGGACGAGGCCGGAGGCGGCGGTGAGGGCACTCTCGACGTCTGGGTCTACCAGGACGCCTCCACCAAGGTGCAGGAAGAACTGGTCAAGCGTTTCAACAAGCAGTCCGACGTCAAGGTCAAGCTGACCCAGGTCGCGGGCGACAGCTACCAGGACAAGATGCGTACCGCGATGGGCACCCCCAATGCCCCGGACGTCTTCTTCAACTGGGGCGGCGGCAGCATCGCCAACTTCGTCGAGAAGGACATGCTCGTCGACCTGACGCCGGAGTTCGAGAAGGACGCCGAGCTGAAGAAGGCGTTCATCCCCTCGGTCGTGGACTCGGGCCGGGTCAATGACAAGATCTACGGCGTCCCGATGCGCGGCATGCAGCCCGTCCTGCTCTTCATGAACACGGACGTCTTCGAGAAGGCCGGCGCGGAGAAGCCCGAGAGCTGGGAAGACCTGCTGGCCCTGGTCGACACGTTCAAGAAGGAGGGCGTGACCCCGTTCGCCCTCGCCGGTGCCGACGGCTGGCCCGAGCTGATGTGGGTGGAGTACCTCCTCGACCGCTTCGGCGGCGCCGAGGTCTTCAAGCGCATCCAGGACGGCGACTCCAGCGGCTGGGAGGACCCGGCGGTGATGAAGACCGCCGAGACCGTCGAGGACCTGGTGGACCGGGGCGCGTTCGGCAAGAACTTCGCCTCCGTCAACTACACCGAGGACGGCGCCTCCACCCTGTTCGCCAAGGGCAAGGCGGCCATGCACCTGATGGGCAGCTGGGAGTACTCCAACCAGCAGGCCAACCAGCCGGAGTTCGCCAAGGAAGCCCTCGACTACACCACCTTCCCGGCCGTTCCCGGCGGCAAGGGCGACATCAAGAACGTCGTCGGCAACCCCACGAACTACTGGTCGATCAACAAGAAGGCCGAGGAGCAGGAAGCCGCTCTGGAGTTCGTGAAGTTCGCGGCCGAGGACCAGTACATCGAGGACCTGGTCGCCAACGGCGACGTCCCGACCACCTCGGACGCCGAGAGCCGCCTGGACAAGCACGCCAACCCGGAGTACGCGAAGTTCCAGTACAACCTGGTCAAGGAAGCACCGGACTTCACCCTCTCCTGGGACCAGGCGCTCTCCGCCCAGCAGGCGGAGCCGACGCTCACCAACATCCAGAAGCTGTTCAACGGCCAGCTCACGGCGCAGCAGTTCGTCGACGCCATGAAGGGTCTGTAAATGCCGGTCAGTTCCACCCGGCTCCCGGTGAGGAAGGCGCCCGAGGCGGCGCCTTCCTCCCGGGCGTCCGGCTCGAAGGGCGCGGGGCGCCCCGGCCTCGGCTGGGCCGTCCCCGGCCTGCTGTTCTTCACCCTGTTCGCGATCGTGCCGATGATCATGGTCATCGTGCTCTCGTTCACGTCCTGGCAGGGCCTCGGGATGCCGAGCTTCAACGGCACCGAGAACTGGTCACGGCTCTGGAACGACCCCGTGATGCGCCAGGGCATCACGCTGAGCCTGCTGCTCACGCTGTTCAGCTGGATGGTCCAGACGCCGATCGCCCTGCTGATCGGGGTCTGGTCGGCCGGCCGCCAGCGCGCCCGCGCCGTCCTCTCGGCGATCTTCTTCCTGCCGCTGCTGGCGTCCTCGGTGGCGCTCGGCCTGCTGTGGAAGTCGCTGCTCGACCCGAACTTCGGCCTGATCGCCGACATCGGCCCCTGGATCGGCTTCTCCGACGGCAACCTGCTCGGCAGCGAGCGCGGTGCCTTCGCGGCCATCGTGTTCGTGGCGTCCTGGCAGTTCATCCCGCTGCACACGCTGCTCTACCAGGGCGGCGCCCGGCAGATCCCCAAGTCGCTGTACGACGCGGCCTACGTCGACGGCGCGGGAACGGTCCGGCAGTTCTTCAGCATCACGCTGCCGCAGCTCAAGAACACCATCATCACCTCGTCGGTGCTGATGGTCGTCGGCGCGCTGACGTTCTTCGACACGGTGCTGATCCTCACCGAGGGCGGCCCCGGAACCTCCACCGCCATCGTGCCCTACCACATGTACAACACCGGGTTCGAAGCCTTTGAAATGGGCTACGCCAGCGCCATCGCCACCGTCCTGGTGATCGTGGCCACCGGCGTCTCCCTGCTCCTCGTACGCATCACCGGCTTCGGCGCCATGCGCAGTACCCGGGAGGGAATGTGACCGACGTGCTGCACCGCCCCGCTCCCTCCGGCGAAGGCTCAGGGCCGGGCAAGTCCCCGGTCCGGGTCTCGTCGAAGTCCCGGCGCCCGCTGTGGCGCCGCTGGAACATCCCCGCCGGCTTCGGCGCCCTGATCTGGCTCGTCGTCATCGGCGCGCCGCTGTACGCCCTGGTGGCGTCCACGCTGCGGACCCGCGACGACTACCTGGAGAAGGGCGCGCTGTCCATCCCCGGCGAGCCCACGCTGGAGAACTACAACAAGGTGCTGGAGAGCAGCTTCTTCCAGTACCTGGTGAACACGGCGATCGTCACCGTGGCCTCCGCGGCCATCGTGATCGTGCTGTCGGTGACGATCGGCTACACCGTCGTGCGGACCCGCACCCGCATGTCCCAGCGCTTCTTCCAGGTGTTCCTGCTCGGGCTGGCGATCCCCGCCCAGGCAGTGATCATCCCGGTCTACCTGATCATCACCAAGCTGAACCTGTACGACTCCCTGCTCGGCATCATCCTCCCGGTCTCCGCGTTCTCGCTACCGGTGTGCGTGCTGATCCTCTCCGGCACGATGCGGGACATCGACGAGGAGATGTACGAGTCGATGGCGCTGGACGGGGCCGGCCCCGCCCGGATCCTGTGGCAGCTCGTCGTTCCGCTGTCCCGGTCCGGGATCTCCACGGTCGGTGTCTACGCCGCCCTCCAGGCGTGGAACAACTTCCTCTTCCCGCTGATTCTCACCCAGTCGCAGGAGACGAAGGTCCTGACGCTCGGCCTGTACGACTTCGTCGGCCAGTTCCGGGTGGACATCCCGGCGCTGCTCGCGGCCGTCGTGCTGTCGATCGTGCCCATCTTCGTCGTGTACCTCTTCGCCCGCCGTCAGCTGGTCAACGGCCTGATGGGCGTGGGTGGCAAATGAGCGGCGATCCGCTGCCCCACCAGCCGGACAGGAGTCCCATGCAGCACGAGACGAGCGGCCCCTGGCAGGACACCTCGCTGCCCGCGGCCACCCGCGTCAACGACCTGATCTCCCGGATGACCCTGGAGGAGAAGCTCGCCCAGCTCTACGGCATCTGGCCGGGTTCCGACGCGGACGGCGAGGACGTCGCGCCGATGCAGCACGAGGTGACCGCCTCGTCCGCGTCCACGGACACCGACACCCTGCTCACGCACGGGCTGGGGCAGCTCACCCGGACCTTCGGCACCGCGCCCCTCGGCGGCGCCGAGGGGGCGGAGGCGCTCGCCCGCACCCAGGAGCGCATCGTCGCGAGCAATCGTTTCGGCATCCCGGCGCTCGCGCACGAGGAATGCCTGACCGGCTTCACCACCTGGGGCGCGACCATCTTCCCGACCCCGCTCGCGTGGGGCGCGTCCTTCGACCCGGCCCTGGTCGGCCGGGCCGCGGAGCTGATCGGCGCGTCGATGCGCGCGGTCGGCATCCACCAGGCCCTCTCCCCCGTCCTCGACGTCGTGCGCGACCCGCGCTGGGGGCGGACCGAGGAGTCGATCAGCGAGGACCCGTACCTGGTGGCGACCGTGGGCACGGCATACGTCCGCGGTCTGGAGGCCGGCGGTGTCATCGCCACGCTGAAGCACTTCGCCGGCTACGCCGCCTCCCGGGGCGGGCGCAACCACGGCCCGGTGTCCGCCGGGCCCCGGGAGCTGGCGGACATCGTCCTGCCGCCCTTCGAGCTGGCCCTGCGGGACGGCGGCGCCCGGTCGGTCATGGCCGCCTACAACGAGATCGACGGGGTCCCCTCGACGGCCAACGTCTGGCTGCTGACCACGCTGCTCCGCGAGGAGTGGGGCTTCACCGGCACCGTCGTCGCCGACTACTTCGGCATCGGCTTCCTGGAGATGGCCCACAAGGTGGCCGGCTCGCGGGCCGAGTCCGCCGGACTGGCGCTCACCGCGGGCGTGGACGTCGAACTGCCCGGCGTGGACTGCTACGGCACCCCGCTGCGCGACGCCATCCGCGACGGGGACGTCCCGGAGAGCCTGGTCGACCGGGCCCTCACCCGGGTCCTGCGGCAGAAGTGCGAACTGGGGCTGCTCGACCCGGACTGGTCACCGCAGCCGGACGCGCTGGCCGGCCCGCCGGCGGCCGCCGGTGCGACCCCGGACGCGGCGGCCTCGTCCGGCGCCGCCGGGCCCGCCCCGGACGAGGCGGACGCCTCCGCCGACGGGGAGATCCTCGCCCCGCTGACGGCGGCCCGGGAGCGGACCCTCCGCACCCGCTCCACCTCCGGCGCCGTCGACCTCGACCCCGAGGAGATGCGCACCCTGGCCCGGCAGCTCGCGGAGGAGTCCGTGGTGCTGCTCTCCGACGACGCCGGTGTGCTGCCCCTCGCCACCTCGCCCGGCACCCGGATCGCCGTCGTGGGCCCGATGGCCGACGACCCGGCCGCGATGCTCGGCTGCTACACCTTCCCGCGCCACGTCGGTGTCGAGCACCCGGACCTGCCGATGGGCGTCGAGGTCCCCACGCTGCTCGACTCGCTGCGCTCGGCCTTCCCCGGCGCGGAGATCTCGCACGCCGTCGGCTGCCCGCCGCCGCGGGGCACGGCCGAGAAGGACCACGACACGGCCGCGGCCGCCGACGAGGCCGACGCCCTCACCGAGGCGCTGGCGCTGACGGCCGGGGCCGACGTGTGCGTGGCCGTGGTCGGCGACCGCTCCGGACTGTTCGGCCGGGGCACCTCCGGCGAGGGCTGCGACTCCCCCGACCTGGAACTCCCGGGCGGCCAGGGCGCGCTGCTGGACGCCCTGCTCTCCACCGGCACGCCCGTCGTGCTCGTGGTGCTGTCCGGCCGGCCGTACGCGCTGGGCCGGTACGCCGGGGACCGCCGCCCCGAGGGCGCGCCCTCGGCCGCCGCGGTCGTCCAGGCGTTCTTCCCGGGCGAGGAGGGCGGCCCGGCCGTCGCCGGAGTGCTGTCCGGACAGGTCAACCCGTCCGGCCGGCTGCCGGTCAGCGTGCCGTACGGCTCCGGCGGCCAGCCCTGGACGTACCTGTCCCCGCCGCTCGGCTACGAGGCCGGGCCCAGCTCGCTCGACCCGACGCCGCTGTACTCCTTCGGCCACGGCCTGTCGTACACCGGCTTCAGCTGGGAGGACGCCGGGCTCGTCACCGCGGGCCCCGACGGCGACGGCGCGGACGGCACCGGCCCGGCGCTGCTGCGCACGGACGGCGAGGCGACCGTGCGGCTCACCGTGCGCAACACCGGTGACCGGGCCGGCACGGAGGTCGTGCAGCTGTATCTGAACGACCCGGTGGCCCGGACGACCCGTCCGGTGAACCGGCTCATCGGCTACACCCGGGTGCCGCTGGGTCCCGGCGAGTCCGCGGAGGTCCGCTTCGGCTTCCACCCGGACCTCGCCGCGTACACCGACGCCGGCGGCCGCCGCGTCGTCGAGCCGGGCGATCTGGAGCTGCGGCTCTCGGCGTCCAGCACCGACGTCCGGCACCGGCTGGCAATCCGGCTGACCGGGCCGGAGCGCACCGCCGGGCACAGCCGGCGCATGGTCTGCGCGGCCATGGTGCACCGGCTCGGCGCGCCCGGCCAGGTCCCGGCGCAGACGCCGGAGCAGCCGCAGAGCGGCGCGGCACCTCTCGCGCCCTCCGGCCGGCCGTCCTAGGCTGACGGGCGGGCCCCTTCCGGGCCCGCCCCACGCCGGACGAGCCGAGACGAGGAGCCGGGCGTGCAGCGCTGGACCGCGAGCGACATCCCCGACCGAGGCGGCAGCACCGCGGTGGTGACCGGGGCCAACGGCGGCCTCGGCCTCGTCACCGCCCGCGAACTCGCCCGGCACGGCGCCCGGGTGGTGCTGGCGTGCCGTGACGAGCAGCGCGGCAAGGAGGCCGAGACCCGGATCCGCGCCGAGGTCCCGGACGCGGAGCTGCACCTCGCCCGGCTGGACCTCGCGGACCTGTCCTCCGTACGGGAATTCGCCCGCGCCCACCGCTCGTACACCGGCGGACGGCTCGATCTGCTGGTGAACAACGCCGGAGTGATGGCGCTGCCGCACCGCCGGACGGTGGACGGCTTCGAGATGCAGTTCGGAGTGAACCACCTCGGCCATTTCGCCCTCACCGGGCTGCTGCTGCCCGATCTGCTCGCCGCCCCGGCAGCCCGGGTGGTGACGGTCTCCAGCTTCCTGCACGCCCTGGCCAACGTGGACCTGCACGACCTGGGCAGCGACAGCCGCTACCGCCGCTGGATCGCGTACGCCCGCTCCAAGAGCGCCAACCTGCTGTTCACCCACGAGCTGTCCCGGCGCCTCTACCGGGCGGGCCGGGACGTCCTCGCCGCGGCCGCCCATCCCGGCTACGCCGCCACGAACCTCCAGACCGCGGGGCCGCGCATGGAGGGACGGCGGTCCGCCGAGCGCGTCATGGAACTGGGCAACCGGCTGCTGGCCCAGCCCGCCGAAGCGGGCGCGCTCCCCGTGCTGTTCGCCGCCACCGCCCCCGGCGCCCGCCCCGACGGCTTCTACGGCCCCGGCCCGCTGGGCCTGCGCGGCGCGCCCCGGAAGTCCTGGCGCGCCCCGTGGACGCGGGACGACACCGCCGGCGAGCTGCTGTGGGCGGCCTCGGAACGGCTCACGGGCGTGGGCTACGGGACCTCCGGGATCTGAACCCGT
>NZ_WHPN01000105.1 GCF_009735685.1 Streptomyces lycii | reverse complement strand
CCGAGCCGTCCACGCCCGCGTCCCGTACCCGCAAGGCGACGGGCGCGGCGCGCGGCGGCACCCGGCGCAGCGGCACGGCGTCCGGCAAGAAGCGCGCGTCCGGCAGGGACGACGGGACCGGCGCGGGCGGCAGAACCGGCGGCTCCGGGGGCACCGGCAGCTCCGGCGCGCCGGACGCGTCCGGCAAGTCCGGTGACAAGGGTGACAAGGAGGCCTGATCCAGGGTGACGGCTACGGGGGCGGAGAGGGACATGGGCACGGCGGCAGCGGACACACCGGCCGACGGCCTGGCGCTGGCCACGGCCGTACGGTCCGTCCTGGCGCGCGTGGACGCGCACGCCGCCCGTGCACGCCGTCACGCCGCGGGCGCGGCCTCGGACACGGT
>NZ_WHPN01000104.1 GCF_009735685.1 Streptomyces lycii | reverse complement strand
GCGCGCGAGCCACACCGCGTCGGCCAGTTCCCCGAAGTCCGGGTCGAGTCCGGCCTCCCGGAGCAGCGCGACGACATGCGCCAGGCCGTCCTCGGCGGATGCCCGGGCGGGGTCCGGGCGCGCGGCGCCCCCCATCAGCACATCACCTCGGCCGGTCGAGTCGCTGGATGAGCAGGTCGGCGAGCCGGTCCCGGGTGGGCGGGGCGGCGTTGTGCGTGAGGTAGATGGCGTTCAGCAGCTGGTCGGCGGCGAGGAGTTCGGTGCGCGAGCGCTCCAGGAAGCGGTTGATCAGGTCTTCCCCGGCCCGGGCGGCCTCCTCGCCCAGATGCGCCCGCACGACGGTGGCCAGCCGCTTGTGATCGGGCTGGCCCAGCTCCAGGCGGATGCAGCGGCGCAGCAGCGGTGCGGGGAAGTCCCGTTCGCCGTTGCTGGTGAGGATGACGAACGGGAACGCCCGGCACCGGACGCGGCCGTCCCGTACGGTGACGCGCGCGCCGTCGTCGGTCAGCACCTCGACCTCCGGCTCGCGCTCCGCGAGCCGCTCCAGCTCCGGGATGCCGAACTCGCCCTCCTCCAGGACGTTCAGCAGGTCGTTGGGGAGGTCGATGTCGCTCTTGTCCAGCTCGTCGACGAGCAGCACCCGGGGTTTCGCGGTCGGCAGCAGCGCGGTGCCCAGCGGACCCAGCCGGATGTAGCTGCCGATGCCGCCGGGCGTCTCGGCACGGGCACCCGGCACACCGCGGCTGCCCGCCGCGATCTGCACGTCCTGGAGGCGGGCGATGGCGTCGTAGCGGTAGAGGCCGTCGCCGAGGGTGGAGCGGCTGACGACCGGCCAGCGCAGCACCCGGCCGAGGCCCAGTTCGTACGCGACGGAGTGCGCGAGGGTGCTCTTGCCCGCCCCCGGGCTGCCGGTGACCAGCAGCGGCCGGCGCAGATAGAGCGCGGCGTTGA
The DNA here is from genome assembly GCF_009735685.1 of Streptomyces lycii. Taxonomy (GTDB): domain Bacteria; phylum Actinomycetota; class Actinomycetes; order Streptomycetales; family Streptomycetaceae; genus Streptomyces; species Streptomyces lycii. The sequence continues at coordinate 3,370 of NZ_WHPN01000104.1, read as the reverse complement.
CGATCTCCAGCTCTTCGGCGCTCGGGCGGTGCATCTCCGCGAGATGGTTGAAGGAACCGAGCCTCCGGGTGGACGCGCTGTCCGTGCCGGGGCCGGGGTCGACGAGCGGACCGCCGTCGAAGTCCCGCCAGGGCGGGGGGTCGGGCAACGCCTCGATGCCGTCGTGCGGCTCGCCGGCACCACGGTAGATCAGCCACTCGCTCGCTTCGCTCACGCCATGCTCCTCGTCGCTGGTGCGGGGAAACCGGGTGCGCGGGACGTGCCCCGACGGTATCGGGGCAGAGCGCGACCCCGTAAGAGGTCCGGAGGTCCCGTGATGGCGCCTCCTTGGCCTTTTCCGTTGTCTCCGGGGCCGCTCACGGCCGCCTCCGGGAGCCACTTCACGGCGTCTCCAGGAGGTCGTCGGATCCCGGCAGAGGCCGGCTGGGATCGTCGTGGAGCAGTGCCACGCCCTGCGACCAGTAGGCCTCGGGCACGCCGCTGCCGACGGCGGCGCGGAGCCGGTGCACCGCGGCGGGCAGCCGGTCGGCCCGCTTGTGGTCGGTGACCGTCCGCAGCGTGCCGCGGTGGAAGCTCTTGCAGACCGGGTCGGCGGCCTCGCGCCGCCAGAGGGCCACCGCGAACCCGCCCGCGACGAGCTTGCGCAGCGCCCCGGGGTCACCGGCGTCGGTCCCCGTCCGGCACAGCACCGGGAGCGTGTACGGGCCGAGCCGGCGCAGCGCCGAGGCGTCGGGCAGCGGTTCGGGCCGGTCCTCCACGCAGTCGAGCACGACCGGCTCCATCGGGCCCTCGCGCAGCCGGTGCCAGCGCCGCCGCTCGTCCTCCTCCGCCTCCTCGTCGTCCGGCGGAGGGCGGTCGGAGCAGCGGACGACGACGGGGCGCTGGGTGCCCAGCGGGGGACCGTCGGCGGGCACCCGCCAGGTGTCCACCGGCAGGTCCAGCGCGTCCTGCCGCAGGGCGACCTCCAGGGTCGCGGGGCGGCCCGGTTCGTCGCAGCGCCGGAACGCCTCGGCGAGCGGCGCGGCCAGCCGGTCCCGGACGTCGTCGGCGGGGACGTCGTACTGCTCGTCGAGCGGGAGCACGTCACCGGAGGCCAGCACGGAGCTGACCCGCCAGCCGTAGCTCTCCGCGTCCCAGGCGCTCGGGGTGAGGTCGAGGAGGACCGCGGGGCGGGGAGCCGGGTCGTCGCCCAGGCACACGCTCTCCCCGCCGGTCTCCGCCCCCGGCGCGGGCCGGCCGCGCAGCCGGGCCGAGCGCTCGGCGCCGAGGCGGTTGCGGAACACCTTGGGCAGCTGGGCGTCGGCGGCCAGGTCGCGGGCCCACTCCCACAGCTCCCGCTCGGCCTCCTCGGAGGCGGGGTAGGGGCGCTCGGCGGTGGCGGCGTACACCGCGTACCGCAGGATGTGCTCCAGCTCGGACTGCTCGTGCTGCTCGGCGTAGAGGTCGTAGAGCAGGCCGAGGCCGTCGCGCCAGCCGCGCGGGGCGACGGGGCGGCTCTCCGGCTCCTGGCCGAGCACCTCGGTCAGGACGGCCAGCAGGCTTCCGGTGCTGACGGGCGGCGGGAGTTCGGCGAGCAGGCCGAGCAGCGCCGTGCGCCGGCCGGGGGTGAGGGCGCGGTCCGTGTGGTGCCGCAGGGCGCCCTGGCCGTCGGTCCAGGTGCGGCCGAGGTGGTAGCCGTCGGCGTGCCGGTCGGCGTGATGGCGGTCGTGCGCGTGCACCACGCGCTGGTAGAGGTCGTCCTCCTCGCGGCCGACCGGGCCGGCGGGCACGGGCAGCCGGCGCAGGTGCACCACGGACACGGCGAGCCCGCCGTCGTCCTTCCCGGTGCGGCGGCCCTTGACCACGCCGATCACCTCGCCCCGGGCGACATCGACCAGCGGGCCGCCGGACACTCCTTCGCGCAGCTCGTCCTCATTGCCCAGCCGGACCATGCTGCCGCCGCCGAGCTGGCCCGCGATGCTGCACCGGCCGTCGACCTCCATGACGGAACCGGCCAGCTCGGTGTGGCCGAAGAAGGCGACATGATCGCTGGTGAGCACCCCGTTGGTGCGCTCGGTCAGCCAGACGCAGGCGTGCGGCACGGGCTCCAGGAGCCGGACGAGCGCCAGGTCCGGGGGCGGCCAGATGCCGCCGGCGCCCTCCTCGGGCTCGGCCCACTCCACGCGGCCGCGCACCGTGCGGCCCTCGAACGTCAGCCCCACTTCGCCCCCTTGCCCGCGCATGGCGACATGGGCGCAGGTGAGCACCCAGTTCGGGGCCACGAAGAAGCCGCTGCCCCACAGCGGCGGCCCATCGGGGGGATACCCGCCCGGCGGCTGGTGGATGCGGACCGTCGCGGAGCGCACCAGGGGGGCGAGATGCCGCTGGAAGTGTTCCATGGGAGCGCGCGCGCCCCCGGCGTCCGGTCCGCTCACCCTCCGCTCCCGCCGGGCGCCGGATCCGCCGGTCCGGCCGGGCGGCCGGGGCCCTGCCGTCCGAGGGCCGCGGACTGGCCGGGCAGCACGGGCTGCCCCGGGGCATCCGGACGTCCGGGCCCCTGGGCGGCGGGTCGCGCGGGGGACGCGGCCGTCGCGTCCGGCCGGCCGTCCGGGCCCGCGTCGAGGCCTGCGGGCGGGCCGTCCCGCCAGGTCAGCGTGACCTTGATCGCGCCCTTGGCCTCTCCGTCGGCGAGCAGGCCGACGACCTTGCCGGACTTGGCCGTGAGTTCGATGCCGAACTCGACGCTGACCTCGTCCGGCCGCACCGAACGCGCCGCGTCGGCCAGCGAGCGCGCCACTCCCGTCACCAGCCCGTGGAAGCTCTCCAACTGCGCGGCGGCACGGTCGGCGACGCCGGTGTCCGCAAAGCCGTCGCCACTCGCGGACGGCAGCTCGCCCGGGTCCGACACACGGGCCCAGACCTCGGTGCCGTCCGGTAACGCGATCTGCGCCACACGGGTCTCCGCCTCACCCATGATCTCCCCCGTCCCCCGGTCTCCGAGCAGGCTATCCGCACGCCCGGTCCTGTGCGAGCGCCTGTGGAAAAGCTGCTTATCCTGGCCGGGACCGTACGGTCCCGGGGTCGTCCCCGGATGTCCTACCCATCGTTTCGTGCGGAGCAATCTTGTACTTCACCGACCGCGGCATCGAGGAACTGGAGAACCGGCGTGGCGAGGAGGAGGTCTCCCTCGCCTGGGTCGCGGAGCGGCTGCGGGAGTTCGTCGATCTGAACCCCGACTTCGAGGTGCCGGTCGAGCGCCTCGCGACCTGGCTGGCCCGGCTCGACGACGAGGAAGACGAGTAGCCGGACCCCCCGGGTGCGGACACGGCTCGGCACACCGGCCGTCCGCACCGCCCACGCCGACACTGCAGCGGGCAGGGCCGCCACGCCG
>NZ_WHPN01000103.1 GCF_009735685.1 Streptomyces lycii | reverse complement strand
ATACTGGGAGGCATGTCGCGAACTCCCGGGGACGGCCCGCACGCTTCCGGCGGCGCCCCCACGCTCAGCCGCCGGGTCTCCTGGTTCCTGCTCGTCTTCGGAGCCTGGAGCTGGGTCATCTGGATCACCTTCGTCAAGAACCTGTGGAAGGACGGCAGCGGACTGGCGTTCGACGACGCCGGTGACCCGACCGCGTACTTCTGGGTGCATCTGCTGCTCGCCGTGACCTCCTTCGTGCTCGGCACCGTCATCGGTGTGATCGGGCTCCGGGGTGTGCGCCGATGGCGCGGTGTCGCGGGCGCCGGCACGGCGGAATAGGAAACGGGAGTGGCGATCGTGATCTTCGTGGTGGTGCTGGCGGTCATCCTGGGGCTGCTGGCCGCGGTGCACTGGTATCTGTGGCGGCGGCTGGTCCGGGACACGACGGTGCCGGGGGGACGGGGCCGCCGGATCGGTACGGCCGCGGCCGTGATCCTGCCGCTGACCACCTTCGGCGCGTTCCTCAGCGGCCGGTCCGGGATGCCGTTCGCGGTGGAACGGGTCCTGGCGTGGCCCGGCTATCTGTGGCTGGCGGCGGTGCTCTATCTGACGCTCGCGCTGCTGGTCGGCGAGGCGGTACGGCCGCTGCTGCGCCGGCTGCTCGAACGCCGCGCCGCCGGTTCCGCACCCGATTCCCCCCGAGACGCCCCTTCGGGCGGAGAGGCTCCTTCTTCAGGTGCCGCTCCTTCGTCAGGCGCCGCCGTTTCCCCCGGCGCCGCCGCTTCGGCCCCGTCCGGCTCCGCGCCGGCCACCGGGGGCGGTGCCGGGACGGAGGGCGCCCCAGCCCCGGTCGCGGCGGCTTCCTCGGTCACGGAAGCCTCCGGAGTCACGGGAACCACCGGAACCACTGACGTCATCGAAACCACCGACGTCACCCGAAGCACTGACATCACCGGCGTCACCGAGGCCACCGGCACCACCGAAGCCCTCGAAGCCACGAAAGCCCCCGAAGCCACGGGTGCCACCCGGGTCACCGCGGCCGCCCCGGAACCGGCCGCTCCCGGCGCCCCCGGCCGCCCCGCCGACGACACCCCCGCCCCCGGATCCCGGCCCGGCGGGGACACCCGGGACACCGGGGACACCGGGGGCAGCAGAGCCGAGCCGGCCGCCCGCGCCGCCGATCCGAGCCGGAGGCTCTTCATCGCGCGCACGGTGGCGGGAGCGGCCGCCGTCGCGGGACTGGGAACCGTCGGCTACGGCGCGTACGGCGTCCTCGACGGTCCCACCACGAAGCGCGTCACCGTGCCGCTGGCCAAGCTGCCGCGCTCCGCGCACGGTTTCCGCGTCGCCGTGGTCAGCGACATCCACCTCGGCCCGGTGCTGGGCCGTTCGCACACCCGTCGCATCGTGGAGGCGATCAACCGCACGCAGCCGGACCTGGTGGCGATCGTCGGCGACCTCGTCGACGGCAGCGTCGAGGATCTGGGCCCGGCGGCCGAGCCGCTGGCCGGTCTGCGGTCCCGGCACGGTTCGTACTTCGTCACCGGCAACCACGAATATTTCTCGGGCGCCGGCCAGTGGGTGGACTTCGTCCGCGAACTGGGGGTTCACCCCCTGGAGAACGCCCGCGTGGAGCTGCCCGGCTTCGACCTGGCCGGGGTCAACGACATCTCCGCGGAGGGCGAGGGTCCGGCCGGCCAGGGGCCGGACTACGACCGTGCCCTCGGCGACCGGGACCGCTCCCGCGCCTCGGTGCTGCTGGCCCACCAGCCGGTAATGGTGCACGCGGCGGCGGATCACGGCGTCGACCTCCAGCTGTCCGGGCACACCCACGGCGGCCAGCTCTGGCCGGGCCCCTATCTCGCCGCGCTGGCCAACCCCACCGTCGCGGGCCTGGAGCGCTACGGCGACACCCAGTTGTACGTGACGCGCGGCGCCGGGGCCTGGGGCCCGCCCGTCCGGGTGGGTGCCGAGTCGGACATCACCGTGGTGACGCTGGCGTCGAAACAGGCCTGAGACCTGAACGCGCAGAGCGCCCGACGGTAACTTTTCCGCCATATCCCCTGCCTAGTGGTTCACCCTGTGTTTAGGTGATGTACGTCACTGACCCGAGGGCCGCCGGGCCGGCAGCCCTGCCTGTGCGCCCGCGCGCCGGCGCCCGGGGTGTGGACGGCGGAATGGGGGCCCTGTCATGCGGTTGTTCCAGTTGCGGATCATCGGTGTCTGCGTGGTCTTACTGGCGGTGGGGGTGGCGGGTTTCCGACTGCTCACCGAGGCCGACCGGGACGGGAAGCCGATCGTGGTGGGCACCACCGACACGGTCAGCTCGCTCGACCCGGCCGGAGCCTACGACGCCGGCTCCTGGGCGATCTTCACGAACATCTACCAGTCGCTGCTCACCTACACCCCGGGCACCGACGAGCCGGTGCCCGACGCGGCGGAGAGCTGCGACTTCGCCGGCGAGGCGCTGAGGACGTTCGTCTGCGAGCTGCGGCCGGACGTGCGCTTCGCGGACGGCGGCGACATCACCGCGGAGGACGTGAAGTACTCCTTCGACCGGATCCGCCGGATCGCCGATCCGCAGGGACCGCTGCCGCTGCTCGACACGCTGGAGTCGATCCGGACCGAGGGCGACAGGATCACCTTCCGGCTGCGCACCGCGGACGCCACCTTCCCGTTCAAGATCGCGACGGGGGCGGGCGCGATCGTCGACCCCGACCACTACGACGCGGGCACCCTCCGGGAGGGCGGCTCGGTCAACGGTTCGGGACCGTACGTCCTGGAGAGCTGGCGGGACGGCGAGGAGGCGCGGCTGGCGCCCAACACCAACTACCGGGGCGCCGTCTCCCGCCTCGGCAAGCCGGTCACCATCCGCTACTACGACGAACCGGAGCAGCTCGCCGCGGCCTGGAAGGAGCGCTCCGTGGACGTCGCGGCCCGCCAGCTGCCGCCCTCCGTCCTGGCCGCCGAGGCCGACGATCCCGGGCCCGGCGTGGAGGTCGCGGAGAGCACCGGCGAGACGATCCGCTCCATGGTGTTCAACCTCCGGGACGGCTCACCGGTCGCCGACCCGGCCGTACGGCGGGCCGTCGCGGCCGTCGTCGACCGGACGGCGCTCGCCCGCGACGTGCACCAGCGGACCGTGGACCCGCTCTTCTCGCTCATTCCGAAGGGCATCCCGGCGCACACCACCCCGTTCTTCGACCGCCACCCGGAGCCCGATCCCCGGGCGGCCCGCGCGCTGCTGGAGAACGCCGGGGTCGGCCTCCCGGTGCGCTTCACCCTCGCCTACTCGCAGGGCGCCGCGACGGACGCGGAGGCCGAGCTGCTGGAACAACAGCTGGAGGACAGCGGCCTGTTCGAGATCGAGGTGCGGGAGTACGACTGGAAGAAGTTCCAGAAGGGCTACGCGGCGGGCGCCTTCGACGCGTACTGCGTCGGCTGGGTCGCGGACTTCCCCGACGCGGACACGTTCACCGCACCCGTCATAGGAGCCGACTCGGCCTATCACAACGGCTATCACAACCCGGAGGTCGACAAGCTGATCCGGGCCACCCAGCGGCAGGAGCACCGGCACCGCACGATGGAGGACTTCGCCGCGCTCCAGGAGATCGTCGCCGAGGACGTGCCGCTGCTGCCGCTGTTGCAGCGCAGGAATTTCGTGCTCAGCCAGGACGTCGCGGGAACGCCGTACCTGTCGGACGGGCACGGCATGTGGCGGCTGTGGGCCCTGAGCCGGAGCTGACACCAGCGCCGCCCCGGGCCGGGCGGGGCCGCACCCGGGCGTCCGCGGTCCGGGCGCTCGTGTCCCGGGCCGCCCGCAGTCCGGCCGCTCCGGGCCGGAACCCCCGCCCGGCCGGAACCCCCGCTAGCCCGGCACCGGGCCCGTGACGGCCCGTATCCCTCCCGGGCCCTCCGGTGCCCGCCCGGCGGCACCGCCGACCGGGAGCGCGACCGTCACCGTCAGGCCCCGCCCCGGCGCGGCGGTCACTCCGACCGTGCCGCCGTGCGCCTCGACCACGGCCCGCACGATGGACAGCCCGAGGCCGCTGCCGCCGCCCGTCGCGGGACCCGCGTCCTCGCCCGGGCCGCCGCCCGCCCGGTAGAAGCGGTCGAAGACCCGCTCGGTGTCCTCCGGCCGCACACCCGGGCCGGAGTCGGCCACGGTGAGGACGGCGGTTCCGGAGCCGCCCGCCCCGGCCGAGACGGAGACCGTCACCGGGGCCGTGGGAGGCGTGTGCGTACGCACGTTGGAGAGCAGGTTGGCCACCACCTTGCGCAGCGCCGACTCGTCACCGAGCAGGGTTACGGCCTCCGGCGCCTCGACGCGCACCGGCCGCTCCGGCTGCTGGGCGCGCAGATCGGCCGCGCCGTCCCGGGCGAGCACGGCGAGGTCCAGCGGTTCGGGGCGGTCCAGGGGGTGCTGGTCGAGCCGGGCCAGTACGAGGAGTTCGTCGACGAGCTTGGCCATCCGGGCCGCCTCCGCGCGCATCCGGCGCAGCGCGCGGGCCTCCGAGTCCTCGTCGCGGAGCATCCCTTTGTCGTACAGCTCCAGATAGCCGAGGATCGAGGAGAGCGGGGTGCGGAGTTCGTGCGAGGCGTCGGCGACGAAGCGGCGCAGCTGGCCGGCGGCCTGCTCGCGGGTGCGGAAGGCCGTCTCCAGCTGCTGGAGCATGGCGTTGAGGGCCAGTCGCAGCTGTTCGACCTCGGCGGCGGGCCGGCCGCGCGCCGTCACCCGCCGGGACAGGTCGAGATCGCCCTCGGCCACCGCCGAGGCGGCCGCCACCATGTCCTCCAGCGGACGCAGCCTGCGGCGGGAACCGCCCAGGGTGGCGGCGGCCAGCGCCAGCAGCAGCACCGAGCCCACCGCCAGGTCCAGCTTCACCACCCGCTGCACCGCGTGGTGCACGGCGGCTGTCGACGAGGCGATCAGCACACAGGGGCCGTCCTCCAGCCGCACCGCCGTGACCCGGTACGGGACGCCCTCCGCCGACACCGCCCGCGGCTCCGCGGCCGCCGCCAGCGCGACGGGATCGCCGGCGGCGGCCGCCAGCGCCCGCTGCGTATCGCTCGGCGCGTCCGGCCCGAAGGACAGCGCGGTGCCCTCGGAGGAGACCAGCACGAAGCGTTCGACGTGGCCGGTCAGCTGCCCGGCGCCCGGGCTGATCGCGTGCTGGAGCGCGGCGAGCTTCCCCAGCTCCTCGATCTTCCCGGTGGTCAGCCCGGCGTCCGCGAGCCCGGCCCGGGACGCCAGCAGCCGGGAGTCGACGCCCTCCTCCAGGTAGATGATCATGGCGAGCACACCGGCGCAGGTGGCCGTGACGACGGCGAGGGCCAGCAGCGTGACGTTGAGCAGGGTGAGTTTGGCCCGCAGGGAGTGCTGCCTGCCCCGCCGGGCGCCGGTTCCGCCGTCGACCGGGCAGTCCAGCAGGCTCCGCCCGGCCGGGGCGCCCCTCCGGAGCCGGAACGCGTGCGGGTACCGCGGCCGGGGGCCGTGGCGCGTCACGCCGGTTCCGGGGCGGGCACCGGGGCCCGCAGGCCGTACCCGACGCCGCGCCGGGTGACGATCAGCGGCGGGCCGAGCGGGTCGAGTTTGCGGCGCAGATAGCTGATGTACGTCTCGACGACCGTCGACTCGACCGGCGAGTCGTACCGCCAGACGTGCCGCAGCAGCTGCTCCTTGGACACGAACCGGTCGGCGTGGCACACCAGATGACGCAGCAGGGCGAACTCCGTCGGCGTCAGGTCCACGGCCCGCCCGCCGCGCCGCACGCTGCACGTCGCCTCGTGCAGCTCCAGATCGCCGTGGCGGAGCACCGCGGGCGCGGGCCGCGCGGCGCCCGGCCGCCGGGTGCGGCGCAGCACCGCCCGCAGCCGGGCGACGACCTCGTCCAGGGTGAACGGCTTGGTGATGTAGTCGTCCCCGCCCAGCGTCAGCCCGCCGACGACGTCCGCGGAGGCGTCCCGGGCGGTCAGGAACACCACGGCGGTGTCCTCGCCGCCGTCCTCCGCGCGCAGCGCCCGGCACACCTGCCGCCCGTCGCCGTCGGGCAGCGCGATGTCGAGCAGCACGGCGTCCGGCCGGTGCTCGCGGGCGCGGGCGAGCGCTTCCGCGGCACTGTCCGCGGTCACCACGCCGAAGCCGTGGAAGCGCAGGGTGATGGTGAGCACGTCGGCGATGCCCGGGTCGTCCTCGACGACCAGGACGGTCGCCGCGCCGCCGGGTTCCTCGCCCGCGCTGCCGCTGCTGGGGTTCATCCGTCCAGTATCGGCGCGGAATTGGGATTTTCCGGAGCGCAGCTTGAGAGCTTCCTGTGAGTCGCCGCCCGCCCTCGCCGTGCCCGCCCCCGGCCCCGGAGGGTGAGAGCGGCGCCTCGGGGGAGGACCGGACACGACAAGGAGCGTCGAACATGGCTGCACTGGCACGGTGGTGCCTGAGACACCGATGGGTCGTCCTGTGGCTGTGGCTGGGGGTGCTGGGCGGCACGGTCGCCGGCAGCGTCGCGGCGGGCAGTTCGTACACCAACGTCTTCGGGCTGGAGGGGACCGGCTCGTCGCGGGCGATCGAACTGATGGAGGACGCCTTCCCGGAGCGGGCCGGCGACACCGACACCGTCGTCTGGGAGACGTCAGGCGGCACGGTGCGCGACGCGGAGGTGCGCGGGCGGATGGAGGCCGCGCTGGCCGACATCGCGAAGCTGCCCGACGTCGGCTCGGTCGCCTCGCCGTACGAGCCCGGCGGCGCGGCGCGGATCAGCGAGAACGGCCGCATCGCCTACGCCGAAGTCACCTTCACCGCGCAGGCGTTCGAACTCGACCCGGCGAACACCGAGCGGGTCATCGACCGGGCCCGGGAGGCCACCGGCGAGGGCCTGCGCGTCGAACTGGGCGGACAGGCGATCGAGCAGACCCAGCAGCCGCCCGCCGGTCTCGCCGAGGCGGTCGGTGTGCTGGCCGCGGCCGTGGTGCTCTTCCTCGCGTTCGGCTCCTTCTACGCGATGCTGCTGCCGCTGCTCAACGCCCTCTTCGCGGTCGGCACCGGGATGGCCGGGATCGTGCTGCTCAGCCATGTCACCGGGATCCCCGACGTCGCGCCGCTGCTGGGCAGCCTGATCGGGCTCGGGGTGGGCATCGACTACGCCCTGTTCGTCGTCACCCGGCACCGCAAGGGCCTCGCGGCCGGGCTCGATCCCTGGGACGCGGCGGTGCGGGCCCTCGACACCTCCGGGCGGGCCGTGCTGTTCGCGGGCGGCACGGTGTGCGTGGCGCTGCTCGCGATGTTCACCCTGGACCTGGCGTTCCTCAACGGCATCGCCATCGCGACCACCCTCACCGTCGTGCTCAGCGTGCTCGCCGCCGCGACCCTGCTGCCCGCCATGCTCGGCTTCCTCGGCCCGCGGGTGCTCAGCCGCCGCGAGCGCCGCGCCGCCGCGGCGGGCACCGCGGCCCCGCCGGCCCCAGGCGTCACCGGGGGCCGCGAGGGCGCCGGGGTCCGCTGGTCCCGCTTCCTGGAACGCCATCCCAAGGCACCGGCCGCCGTCGCCGTACTGCTGATGGCCGCGCTCGCCCTGCCGGTGTTCTCGCTGCGGCTGGGCATCAACGACCAGGGGAACCAGCCCGCGGCGCAGACCACCCGGCAGGCGTACGACCTGCTCGCCGAGGGTTTCGGCCCCGGCTTCAACGGCCCGCTCCAGCTGGTCGCCGAGACCTCCGGCGCCCCGGCCGACCGGGCGGCGCTCGACGGCCTGGTCACCGAGGTCCGCGCGCTGCCCGGGGTCGCCCGGGTGACCCCGCTGCCGGTGCCGCCGGGCACGGACACCGCTGTCGTCCAGGTCGTACCGGAGACCTCGCCGCAGTCGGAGGAGACCGACCGGCTCATCGACCGGCTGCGCGAGGAGGTCGTCCCGGACGCGGAGGCCGGCACGGAGCTGCGGGTCCATGTCGGCGGCGCCACCGCGGTGCAGAAGGACTTCGCCTCCGTCATCGGCGACCGGCTGCCGGCGTTCATCGCGCTGATCGTCGGGCTGGGGGCGGTGCTGCTGCTGCTCGCCTTCCGCTCCGTCGTCGTACCGCTGACGGCCGCCGTGATGAACCTGCTGGCCGCGGCCGCGTCCTTCGGGATCCTGGTGGCCGTCTTCCAGTGGGGCTGGGGGACGGAACTTCTCGGACTGGGCAAGGAGGGCCCGGTCATCGCCTTCCTACCGGTGATCATGCTGCCGCTGCTCTTCGGGCTGTCCATGGACTACCAGGTGTTCCTGGTCAGCCGGATGCACGAGGAGTGGACGCACACGAAGGACAACGCCCGCGCGGTACGCGTCGGGCTCGCCGAGACCAGCCGGGTCATCAACTGCGCGGCGCTCATCATGATCTGCGTCTTCGCGTCGTTCGTGCTCAGCGGCGACCGGGGCGCGGTCATGGCCGGGCTGGGGCTGGCCGGGGCGGTGGCGCTGGACGCGTTCATCCTGCGGACGGTCCTGGTGCCCGCACTGATGCATCTGATCGGCCGGGCCAACTGGTGGCTGCCGCGCCCACTGGACCGGGTGCTGCCGCACCTCGCCGTCGACCCGCCGGACGAGCCGGTACGCCCCGGCGGCGGCCCGGGCGCAGCAGGACCGGGCGCCGCAGGACCGGGCGTCGCAGGACCGGGCGGCACCGGCGCGGACCGGCCCGGGCCCGGCGCCCCCCGCGGGGGAGAGGACGCCGGTGACGGAGACACGGTCCTGGTGGGCGCGGGCCCGGGCGACGGCGGCCCGCCCCGCTGACCACCGGCCGGCACCGGCACAGGCACCGGGCACAGCTGCCCGTACCGGCATCGGCACCAGTCACCGGCACCGGCACCGGGCGCCGCCGCCCGTACCGGGAAGCGCCGCCGCCCGCCCGGGCCGCGGCCCGGTTCACCAAGAGGCCCCCGCACACCCGACGGGCGTGCGGGGGCCTCCCGCGGTGCTGCGGCCGGTGCGCGGAGACGCCCGGCCGGCGAGGTCAGAAGCGGCGCGTGATCAGCGCCCGCTTCACCTCCTGGATCGCCTTCGTCACCTCGATGCCGCGCGGGCACGCGTCGGTGCAGTTGAAGGTGGTGCGGCAGCGCCAGACGCCGTCCTTGTCGTTCAGGATCTCCAGCCGCTGCTCACCGCCCTCGTCACGCGAGTCGAAGATGAAGCGGTGCGCGTTGACGATCGCCGCCGGGCCGAAGTACTGCCCGTCGTTCCAGAACACCGGGCACGAGGACGTGCACGCGGCGCACAGGATGCACTTGGTGGTGTCGTCGAAGCGCTCGCGGTCCTCGGCGGTCTGCAGCCGCTCGCGGGTCGGCTCGTTCCCGCTGGTGATCAGGAACGGCATGACGTCGCGGTAGGCCTGGAAGAACGGCTCCATGTCGACCACGAGGTCCTTCAGGACCGTCATGCCCTTGATGGCCTCGACCGTGATCGGCTTCTCCGGGCTGATGTCCTTGATCAGCGTCTTGCACGCCAGCCGGTTGCGGCCGTTGATGCGCATCGCGTCCGAGCCGCAGATGCCGTGCGCGCAGGACCGCCGGAAGGTCAGCGTGCCGTCGAGCTCCCACTTGATCTTGTGGAGAGCGTCCAGCACCCGCTCCTTGGGGTCGATCTCGACCTGGAAGTCCTCCCAGGACGCCTCGGCCGAGACCTCCGGGTTGAACCGGCGGATCCGGAAGGTGGCGGTGATCAGCTCGACGGCCGCGCTCCCGGTCGCGTCCTTCGGCTCCTGCTTGTCGAGCGTTGCGGTGCTCATCAGTACTTACGCTCCATCGGCTGGTAGCGGGTCGTCACGACCGGCTTGTAGTCGAGCCGGATCGACTCGACGCCGTCCTCGCCCACCTCGCGGTACGCCATGGTGTGCCGCATGAAGTTGACGTCGTCGCGGTTCGGGTAGTCCTCGCGGTAGTGGCCGCCGCGGGACTCCTTGCGGGCCAGCGCGGACACGGCCGTCACCTCGGCCAGGTCGAGCAGGTTGCCCAGCTCGATGGCCTCCAGCAGGTCGGTGTTGAACCGCTTGCCCTTGTCCTGGACGGACACGTGCAGATAGCGCTCGCGGAGCGCGGCGATGGTCTCGACCGCGGTCTTCAGCGTCTGCTCGGTACGGAACACCATGACATTGGCGTCCATGGTCTCCTGCAGCGCCTTGCGGATCTCGGTGACCCGCTCGGTGCCGGTGTTGTCCCGCATCCGCTCGACCTGGCCGACGACCTGGGCGGCGGGGCTCTCGGGCAGCTCGACGAAGTCGTTCTTCGCGGCGTACTCGGCGGCGGCGATGCCGGCCCGGCGGCCGAAGACGTTGATGTCCAGCAGCGAGTTGGTGCCGAGCCGGTTGGCGCCGTGCACGGACACGCACGCGACCTCGCCCGCGGCGTACAGGCCGGGGACGACGGTGGTGTTGTCGGCCAGCACCTCGCCCAAGACGTTGGTCGGGATGCCGCCCATGGCGTAGTGCGCGGTCGGCTGGATCGGGATCGGGTCCGTGTAGGGCTCGATGCCGAGGTAGGTGCGCGCGAACTCGGTGATGTCGGGCAGCTTGGCGTCGAGCTGCTCCGGCGGCAGGTGGGTCAGGTCGAGGAAGACGTGGTCGCCGTCGGGACCGCAGCCGCGGCCCTCGCGGATCTCCGTGTAGATCGAGCGGGAGACGACGTCGCGCGAGGCGAGGTCCTTCATGACGGGCGCGTACTTCTCCATGAAGCGCTCGCCGTCCTTGTTGCGCAGGATGCCGCCCTCGCCGCGGGCGCCCTCGGTGAGCAGGATGCCCATCCGCCAGATGCCCGTCGGGTGGAACTGGAAGAACTCCATGTCCTCCAGCGGCAGTCCGCGCCGGTACGCGACGGCCTGGCCGTCACCGGTGAGGGTGTGCGCGTTCGAGGACACCTTGAAGAACTTGCCGGTGCCGCCGGACGCGAAGATCACGGCCTTCGCCTGGAAGACGTGGATCTCGCCGGTCGCCAGCTCGTACGCGACGACGCCCGCGGTCTTCCGGACCCCGTCCACCTCGCCCAGCAGCAGGTCCAGGACGTAGAACTCGTTGTAGAACTCCACGCCCTCCTTGACGCAGTTCTGGTACAGCGTCTGGAGGATCATGTGGCCGGTGCGGTCCGATGCGTAGCAGGACCGGCGCACCGGGGCCTCGCCGTGGTTGCGGCTGTGGCCGCCGAACCGGCGCTGGTCGATGGTGCCGTCCGGGGTGCGGTTGAACGGCAGGCCCATCTTCTCTAGGTCGAGAACGGAGTCGATGGCCTCCTTCGCCAGGATCTCGGCGGCGTCCTGGTCGACCAGGTAGTCGCCGCCCTTGATCGTGTCGAAGGTGTGCCACTCCCAGTTGTCCTCCTCGACGTTCGCGAGGGCGGCGGCCATGCCGCCCTGGGCGGCGCCGGTGTGGGAGCGGGTCGGGTACAGCTTCGTCAGGACGGCGGTCCGGCTGCGCTTGGTCGACTCGATGGCCGCACGCATGCCCGCGCCGCCGGCGCCGACGATGACGGTGTCGTACTTGTGGATCTTCATTGGTCTCGTCAGCCCCGGCTCTAGCGGATGTTCGGGTCGAAGGTGAAGATCACCAGCGTGCCCAGCAGGATCGTGAACACCGTGGCGGTCCACAGCAGCATCTTCAGCCAGAAGCGCGTGCCGTCCCGCTCGGCGTAGTCGTTGATGATCGTCCGCAGACCGTTGGCGCCGTGGAGCATCGCGAGCCACAGCATGATCAGGTCCCAGGCCATCCAGAACGGGGAGGCCCAGCGGCCCGCCACGAAGGCGAAGCCGATCTTGCTCACGCCGCCGTCCAGGACGAGCTGGATCAGCAGGTGGCCGATGACGAGGACGACCAGCACGATGCCCGACAGCCGCATGAACAGCCAGCCGTACAGCTCGAAGTTCGTGCGGGTGGACTTGGGCGTCCTCGCGGTGCGGGCCCGCGGCGGTTCGATGACCGGGGCGGGGTTGTCGACGCCGTAGCCGGCGCTCGAGCCGGTCAGCTCGACCGACGAACTCTCAGTGGTTGCCATGTGACTCAGCTCCCGAAGACTTCGCTGGCGGCGTGGCCGAGCACCGGGTACAGCGCCCCGGCCATCAGCACGATCCAGATGGCCATGACGGTCCAGAGCATCTGCTTCTGGTACCTCGCGCCCTTGGACCAGAAGTCCACGGCGACGACGCGCAGGCCGTTGAGGGCGTGGAACAGGATGGCGGCGACGAGGCCGTATTCCATCAGGGCCACGAGGGGAGTCTTGTAGGTCGCGACCACGTCGTCGTACGCCTCGGGTGAGACGCGGACGAGAGCGGTGTCGAGCACGTGAACGAACAGGAAGAAGAAGATGAGGACGCCGGTGACTCGATGAGCCACCCAGGACCACATGCCTTCCCGGCCGCGATACAGCGTTCCAGCCGGCACGGATCAACCCTCCGGAAGCGGGACTGGGGCCTGCCGGCTCGGATGTCGGTATGGCCCGGCCGGGTACGGTCCACCGGCCCTGGCCATCGTAGCGACGCCTTGTCGGATCACTCGCCCGGGGGCCCGTAGGTGTGATCAATCAGGCACGTACGGGCTACCGGGCCGTCGGCGACCGCCCGGCGGGCCCGGCCTCACACGTCCGGGGTCCCGGCGGCGAGGCGGGCGAGCCGGCCCAGCGCCAGCCGGCGCAGCTCCTCGGCGGCGACGGCGCGCTCCTTCTCCGGGTCGTGCCCGAGCCGCGCGCGGATGCCGGCGAGGACGTGGTCGAGCGACTCCTCGGGCGCCACCCCGTCCAGGCAGATCACGAACGCGTGCCCGAACCGGCTCTCGTACGCGGCGTGCGCGGCGCGCAGCGCGGTGTGGGCGGCGAGCATGCCGGGGCGGCGGGGCGCCGGTGCGGGCCGTGTCCCGGGCGCGGGCCGGGTCGCCGGGTCCGGGGCGCCGGAGGGTGCCGTGCCACGGCCGGGGCCGGTCTCGGCCGGTGTCCGCGGCTGCGGCGCCCCGGCCAGGGAGAACCCGGCGGCGTGCGCGGCGGGGCTCTCCGCCGCGGGCGGGCCGGACAGGCCCGGGAGGCCGGCCGGGCCGGGGGTGGACTCGCCCGCCAGTGCCTCGGCCACGTCGTCCGGGGCGAGGTCGTAGCCCGCCTCCTCGGCGGCGGCGAGCAGCGCGGCGGTGTCCGGGTAGGGGCGGTGCTCGACGAGCGTGCGCGCCCAGCGGCGGCTGGCGCAGCAGGTGAGCAGCAGACCCTCCGCGGCGGCGGGCGGCGCGGAGTTGAGATGGTCGAGGCCGGTGACGGTGGACTCCTCGGGGGAACCCGCGGCGGCACGGGCGGCCGGCGGAGACGGAGGTACGGGAAGCACTGGTGTGCGGGTGGACGAATGCGTCACCGTAGCGACGAAAGCAGGCTCTTGTCCCACAGATGCGCGAATTTCACCCAGACGTGCAGGAGTTTCGCGTGTGGGGTCGGCAGGAAAACGCATGCGGGGCCGTACCTTGCGGGTGAAAGAGGAGGAATGTGCCGATGCCAGCTGCGCTGCCCCCGGTCGGGACGGACGGACGGTCACCCGGAAGGACGGGAAGAACCGCTCCCCGGGTTGCCCGCCGTTCCGTGTTTTCCGGATTTTCCGCCGCTTCCCTCGCGATCGTCCTCCTCGCCGGGTGTTCGGGCGGCTCCGAGGAGCCGGGTGACGACGGCCGGTCGCCGGCGAGCGGCGCGCCGACCACGTATCCCGCCTCGACCGCGCCGGCGACCATCCCGGCGGTACGGGACTTCGAGAGCGCCCGGGGTCCCGGCTGGAAGCCCGGGCGGGACAGCCGTGTCGTGGCCGACCCGGACGGCCCGCTGGCCGACGAGGCCCGCACCGTGGCCGGGGAACTCGGGCTGGAGGCCGCCGCCGGCCCGGCCCGTGAGGGCGACCTCGAACTCGCGATCGACAAGGACCGGAAGGGCGGCAGCGAGGCGTACCGCATCACCACCGGGGACGGACGGGTGCGGATCACCGGCGCCGGCGACGCGGGCGTCTTCTACGGCACCCGTACGGTCCTCCAGGCCCTGCGCTCCGGCGACCGGGTCCCCGAGGGTGTGATCGACGACCGGCCGGACCGCCCCCAGCGCGGCTTCATGCTCGACATCGCCCGCAAGCACTTCACCGCCGGCTGGATCGAGGACCGGATCCGGGAGATCGCCGACCTGAAGTACAACCAGCTCGGCCTGCACTTCTCCGACGACCAGGGCTTCCGCATCGAGAGCGACTCGCACCCCGAGGTCGTATCCGAGCAGCACCTCACCAAGAAGGAGCTGCGCCGGATCCTCGACCTCGCCGAGCGGCTGCACGTCACCGTCATCCCCGAGATCGACTCGCCCGGCCACCTCGGCGCCGTGATGCGCGCCCACCCCGGCCTCCAGCTGCGGAACGCCGAGGGCACCCCGGCCCGCGGCGCGGTGAACATCGCCGATCCCCGGGCCGCGAAGATCGTCGACGAGCTGCTGCGCGAGTTCGCCGGGGAGTTCCCCGGGCGCTGGTTCCACGTCGGCGCCGACGAGTACCGCGCGCTGATGGCCGAGGACCCCGAGGCGGCGTACCCGGACCTGGCGGCCGCGGCCCGCCGCGCGCACGGCTCCGGAGCCCGGGTGCAGGACCTGGCCACCCAGTGGCTGAACGACCGTGCCGAGGTCGTACGCAAGGCGGACAAGCAGCCGAAGGCGTGGAACGACGGCTTCTTCGAGGGCGGCTCCGTCCAGCCGGACCGGGACATCGAGGTCGAGTACTGGACGGGCAAGGAGATCGGCGCCCGGGAACCGGCGGACTACCTCCGAGAGGGACGCAAGGTCGTCAACCTCAACGACGAGTATCTGTACTACGTCCTCGGCGAGCCCAACGACTTCACCTATCCGACGGGCGAACGCATCTACCGCGACTGGACGCCCGCCGTGCTGCGCGGCACCGAGCCGGTGCCCGCGAACCTGGCGACCCGCGACAAGGTGCTCGGCGGACGCTTCGCGGTCTGGTGCGACCTGGCCGGAGCGCAGACGCAGGCCCAGGTGGCCGACGGCATCCGGATGCCGTTGCGGGCGCTGGCACAGAAACTGTGGGATCCGCGCGACCCGTCGGCGGACTGGAAGGCGTTCCGGGGGCTGGCGGACCGGCTGGACGAGAAGGGCTGAGGCGCGGCGGGCGCGGGCGGCTCGGGCGCCGGGGCGGTGGTGGTCCGGGCGGTGGTGGTCCGGGTGGTCGCGGTCCGGGCGGTCGTGGTCCGGGCGGTGGTATCGGTCCGCGCGGCCGCGGTGGTCCGCGCGGCGGCGCGCCCGCCGGTCACGGCTGACGCGTCATCGCGGACAGGCGCCGGGACCGGGCGGTCCCCGAAGCCCGGTGCGGCCCCGCCCGCTCTTCAGCGCCCGCCCGCGCCCCCGGGTGCCTTCGCGGCCTTCGCCGCGCGCTTCGCCTCCTGCTTGACCGCGCGGACCTCCGCCAGCGACTCGGGCCCGGTGATGTCGGCCACCGACCGGTGGGACCCCTCCTCGCCGTACGGCCCCGCCGCCTCCCGCCAGCCCTCCGGCCGGACCCCGTACTGCTTGCCCAGCAGCGCCAGGAAGATCTGCGACTTCTGCCTGCCGTAACCCGGCAGGTCGTTCAGCCGGCGCAGCAGCTCCGCGCCGCTCCCGGCGTCGCGCCACACCGCGGCCGCGTCGCCGTCGTAGTGCTCGACCAGATGCCGGCACAGCTCCTGCACCCGCTTGGCCATCGAGCCCGGGTAGCGGTGCACCGCCGGTTTCCGTGCCATCAGCTCCGCGAAGTCCTCCGGGTCGCGGGCGGCGATCTCGTGGGCGTCCAGATCGTCGCCGCCCATGCGCTCCGCGATCGTGTACGGGCCGGTGAACGCCCATTCCATCGGCACCTGCTGGTCGAGCAGCATGCCGACCAGGGCGGCGAGCGGACTGCGCGCGAGGAGCGCGTCGGCCTCCGGCTGCTGGGCGATCCGAATGGTGATGTCCATGCCGCCATCGTGCCCCGGAGGTTCCGCGGACGCGCGCCGACACACCTGTCCACGGCCGGTGCCGGGCCGGTGCTGCCCGGGCCCACCGGTGCCGACCGGTGCTGCCCGGGCCCACCGGTGCCGACCGGTGCCGTCCGGCCGGGATGTCAGAGGCGTGTTCTACGTTCTGCGCATGACCGGTGACCGCCGGTCGTCCCGGCAGCCGAAGGAGAACGGCTTTGCACATCCGTCAGAGACTCAGACGTGTCGGACTCGCCCTCGTCGCGGGCACGGTGGCGCTGCTCGGCCCCGGTGCGGCACCGGCCGCGGCCGACAGCGGCGCGGCCCTCCCGGTCGGCTCGCATTCCGACATCGTCGTGGACGGCGTCCACCGCCAGGTCTTCGTCAGCGACCCGGTGAGCGGCAGCGTCGTGGTCACCGATTACGACGGCGCGCTCCTCCGGCAGATCACCGCCGTGCCGGGCGCCGCGGGGCTCGCCCTCTCCGGCGACTCCGGCACGCTGTACGTGGCGCTGCGCACCGGAGACGCGATATCCGCGATCGACACGGAGACGCTCGCGGAGACGGCCCGCTGGGAGACCGGCGCGGGCACCGCGCCGTCGCAGACCGCCGTGGCCGGGGGCAAGCTCTGGTTCAGCTACGGATCGTCGGGCGAGGGCAACATCGGCTCCGTCGACCTCTCCGGGGACGAGCCGCGGGTCACCCTCGACCAGGACGGGCCGTACCACTGGTATTCGGCCCCGCTGCTCGCCTCCGCCCCGGGTGATCCGGATGTGCTGGTGGCGGGCGCGCCCGGGCAGAGCCCCGTCGAAGTCGCGGTGTACGACGTGAGTTCGGGCACCGCGCAGGGACAGGCGTACCGCTGGAATCCGGGCGCCGACGGCAGCGGGAACCTGCGGGACATGGCGCTGACCGCGGACGGCACCACGGTCGTCCTGGCCAGCGGCTATCCGTACCACCACCACGCGTACCGGACGTCCGACCTGGCCGCCGACGGCACGTACGCCACCGACTCGTATCCGAACGCCGTGGCCGTCGCGCCCGACGGTGCCGTGGCCGCCGGTATCGACGGCGCCTACGCGCCGGACGTCCACCTCTTCGACCGGGGGACGTCGACGGCGATCCGCAGCTACGACTTCCAGCAGCCCTCCGGGGCCGCCGGTCTTCTCCGCCCGGCCGGCCTGGCCTGGGCGCCGGACGCCTCCCGGGTCTTCGCGGTCACGGAGAGCCCCGACTCGGCGAACCTGACCTTGCGGGTGCTGAACGATCCGGCCAGGACGGAGACCACGATGACGGTCGAGGGCCCGCAGTCCTCGCCCCGGAACCGTGAGCTGACCCTCACCGGCCGGCTCGCCTCGACGGCGCCGTTCGCGGAGCGGAGTTCGGTGCGGGTGAGCCGTATCGGCGGCCCCGAGGACGGCGAGGGCACCGCCCTGGGCACCGCGGCCGTCGCCCCCGACGGCGGCTTCACCTTCCAGGACCGCCCCGGGACGGAGGGCGAGATCCGTTACGTCTTCCACTACGCCGGCGACGCCCGGCACACCGATGCCACCGGCGCGGTCACGGTGACGGTCGGCAGCGGGCGGTAGCGCGGCCGCGCTACCACGGGCCGCGGCGCGTCGCCGACCGCCGCGGCCGCGGGAGAGGGAGCGGGGAGCGGGGAGCGGGAGAGGGGGGCGACGCCGGCCCGCCCCCTCCCCGGTGAGGGGCGGACCGGCGTACTGCGGGGCCGGGGGGCGGGGACCCCCGGCCCCGCGGGCCCTGTCACGGCGCGGCCGCCGGCCGGGCGGATCACCGCCCGCGCCCAGCGGCCCCGCGGCCGTGGGAAACGCCGGAGTCGGTCGGGGACCCCGGACGATCGCACTAGCTCAGCGCTCGACGGGTGCGAAACGTCACTGTGTGCTTTCCGGGACTTCACGGCCGAGTGTGACGATTGACACGTCCGGCGCGCTGGGCGGGGAGGGTAGGGCGCGACCGGAGGAGAGCGCGATGGGGTTCTGGGGATATTTAGTCGTCGGCCGGAGCGATCGTGATCTCGCCGAGTGCGACACGCTCGCCGCCGGCCGGGAGCGGCTCGAACTCGCGGAGACCTTCGCCGACGGGTGGCAGCTGTGGCAGCATCCGCTCGAACCGGGCCTCGGTGACCTCGACGACCTGGCCGCCTCGCTGGCCAGGGAGACCGGCGCGCCGACCCTGCTGGCCTTCGTCATGGACAGCGGCTGCGCCGTACTGGAGGGGGCCGGCCCGCGCCGGGGCTCCTGGACGGCCTGCCTCGGGCGCACGGCCATGGCCCGGCACATGGCCCGTAACGAGATGACGCTCGACGACGTCTTCCCCTCCCCGGCGGGAGCCGCCACCTGCGCCGCGGACTGGGCCGCCGCCGCCGGGCGGACCGTGGACTCGGCGTGCCTGGCCGCCGTACTCAGCGCCGATCCGTCCCCCGATGTGGAGAAACTCTTCCACCGAGTGCTCGAAACCCTCGGCATACAGGGCGTCAAGGGATGAGGATATTGTTCGCCGGGTGACGTTTCCGCCCGATCGGCGTTACAACTGCGTGGCAGTGCCCGGGGCGTGGCAGTGGCGGACGAAGAGGACAGCGTGGGCAAGCGTGGGGAACGCCGACGTACGCAGCATCGGGACGACGGGGAGCTCGGCGCGGCCGTGGAGCGGGCGCAGGGTGGTGACGAAGAGGCGTTCTCCCTGGTCTACCGGCTGATACAGCCGAAACTCCTCGGTTATGTACGGGGACTGGTGGGCGAGGACGCGGAGGACGTGGCCGCCGAGGCATGGCTGGAGATCGCTCGTGACCTCGGCAGGTTCCGCGGCGACGGAGACGGTTTCCGCGGCTGGACCGCGACGATAGCCCGGCACCGGGCCCTGGACCACCTCCGGCGGCAGCGCAGCCGCCCCAGCCCGGCCCTGCTGGAACAGGATGTGCTGGACCTGCCGGGCGGACAGGACACCGAGCGCGAGGCGCTCGAGACCCTCTCCACCGAGCAGGCGCTGACCCTGATAGCCGACCTGCCGCGGGACCAGGCCGAGGCGGTGCTGCTCCGGGTCGTCGTGGGGCTGGACGGGCCGGCGACCGCGCGGGTCCTCGGCAAGCGGCCCGGCGCGGTCCGCACCTCCTCCTACCGGGGGTTGAAACGGCTGGCCGGGCAGCTGGCCGAACGGGGGGCCCAGGGTTGCACGGCGGCAGGTGTGACACCGCCCGCCTCTCGAACGCTTGGGGAAGTGGAATGAGCGGGAACCGACGATCCGACGGGAGCGGCGTGGACCGTAAGAACGCGGAGCGCCTGCTGAGCGGAGAGCCGCCGCTTCCGGGCGGCGAGCCCGTCACCGCGGATCTCGACCGGCTGCTGGCGGCGGCCGCCCGGCCCCTCGCAGTCGACCCCGCCCGGGCCGAGGCAGGGGAGCAGGCCGCGCTGGAGGCGTTCCGCGCCGCCCGCGCCGAGGCGCTGCGCGCGGCCGGTGAGCCGCGCCGGCGGGACGACTGGGGCGTGGCGCGGTGGCGCGGCAGGCTGTTCCCGCCGGCCGGGCACCGTCCCGCCCGGGTGGCGCTGGCCGGTGTGCTCGCCGCGGGCGCGCTGGTCGGGGCGCTGTTCGTGGCCGGGACCGGCGGGTTCCGGGTGCCCTTCACCGACGTCGACAGCGCCTCGACCCAAGAACCGGAGGACGGTACGGCGACCGCGACCGCGGGCGGTCCCGCCGGGAGCCGTCCGGCGCCCGAGACCGACTGGCGCGAGCCGCACCAGGATCTGCCCGGGGCCGAGGAGTTGTGCCGTACGTATCTCGGCGAGGACGGCGGCGGGAACGGCGGAGCCGGGAACAGCGGAGCCGGGAACGGCGAGGGCGACAGCTCCCGGCTCGACGCGGAGGGCTATGCCCGCCTGGTGGCCTCGGCCGGCGGCGAGCGGAAGGTGGACGGCTACTGCGCCGGCATGCTCGGCGCCGCGGGCTCCGGCGAGCCGGAACCGGGCGGCAGCGCGGACTCGGGCAGTGACAACGCCAACGCGGGCAGCGGCAACGCCGGCTCGGGCAGCGCGGGCCCGGGGGGCGACAACGCGAACTCGGGCGGAAGCAACGCCGACGCGGGAAGTGATCATGCGAACTCGGGCGGTAACAACGCCAACTCCGGGGGCAGCGAGGCCAACTCGGGCGGCAACAACGGCAACAGCGGGAACAATGGAAACAACGGCAACTCCGGAGGCGACCCCGGCACCGGAGCCGCCGGCAACCCGGGCGGCGCCGGCGCCGACTCCGCGGCCGGT
>NZ_WHPN01000102.1 GCF_009735685.1 Streptomyces lycii | reverse complement strand
GTTCGGGCGGACCATCAGGACCAGGACCATCACGGCGTACGGGGCGACCTGGCCGAAGCCGGGGCCGAGCGCGGACAACTGCGTCTGGTAGCCGGCGCAGACGGCCTCGGTCACCCCGATGACCAGCGCGCCGACCAGCGCCCCGGCGGGCGAGGTCATGCCGCCGAGGACCGCCGCCGGGAACGCCTTGAGGGCGATCTGTCCGGTGGTGCGCTCCAGTCCGGGCGCGGGGAAGGCGGCGAGGAACACCGCGGCGAGGGCGGCCAGCGCCCCGGCGAGGCACCAGGCCAGCATCCGGATCCGCTCCAGCCGGATGCCCATGAGCGCGGCGGCCTCCCGGTCCTCGGCGGCGGCGCGCAGCGACAGCCCCCAGGGGGTGAAGCGGAAGACGGCGAAGACCGCGCCGATGACGACGACGGCGACCACGACGGACGCGATACGGCTCTGCGCGACGGTGACCGGGCCGAGGTGCAGCGTCGCGTCGCCCCAGGGGTCGCCGAGGCCCAGCAGGTCACCGCCGATGCGGCGGGCGAGGTCGGTCATCAGGACGATGTCGACGCCGATGGTGATGATGGTGAGGGTGTGGGCGGCGTGCGGGTCGGTGCGGCGCAGCAGCACCCGTTCGATCGCGGCGGCCGTCGCCGCCGTGGCGGTGACGGCGACGGCGAGGGCGGCGGCGAAGCCGAGCGGCTCGTGCAGCACGGCGGTCAGATAACCGCCGAGGAGCAGCAGCGAGCCGTGCCCGAAGTTCATGACGCCGGACGCCTTGAAGATGATGACGAAGCCGAGGGCGACCAGTGCGTACACCGAGCCGAGGGCGAGACCGTTCAGCACGATCTCGGCAGCCGTGCTCATGCGGACCGCACCCCTTTCTGTTGCTGTGGTGCGGAGCCCGGCGGTGCGGGATCCCGCCGGTCGGGGCGCTGCCGCGCCGGGTCCTGCGACTCCGGGCCGGACGCGGTGTCCGGGTGGTGCGGGTGCCGTCCGGGGTCCGGGCCGGCCGGGTCCGGTTCCCGGTCGTCCGGGTGCGCCGCCTGCTCGCTTCCGGTGCCGAGGTAGGCGCGCAGCACAGCGGGGTCCTGCCGCACCTCGTCCGGTGTGCCGCCGGCGATGCGGCGGCCGAAGTCGAGCACCGTGACGGTGTCGGCGAGCCGCATCACCAGTCCCATGTCGTGCTCGACGAGCAGCACGGACAGCCCGAGTTCGTCGCGCACGGCACGGACGGTCTCCGCGGTACGGGCGCGCTCGGTGCCGTTCATCCCGGCGACCGGCTCGTCGAGCAGCAGCAGCCGGGGTTCGAGGCACAGGGCGCGTGCCATCTCCACGCGTTTGCGGTCCCCGTACGAGAGCAGGTCGACCGGGGTGTGGAAGAGCAGGCCCAGTCCGACGAGTTCGGCGATCTCCCGGGCGCGCTCCAGGTGGACGCGCTGCTCGCGGACGGCGCGGGGCAGCCGCAGCGCGGTGGCGGTGAAACCGGCCCGGGTCAGGGCGTGCCGGCCGAGCATCAGGTTGTCGGCGACGGTGCCCGCGGTCATGACGATGTTCTGGAAGGTGCGGGCGACACCGAGGGCGGCGATCCGGTGCGGGCGCAGCCGGGTCAGTTCCGCGTCGCCGAACCGGACGCTGCCGTGCTGCGGGCGGCAGACGCCGGAGAGGACGTTGAAGCAGGTGGACTTGCCGGCGCCGTTGGGGCCGATGAGGGCGTGGATGCTGCCGGGTTCGACGGTGAAGCCGACGTCGTCGAGGGCGAGCAGCCCGGAGAACCGCACGGTGACGCCCTCCACCCGCAGCCGCGGGGTGCCGCGGCCGTCCCGGTCCGGGGCGGCGGAC
>NZ_WHPN01000101.1 GCF_009735685.1 Streptomyces lycii | reverse complement strand
CGCACGGAGAGCGGCAGCGGCGACCAGCCCGCGAGCCGGCCCAGTGCGACGACCGGCGGGTGCACCGGCGACACCGCCATGACCTCCGCCGGGGCGCCCGTCACCGGGGCCTCGCCGGGCGCGGGCAGCAGGATCACCTGGTCCGCGTACTGCACGACCCGTTCGAGGCGGTGCTCGGCCATCAGCACCGTCGTGCCCAGGTCGTGCACCAGGCGCTGGAGCACGGCGAGGACGTCCTCGGCCGCCGCCGGGTCCAGCGCGGACGTCGGCTCGTCCAGCACCAGCACCCGCGGGTGCGGGGTGAGCACCGAGCCGATCGCCACCCGCTGCTGCTGGCCGCCGGAGAGCGTGGCGATCGGCCGGTCGCGCAGCGCGGCGAGGCCGAGCAGGTCCAGGGTCTCCTCGACCCGGCGGCGCATCACGTCCGGGGCGAGACCCAGCGACTCCATGCCGTACGCGAGTTCGTCCTCGACGGTGTCGGTGACGAAGTGCGCGAGCGGGTCCTGGCCCACCGTGCCGACGACATCGGCCAGTTCGCGCGGCTTGTGGGTGCGGGTGTCGCGGCCGGCGACGGTGACCCTGCCGTGCAGCGTGCCGCCGGTGAAATGCGGCACGAGACCGCTCACGGCGCCCAGCAATGTCGACTTGCCGACACCGGACGGGCCGACCAGCAGGCACAGTTCGCCCTCCGGCACGGTCAGGTCCACGTCCCGCACGGCGGGGGTGTCCGCACCGTCGTAACGGACGGACACGTGCTCGAACCGGATCACGGTTTCTCCTCCGGAGGGCTGGTACGGGGCGGGCGCGGCGGCGCCGGGGCGGCGAACGCGGGGAGCAGGCCCAGCAGGACGGCCGCCGCGGGCCACAGCGGAAGCGAGGGCGGGGTGAGCGGGACCACCGACGGGTGCAGGGCGGGCGGGTCCGCCGCGGCGGCCGCGATCACCAGCCCGGCGACCGCCGCGCCCGATCCGGCGACCAGCCACGCCCGCACGCCCCAGCGGTCCGGGCGGTAACGGGTGCGCACCGAGCGGCGGCCGCCCAGCCACAGGCCCGCCATGGCGGCGGCCAGCCCGGCCAGCAGCACCGGCAGTCCGTAGCCCGCGCCCCGCGCGGCCAGCAGCCCGTACGTGCCGGCGCAGACGCCGAGCAGGCCGCCGAGGGTCAGCGCGGTCGTGGTGTGCCGCACGGCCGCGGGCACCCGCGCCGTCCGCCCGTAGCCGCGCGCGTCCATGGCCGCCGCCAGCGCGACCGACCGCTCCAGGGCGCCCTCCAGCACCGGCAGGGCCGTCTGCACCAGACCCCGCAGGCCCGTGTCGGGGCGGCCCCGCAGGCGGCGGGCGGCGCGCAGCCGGGCCACGTCCGCGACCAGGTTCGGCGCGAAGGTCATCGCGACGACCACGGCGACGCCCGCCTCGTACAGCGCGCCGGGCAGCGACTTGAGCAGCCGGGCGGGGTTCGCCAGGGCGTTCGCGGCGCCGACACAGGCGAGCAGCACCGCGAGCCGCACACCGTCGTACAGCGCGAACAGCACGCCCTCGGCCGTGACCCGCCCGCCCACGCGCACCCCCTGCGCCCAGTCGGGCAGCGGCACCTCGGGGAGCGTGAACAGCACGTGGCTGCCGGGGATCGGCGAGCCGAGGAAGACGGAGAAGACCACCCTGATGCCGATCACCAGCAGCCCGAGCTTCAGGAAGGCGCCGTAACTGCGGGACCAGGGCGCGTCCGTACGGCGTGCGGCGACGACGTATCCGGCGACGGCGGCCAGCAGGGCGAGCAGCAGCGGATTGGTGGTCCGCGACGCGGCGGTCGCGAGGCCGAGCGCCCACAGCCACCAGGCCCCGGCGTGCAGGGCGTTGGCCCGCGACGCCTCGGGCGCCCGCACCGCGAACCGCCGCCCGAGGCGCGCCGGGAATCCCCCGCCGCCGGGCGCTCCGGAGCGGCTGCCGGGCGCTTCGGAGCGGCGGTCGCGGGCCCCGGACCGGTTGCCGGGTGTCCCGGATCGGCCGCCGGGCACTCCGGACCGGCCGCCGGGCACCCCGGACCGGTCGCTCGGCGTCGCAGACCCGTCGCCGGGCGCCCTGGAACGCACGGCGCCGGACCGTGGGGTGCCGGTGTCGATGCCGGTGGGGTCGTGTCCGGTGCCGGTGGCGTCGTGGCGGGAGTCCGTGGCGGGGGAGTCGGTGGCACGGGGCTCCGTGATACGGGATTCCGCGGCCCGGGTTTCCGCAGTGCCGGAGTCGGTGGTGCGGGTCTCCGTGGGACGGGTTTCCGTGGGACGGGTTTCCGCGGTGCCGGGGCCGGCGGCCGGGGTGTCGGTGGCTCCGGAGTCGGTGGTGCGGGGTTCCGCGGCC
This sequence comes from Streptomyces lycii, assembly GCF_009735685.1. GTDB lineage: Bacteria > Actinomycetota > Actinomycetes > Streptomycetales > Streptomycetaceae > Streptomyces > Streptomyces lycii. Next base: position 3,838 of record NZ_WHPN01000101.1, on the reverse strand, counting down.
CGGGGTTCCGCGGCGCCTGGGTCGGTGGCCGGGGAGTCGTTGGCTCCGGAGTCCGCGGTGCGGGATTCCGTGGTGCGGGGGTCCGTGGTGCGAGCCTCCGCGGCCCGGGTCTCCGCGGTGCCGGGGTCGTCGGTGGTGCCCGGCCGGGGGCGGGGCGCACCGGGGTGTTCGGTGTTCATCGGCGGCGGCGCGCCTGCCACACCCCGGCCCCGCCCAGGAGCACGACGGCGGCGATCCCGGCGTAGAGGCCGACGGACGGTCCGGGCGAGCCGTCCGCGTCCGCGCCGGTGTCCTCCGGGGAGCGTTCCCCGGACCGGTCGCCCCCGGCGGACGCCTCCGGCCGCTCTCCCGACACCTGCTCGCCACAGCCCGAGCGCGGATAGCCCGCGATCGCGCAGAGCAGCGCGGAGGTGTTGTAGCGCAGCGGCTCGGCGACGGCGGCCAGCGCCTCGCCGGTGCTCGCCCCGTCCGGCACCCGCGCGCACTCCGTCCGGGGCTCCGGCGGGGTCTCACCGGACGGCGCGTCCCCGGCGGTGCCGAAGTCGAGGACGAGGGCGACCCGGTTGGTGCCGTCCTTCTCCGGGGTGTCGCCGCAGACGGCGTCGAAAGCGGGAGCCGTGCGCGGCCGCGCGGCGTCCCCGGAGTCGGCGCTGACGGAGAAGCGGAAGCCCTGCACGTCGCCGTCGGCGGGTTGGGCGGTGGCCGGGCCCCGGGTCGCGTACGTCCAGTCGTCACCGTCCCGCTCCCAGAAGGACCAGTAGCGGTAGCCCTCCGACCGGGCCGTCCCGTGGGCGGGGACCGCCCCGGACAGGGCGGCGCAGGCCGCGAGCGCGAGCGCCGTGGCCGAGCGGGCGGCACCGTTCCGCATCGTGGTCACACCCGCTTCTTGCGGCCGCTCAGCAGCAGACCGATGCCGATGCCCCCGACCAGCCCGGCGCCCATGATCCACCAGATCGTCTCGCTGTCGTCGTCCCGTTCACCCTGCTCGTCCCGCTCCTTGGCGGCGGCCTCCGGCGCGGGTGCGGCCTCCGGCTCCGGGCCGGTGGCGGCCAGCCGCTCCACCAGGTCGGTGCCGCCGAACGAGCGCGGGTCGTCGCCGGTGGCGTGCGCGGCCAGGACGAGCATGCCCAGGCCCGCCGGGTTGTCCTTCGTCCAGCCGGCGGAGTTCTTCTCCAGCCAGGCGAGGGGCTTCTCCGTCGCCCCGAGCCGGCCGGCCGCGGCCAGGGCGATCACGGCCTCGGCGGTGTTCGACGGGTCCGGCACGGGCTTGTCGGCACCGGGCGCGAGCACGCTCAGACGGCCGTCCTTCTCCAGCGTCGCGGCGATCCGGTCCGCCGCGGCGGCCGCCGCCTCACCGGGCTCGCGGTCCTTCCCGGCGCCGGACGAGCCGCACTCCGGCGCGGCGGTGTCCTCGGCCCCGTCCCGCTCCGGGTCCTCGGACTTGTCCCGCTCCGGCGGGTCGACGACGAAGCCCTCGCCGAGCCCGGCGAGCGCCCCGGCGACGGTCGCGTCGTCGTTCGCCGTCAGCCCGCCCTTCTTGTCCGGCTGGTAGGCGAACGCGCCGCGGTCCGCCGCCCCGGCGTCACAGCCGAGCTGGAACGCCAGTAGCCCGTCGTACGCCGACCTGCCCTCGCCGAAGGTCACCCGGTCCGGGTCCTCGCCGGCCGACGCCAGCGCGCCGATGACGACCGCGGTGGAGTTGGTGTCGCTGGCCCCGCCCGGCGCGTAGCCCCAGCCGCCGTCCTCGTTCTGCACGGACTTCAGCCAGCCGACGGCCTTCTCCACGGCCCCGGCGTGCCCGCCCAGTGCCGCGAGGGCCTGGACCGCGGCTGCGGTGGCGTTGCTGTCGACCGGGGTCTTCGCGTCGCACTTCCGCGCCGGGTCCGCGCGGTACGGGGCGAAGCCGCCCGAGTCGCACTGCTGCTCCACGAGCCACCGCACCGCCTCCCGCGCGGGCGTGACGCCCGCCGTGTCCAGCGCGAGCAGGGCCGTCGACTGCCGCCACACGCCGTCGTAGGCCGGGTCCTTGTCACCGTAGAGCGCGGCGGGCGGGTCGGCGGCCGCCGAGACGTGCCCCGGGGGCGCGACGTGCGCCGCGGACGAGACGTGCGCCGCGGCCGGGGGGTGCGCCGCGGGCGCGGCGGATGCGGCCGGTGCGGCGAGCGCACCGGCCACGGCGGACGCGGCGAGGGCCGCGGCTGTGCGGCGTACGTTCATGGTGGCGGTGCCTTTCGACAGGGGCGGGGGCGCGACGGCGGTGGACGGCCGGGCACGGCCGTCCACCCGCGCGTGCCGCACGCGGAAGGGCACCGGGCTCAGCTCCGTATACCTCGACGGTGCCGCCGCCGACCGGCCCCGGGAAGGGCGCCGGCCGGCGGACGGGAGCCTGTTCGCGCCCGGACGGGTGCTCCGGCTCGTGGGCCCGGGCTGTTCGCGCGGGCGCACTCACGGTTGCGGGTCAGCGCCGGATTCGCACCGGTCTTCCCCCGTTCGGGCGCGGATGAAGTTGTCGGATGACACCATAACCGGCGGGTAGTCGGCGCTTCGACGCGGTGGCTCCGCCCGGTCCGGGCCGCCCGGTCCGTACTGCCGGGTCCGTACCGCCGGGGTCCGTTCCGCGCGGCCCCGGCCTCCCGGCGGCCTCCCTCCCGGACATCTCCCTCCCGGACCTCTCTCGCGGGCCTCCTTCCGGAGCCGGGCTCCCGCCTCCCGTGGCGGGCTCCCCCCTCCCGGGTTCCGCCTCCAGTGGCGGGCCCCCGGGTTCCGTCTCCCGGGGCTTCCGCCTCCCGGAGCTGTCGCCTCCCGGGGTTCCCGGCCTGGAGTCTCCCGGCCCGGGGTCTCCCGGCCCGGGGCCTTCCGATCCGGGGTCTCCCGGTCAGCCGGACCCGGTCAGCCGCCGAAGCCCCGGACGCGGTGCTGCATCACCCGGTACGGCCAGCCCTCCGCGGTGTTCCACTGGCTCACCGACAGGTGCAGGTCGTCCAGGGTCGAGCCGGGGATGACGTAACCGCCGTAGAGCTGCGCGACATGGGCGTCGTCCTCCCGGCCCCACTCGCCGCCGTGGACGAGCGTGCGCCGGTACGCGGTCGTGAGGTCCGAGGTCGGGGTGTCCACGATGATCCCGTCGATCCGGTAGTCCCCGGCGTTGAACCAGGTCAGCACCCACTTGCCGGCGAGCGGCCGGAGACACAGCTCACCGAACGCGCCGCCCAGCACCGGCGTCACCGGGTTCCCCCAGGCCCAGGCCCCGTCCCGGTACCCCCAGGGCTCGTACGCCGCCGGTTCCGCGATCCGGTCCTGCCGGACCCGGAGCATCACGATCGGTTTGCTGCGGGTGAAGTCCGTCGCGCAGACGTACACGAACCCGTCGTCGCCCAGGCCCCAGCTCAGACACTGGAACAGCCCGCCGTGCGCGTCCGGTGGGAACTTCGCGCCGGTGTGCCGCCAGGTCGCGCCCGAGTCGTCGGACCGCCAGATCTCGGTCCACACCACGTTGCCGAGCCCCTTGTTGACCATGACGTGCAGATACATCGTGCCGCCGATGGTGATCACGTCGGAGGGGAGCACGGTGGAGAACTCCGGGTTGTCGTGCTCGTACGCCCACAACTGCTGTGCCGCGTCCCCGCCGACCGCGCCCGACCAGGTCACCCCGGCGTTCAGATCGGTCGTGTCCGACCAGAGCGCGACCGGTGAACGCCACCAGCCGCCGCCGACCCTCGCCTGCTCGAAGGTGTCGCCGAACACGAACAGCAGCCGGCCGTCGGGCGTGCGGGCCGGGATGCCGAGGTCGGTCGCCTCCATCCGGAAACGGGTGGTCAGGCCGGGGCCGGTCAGGTCG
>NZ_WHPN01000008.1 GCF_009735685.1 Streptomyces lycii | reverse complement strand
CGTACGCCTCGCGGCGCGCTTTCCGGGGCGAACGGTTTGAATGGGGGCAGTGACCCACCGGGCGGCGGCACGGAACGGAGCGCGCGTGAGCACAGGCACGGAACTCGTGGACCCGGACCGGCCGTCCGGGGGCGAGGCCGTGCTGACTCTCGACCGCACCGGGCACGTGACGATGTGCGGCGGCGCGGTGCGCGAGCTGACGGGTGAAGCGCCCGAGAGCCTCTGCGGCCGCCACGCGGGTGACCTGCTCACCCGTCCGGAGGCGTGGCGGCAGCTGGAACGGCAGACCGGAACCGGGCCCGGAGCGGGATCCGGCAGCGCGGAGCTGCGCCGCCCCGACGGCCCTCCGCTGCCCGTACGCCTCCTCGTGTGGGCCCTGAGCGAACCGGAGGGAGCCGGATTTCTCGTCCAGATGGTCCCGGAAGCGGTGGCCAGACGCCGCGACGAGAACGAGGCACTGGTCCGGGCCCTGTTCCAGCAGACGCAGGTCGGACTGGCGATACAGGACCTGGACCTGACCACGACGCGGCTCAACCTCCCCTCGGAGGCCGCCGGTGCGCGCGCCGGGACCGGGATCCCGGTCCACCCCGTGGGCCGGACGATCGAGGAGGTGCTGCTGCCGGAGGACGCCAGGGCGGTACGGGAGCGGCTGGAGCGGGTGGCCGAGACCGGCGAGCCGCTGATCGACTGGGTGCACCGGGCGCGGCAGCGGGACAGGCCGGACCGGGACCGTGTCGTGTCCTTCTCGGCGTTCCGGCTCGACGACGCCCGGGCCCGCCCCATGGGCATGGTGGTCGTCCACACGGACGTCACCGACCAGCACGTCGCGCAGGAACGAATGAATCTCCTCCATGTGGCCGCCGAGCGCATCGGCCGCAGCCTGGACGTCACCCGGATGGCGCAGGACCTGGCGGACACCCTCGTGTCGCTGGGCTTCGCGGATCTGGTGGCCGTCGACCTGGCGGAGGGCGTCCTGCTGGGCGAGGAGCCCGGTGACTTCCGCAACGGCGCCCCGGTGGCCCGGGTCGCGGTGGCCGCCGCGGACGGCGCACCCTGGCCCGGGGAGCTGTACGGGTCCGGCGACCGGTACCGGCTGACCAGGGAGGGCGGGAGCAGGCTGCGGTCCGGCCACGCCGACGTCATCCCCGATCTGGACCAGGTGCGCGCCGACATCGGCGGCGTACCGGAGATCGACCGCGTCCTGCTGCCCGCGTCCGCGTCCTCCGCCCTGATCGCGCCGCTCAACGCCCGCGGGTCGGTCCTCGGTGTCCTCGCGCTGTGGCGCTCCCGCAGCCGCCACCCGCTCACGCCGGGCGACACCGACCTCGCCGAGGAACTCGCCTCACGCGCCGCCCTGGGGCTGGACAACGCCCGCCGCTACACCCGCGAACAGCGCACCGCGGAAGCCCTGCAGCGCAGCCTGCTGCCACGGGCGGCCAGCGAGACGAGCGCGGCGGAGGCCGCGGGCCACTACGTGCCCGCGGGCACCACGGCCGGGATCGGCGGCACCTGGTTCGACGTGATCTCGCTGTCCTCCGCCCGGCTGGCGTTCGTGGTCGGCGAGGTGGCCGGCCACGGGCTCGGCGCCGCCACAACCATGGGGCGGCTGCGCACGGCCGTGCAGACCCTCGCCGACCTGGACCTCTCGCCCGGCGAACTGCTCACCCACCTGGACGATCTCGCCGTCCACCTGGGCGAGGCGGAGGGCGGGCCGGACGGCGGGGAGACGGGGCTCGGCGTCTTCGGCGACACCGTCGTGCCCGCCGGGCGGCTGGCGGTCGGCGCCTCCTGCCTGTACTGCGTGTACGACCCGGTCGACGGCCGCTGCGAGATGGCCAGCGCCGGGCACCCGCCGCCGGTGTACGCCGTTCCCGGCGAGGAGCCTTCGGAGGTGGACGTCAAGCCCGGCCCGGTCCTGGGCATCGGCGGCGAGCCCTTCGAGCAGGCCGTCCTGTACGTGCCGCCGGACACGGTGCTGGCCTTCCACAACCCGCCGCTGCTGGCGGACACGGCCGGCTCCGGCGCACCGGGCGGCTCGGGCCCTGCCGCCGGTGCCTCGGCGGACACCTCCGCGGGCACCGCCGCCGACTCCGCCCCAGGCCCTTCCCGGAACGCCGCCGACGCCGCCCGGACCGCCGCCCGGACCGCCGAGGGAACCGACGCCGGAACCGGCGCGCCCGACGCCGGAACCGACGCGCCCGACGCAGAAGCCGCTGCCGGGCCGTCCGCCGAAGCCGCCGAAGCCTCCCGGGCGGACGCGGCGTCCGAAGCCTCTGCCGACGCCCGCGGCGGCTCCGGTGACCGCCGGTCGCGGCTGATGGCGCTGCTGCGCACCGCCGCCGACCAGCGGCAGACGGCTTCGGACGCCGGCCGCGCCGTGCTCGGCGAACTCCTGGTCGGATCGCCCGACGACGACGTGTCGCTGCTGGTGGCGCGCACCCGCCGGTTGTCCCAGGACGCGGTCGCGACCTGGCACTTCCCTGCGGAACCGGCCGTCGTCGGCCAGGCCCGGGAAGTGGTGGAGAGCCGGCTCGCGACCTGGAACCTGGACCAGTTGATGTTCTCCACCGAGCTGATCATCAGTGAGCTGGTCACCAACGCCGTCCGGTACGGCGGTGACGGACCCATCGGGCTGCGGCTCATCAAGGACAAGTACCTGATCTGCGAGGTGTCCGACGTCAGCCAGACCCAGCCGCGCCTGCGCCGCGCACGGCTCTCGGACGAGGGGGGCCGGGGCCTGTTCCTCGTCGCCCAGCTCGCCCACCGCTGGGGCAGCCGGTACACCGAGAACGGCAAGACGATCTGGGCCGCCCAGTCGCTCGACCCGGCCGAGTGAGGCACCGCGGCCGGCGGCACGGGCGCGCCCTCCGCACCGGCCCGGCCCGCACCGGCCCGGCCCGGCCCCGCACCGGCCCGCACCGGCGCGAGCCGCGGCGCGCCGGCAGCGGGTGGCATGATCGTCCCGTGACCGTCATACGTACCGGACCTGTCCTGGTCCTCGCCGTGGCCGCCGTGCTGTCGTCCGGCTGCAGCAGCCTGGCCCGGGAGCTGGAACGCGAGAGCGACCCCGCGCGCACGGCGACACCGAGCCTCCCGCACCCCGTTCCCACGGCTCCGGCCCCCGAGCTGTCCCCGCCGCCCGCGGGGCCGGACGTCACCCGGCGGCCGGGCGGAGCGGCGGACTGCTCGGCCGCGTCCGGGGTGCGGATCGCGATCGGTCCGGTGAACGGGGCCATGGGACTGCGCGCCCTGACGGTGACGCTGACCAACTGCGGCAGCGAACCGTACGAGTTGGACGGCTACCCGTCCGTCCGGGTCCTGGACGAGAACCGGGAGCCGTACGACATCGAGGTCCTGCGGGGCACCGGCGGGATCCCGATGGCGGGCGAGGCCCCCGGCCCCGAACCGCTCACCCTGCGGCCCGGCGAGTCGGCCACCTCCGGCCTGGTCTGGCGCATGATGTCGCCCGACGCCCCGACCACGTATCTGGAGATCGCCCCGGCACCCGGCGAACGCTCCCGGACCCTGGAGACGGACGGGCCGATCGACCTGGTGGACACCGGCCGCCTGGGCACGGGGGCGTGGCGCAAGGCGGGCTGAGACGACGGCTCGGCGCCTGACCGGCGGTCTGCCGTGGTGCCGCGGCCTGCCGTGCCGGGTGGTTCCGGGGCCGCCGGGAGGGTCCGGCCGCCCGGGGACGCACGACCGCCCCGCCTGTATGAAGGCCCGCGCCCAGACACGGGATCCGGCCTTGGCAGCGGGATCCGGCACCGGCCCAGGGGCTCACGCCGTGGGCCCCGGAACGACCGGCCCCTGGTGCACGGGATCCGGCCCCGGCACCGGGCCCGGGGCTCACGGCGCCCCGCCACGACCGGCCCCCGGGCCCCGTCGTGGCGGCCCCCGTTCACCCGGTGGTGATGCCAGCCGGACCGCCGCCCCCGGCCCCGCCCGGGTCCCGGTCCAGTGCGGCGAGCCGGTCGCCGATCTCCGCCACGAGCACGGAGTCCCCGGCCAGTTCCGGTGCCCCGGCGGTGTGGAGCAGCTCGCGCAGCGCCCGGTGGCCGGGGTGCGTCCAGGCGGCCCGCAGGCGGTCGGCCGCCGGGTCGTCGAGGCGGCCGCCGTCCCGCGTGTGCCGGGCCCAGGCCGCGAGCGCCGCCGCCAGCACGGGGGCGTCCCGGCCTCCGGCCCGCAGGTCCCGCAGCGGCGCCAGCCACCGTTCGGGAATCTTCAGCGAGCCGTCCATGGCGATCTGCTCCAGCCGGTGGCCCATCGCGCGGTTGGCGAAGCGGCTCAGCAGGCTGTCGACGTAGGCGGAGGTGTCGAGTCCCGCGGCCGGGTCCAGGGTCCGCGCGACCTCCGAGGTGTAGGCGCGCACGACGGGTTCGCCCCAGGGTGTCTCCATGGTGTCGGCCACGGTCTCGCAGCCCGCCGCCAGCCCCAGATACGCCAGCAGCGAGTGCGAGCCGTTCAGCAGCCGCAGCTTCATCAGCTGGTACGGGGCGACGTCCGGGACCAGCAGCGCGCCCCCGCTCTCCCACCGGGGCCGCTCGGCGGCGAAGGCGTCCTCGAGCACCCACTGGGTGAACGGCTCCCCGGTCACCGCCCCCTCGTCCCGCAGGCCCAGCGCCGCCTCGGCGGCCCGCCGGTCGGCCTCGGAGGCCGCGGGCACGATCCGGTCGACGACCGTCGAGGGGAAGGCGACCGATGCCGCGATCCACTCCAGCAGGGCGTCGCCGTCGCTCCAGCCCGCCGCGGCCACGAAGTCGCCCACCAGCCGCCGCAGGACGCGGCCGTTGTCGGCCATGTTGTCGCAGGGGGCGACGGAGAGCGGGGCGCCCGTGCGGCGGCGCGCCCGCAGTCCGGCGGCCAGTTGCCCGACCACCGTGGCGGGGACCGGCGCCCCGGCCAGATCGTCCCGCACGGCAGGGTCGGCCGTGTCCAGCCCGCCGCCGGCGGGGTCGCGCCGGTAGCCCTTCTCGGTCACGGTCGTGGTGACCACGGTGACGTCGGGCGAGGCGATCAGCCCGGTCAGCCGCGGGCCGTCACCCGCGGCGTGCAGCACCTCGGTGACCGATCCGACCACCCGGGTCCGCGGGCCGTCCGGCTCCCGCAGCGTCAGCGAGTAGAGCCCGTCCTGCGGGCCCAGCGCGTCCACCACGGACCGGCTGCGCTGGGACACCCCGGCGATGCCCCACCCGCCGCCGTGCCGGGCCTCGGCCGTCTCGGTGTAGACGGCCTGGTGGGCGCGGTGGAAGGCGCCGAGGCCCAGATGGACCAGGCGCGGCCGGAGCGAGCGAGGGTCGGCGGGGGGCCGGGCCTCGGCGGGGAGGGCGCCGAGTGTGGCGCGGGACAGTCGCTTGTCCGTGTTCACCAGTCGTGCACCGATCCGTCCGTCCGGCGGCTCACCGGGAGGTACTTGGGCTCGTACGGGAAGCGGGCGGCGGCCTGCTCGTCGATCTCCACGCCGAGCCCGGGGGCGGGGGAGGGGTGGAGCGCGCCGTCGCGGAGTTCGTAGGAGGTGTGGAACACCTCATGGGTGACCGGGGCGTGCGCCATGTACTCCTGGATCCCGAAGTTGGGCACGGTCACGTCGAGGTGCACGGCGGCGGACAGGCTCACCGGTGACAGGTCCGTCGCGCCGTGCGAGCCGGTGCGGACCTGGTACAGCTCGGCGAGGTTGAAGATCCGCCGCAGATGGGTGATGCCGCCCGCGTGCACCACGGACGCCCGGATGTAGTCGATCAGGCGCTCGGTGATGAGCTGCTGGCAGTCCCAGATGGAGTTGAAGACCTCGCCGACGGCGATCGGCGTGGTGGTGGCCTGCCGGATCTGCCGGAACGACTCCTGCAGCTCGGCCGGTGACGGGTCCTCCATCCAGAACAGCCGCAGGTCCTCCAGCCGGCGGCCCAGCCGGCCGGCCTCGGTGGGGGTCAGCCGGTGGTGCACGTCGTGCAGCAGGTGGAAGCCGAAGCCGAACCGCTCCCGGACGGCGGCCAGACAGTCCGGGGCGAAGTCGAGATACGCCTCGGTGGACCACAGCTGCTCCTCGGGCAGCGAGGTGGCGGCGGGCTCGTACACCGCGCCGTGCCGCACCCCGTAGCTCCCGGGCGATCCGGGTACGGCCGCCTGGGCGCGGATGGCCCGGTAGCCGAGGTCGCGGAAGCGGGCCACGTCGTCCAGCAGCTCCGGTACGGTGCCGCCGCTCGCGTGCCCGTAGACCAGGGCGCCGTCCCGGGCGCGGCCGCCCAGCAGGTCGTACACCGGCATTCCGGCGACCTTGCCCTTGATGTCCCACAGCGCGGTGTCCACGGCCGCTATCGCGGTCATGGTCACCGGCCCGCGGCGCCAGTAGGCCCCCTTGTAGAGGTACTGCCACATGTCCTCGATGCGGTCGGGGTCCCGGCCGGTCAGCAGCGGCAGCACATGGTCCTCCAGATAGGAGGCCACGGCCAGCTCCCGGCCGTTCAGGGTGGCGTCCCCGAGGCCGGTCACGCCGTCCGAGGTGGTGATCTTCAAGGTGACGAAGTTGCGGCCCGGCGAGGTGATGATGATCTTCGCCTCGGTGATCGTGGCCATGGGTTCTCCTCATGCTGTGCCGTGCCGCCGGCCGCCCGCGGGGGCGGGGCCGGCGGCACGGCGCGGGTCCGGTCGGGCGGTCAGGGGCGGCCGGCGTCGACCGGCTCGTGCCCGGTTCCGGGCTGCTTCACTCCGGTGGTGGCGGGGGTGGCGGCGTCACCGGGCCGCGGCCAGTGCGCGTACTCGCGGCCGCCGAGCCGTCCGGGCGCGGTCTCCGGCATGAAGCACAGCGCGGCGATGCTGACCGCGATGAGCGCGCCGACGTAGACGGCGACCCAGAGGTACGAGCCGTTCCCGGCCAGCAGGAGCGCCGCCGCGACCACCGTGAACGGGCCGCTGGCGAGCATCGAGCCGAACTGCCAGACGATGGAGATGCCGCTGTAGCGGGCGACCGCGGGGAACAGCTCGGGGAAGTACGAGGCCTGCGGGGCGTAGGTGCCCGCGTGCCCGAACGCCAGGCCGGCGACCAGCAGCAGCACGATCACCGCGGTGTTCCCGGTCTGGACCGCCTCGAAAGCGGGGACCACCAGGAGGAGGTTCAGCACGGCCGCGGCCAGGTACACCGGGCGCCTGCCGACCCGGTCGGTGAGCCGGCCCAGCAGCGGGATCGCGACCAGCTCGGCGGCGATGGCGATCAGCACCGCGTTGAGCACGATGGAGGAGTCGACGCCCTGGTCCTCGGCGTAGGCGACGAGGAAGATCGTGTAGAAGGGGAACACCGCCGCCTCGACGAACTTGGTGAACAGCCCGCCGACCACCTCGCGGCGGTTCTCCCGCATCAGCAGCTTCAGCGGCGCCGTCTGCGTCTGCTGCGTCTCCTTCGCGGCCTGGAAGGTGGGGGACTCGTTCACCCGCAGCCGGATGAACAGGCCGATCAGCACCACGAAGGCGCTGAGCAGGAACGGGATCCGCCAGCCCCAGGACAGGAACGCCTCCTCGGACATCTGCGAGGTCAGGACGGCGAAGAGAGCGGTCGGGATGAGATAGGCGGCGGGCGAGCCGAGCTGGACGAAGCTGGCGTAGAAGCCCCGCTTCTCCGGTGGCGCGGCCTCAGCCGTCAGCAGTACGGCACCGCCCTGCTCACCGCCGACGCCGAAGCCCTGGATCAGCCGGACCACGACCAGGATGACCGCCGCCCAGATGCCGATCTGGTCGTACGTCGGCAGCAGCCCGACGGCGAAGGTGCCGAGGCCGGTGAGCAGCAGGGTGAAGACCAGGGCCCGCTTGCGGCCGATCCGGTCGCCGACATGGCCCCAGACGAGACCGCCGAGCGGGCGGGCGAAGAAGCCCACGGCATACGTGGAGAAGGCGGCGAGGGTGCCGACCGCCGGGTCGACCTCGGGGAAGAAGATCTTGTTGAAGGCCAGAGCGGACGCCGTGCCGTAGATGAAGAAGTCGTAATACTCGGCGATGGTGCCGATGACGGACGCTCCGACGGTGCGCCTGAGTTCCTTGGGTGGTGCCGATGCCACCGGTGCGGCGGGCGGGTGTCCGCTCATGGGGTGCTGCCTCCTTGCAGTTCAAAGCTACGCATGCCCCCTGCTGGTCGGCTACCATACAAGTGTTGTAGTTGAAGCCGTCAAGAGAAACGTTCACGAGAATCGGGGCGACGACATGGCACCCACCGAGGGACTGCACGCGGCGCGGGCACGGGGACGCAACACCCGGCAGCTGGTCCACGAGCTGCTGCGCTCGCGCATCATCAGCCTGGAGCTGGCCCCGGGGGCCTCGCTCTCGGAGAACGACCTCGCGGCGGAGCTGGGGGTCAGCCGGACCCCGGTGCGGGAGAGCCTGATCCTGCTCGGCGAGGAGGGGCTCGTCGACGTCTATCCGCAGCTCGGCACCTTTGTCGCGCGCATCCGGGAGCGGGACATCGCCGCCGCGCAGTTCATCCGCGAGGCGCTGGAGTGCGCCGCGCTGCGGGACGCCGTGGGCCGGGCGACCCGGCGCGACGTGGCCGACCTGCGGGAGCTGCTGGCCGCGCAGGCCGACACCGAGCGGCGCGACGACCCGGAGGGCTTCTTCCGGCTGGACGAGGAGTTCCACGCCCGCCTCATGGCCGCCGGCGGGCATCCCGAGGCGTGGCCGGTGGTCAGCCAGGCCAAGGCGCAGCTCGACCGCGCCCGGCGGCTGTCACTGCCGCTCACGCAGCAGCTCTCCCTGCTCATCGGCCAGCACACCGCCGTGGTCGACCAGCTGGAGCAGGGCGACCTGGACCGGGCCGACGAGGCGCTGCGGTCCCATCTGCGGCTGGTCTTCACCGACGTACAGACCATCCGGGCGGAACACCCGGAACTCTTCGCCGAACCGGAGGCGCCGGTACGGCCACGGCGTGAGCCGAGGCGCCGGGTTGACCGGGCGGGCGCCGGGGAGGGCTGAGACGGGACGCCCCGGGGCCGCCGGTCCGCCCCGGGGCGGCCGGGTCAGGTGCGGCGCGCGGCAACACCCGTGAGGAAGCCGGACCACGCGCGACGGCTCACACGGAGGTGGAGCCCCGCCGCGCGCTTGGAGTCCCGGACGTGCACGGTGTGCGGGGCTATCGCCACCTCCACGCAGTCGCCGCCGTTCGTACCACTGTGGCTGCTCTTGAACCAGGTCAGCTCGTCAGCCGCGCACGTGTGCCGTTCGATGTTCATAACTCCCCTGCCGCGCGCTCGATGAGGTGTGCAGACTCCTCGGTGTTGAGGGCCTGGGATCGCAGCATCCCATAGGCCAGCCAGAATTCACTGACCTCGTCGCGGCTGGACCGGACGCTCACAATGCCCTGGGACTCGATGGACGCGAACCGGAGACGTTCGCTCGTCTCCAACAGGACCATCTGCCCGTTGACGCCGTTGTGTACGGCTCGCCGTGTGGGCATGACCTGAATCTCCACGTTGCGCATCCGGGTGCATTCGACCAGCCATCGCAACTGGGCTTTCATGACTGAGGCCCCGCCGACCAGCCGGTGCAGCGCGCCCTCTTCGAGGATGAACACGAAAACGATGCACGGGTTCTTGCGCGTCAAGAGGGCTTGCCGGGCCAGCCGGGCAGCGATGTGCCGTTCGACAATCTCCTCGTCAAGCGGCGGGAAGTGCGCTTCCTGGAGTGTCCGGACGTAGGCTTCCGTCTGCAAGAGGCCCGGAATCAGCATCGGGTCGTAGGAGAACCGGCTCGCCGCCTCCGCCTCCAGCAGCGCGAAGTCGCGGAAGAACTCCGGCAGTTTGGCCCGGTCCACGTCCTCCTGGAGGACTCGCAGAGCCCCGCCCGCGCCGAGTACCCGTTCCGCGGCCTCGGTCAGGGTGCCCTTCGCCGGCCGTCGCCCCTGCTCGACCGAGGCGACCTGCTCCAGCGAGTAGCCGATGGCCTCGGCCAGCGCCTGCTGCGTGAGACCGGCCCGCTCGCGGAAGAGACGCAGGAGCTTGCCGTACGCGCTCCACACCGCCGGTCGTTCCCGGTCCCGTTCGCGCGGCCCCGTCGCCGGGCGTGCGCTGTCCTTGCCCATGTGGCCCCCTGCCCTGCCGTGCTCCCGCTCGGTCTCGTCCGGGGCAACCGGGGCCGGTGCCCACCGGTCACGGGACGGGACCCGTACAGCTGCCGTACCGGGCCCGGACAGCCCTGTACCGGACGGTCCTGACCGTTGTCCGACCTGGTGAGCGTAGGTGCGTGACGGGACGGTTACAGCATGAAGTCGCAAAGTGCCACGACCGGATCACCCGCACGCGCCCCGCAGATGACCGTCCGCCTCAGCAGCACCAGCCGCGGCGCCCGCCTGGCCCGCCGCCTGACCGGTCAGCAGCTCGCCGACTGGGGGTTTCCGTACGACTCCGCGGTCTCGCAGGCCGTCACGGCCGTCGTCGCGGAGCTGGCGGCCAACGCGGTCACCCACGGCCGCGTGGCGGACCGTGTTTTCCGGCTCGGGATCCGGCTCGGCAGGGACACCGTGCGCGTCGAGGTGACGGACACCCGCCCGGACCGGATGCCGCCCATCGCCACCGGGCGGCCGGACGCCGACGCGGAATCGGGGCGCGGCCTGCTGCTCGTCGCGGCGTACGCGGACCGCTGGGGCTGCGAGACCCGGACCGTGGGCACGAAAACGGCCTGGGTGGAGGTGGACCTCGCGGGGCGCGGCTGTACGTCGTGAGCCCCACCGCTCCCGGGCGCGCCCGGCCGCGTGCGGAAGCTCCGTGCGTTCCGATGCCCGGTTCCCGGTGCGCCGCCGGCCCGGCTCCCCGGAGCTTCGCCCGGATGCCCGGGTATGGGGGGTCCCGAGCGGGGCACCCTGGGCCGTATGACGATCGACAGCAGGCGGTACGACAGCCGGGACGACGTGCCGCTGCGCGGATACGCCGCGCTGGCCGCGACCTTCGGGGCAGGGGTCGCGCTGTTCTCGGCGGTGGCCCACCGGCGCGGGATCAAGTTGCCCGAGCGCGTTCCGCCCTGGGACGTGCTGCTCCTCGGCACGGCGACGTACAAGGCGTCGAGACTGCTCACCAAGGACAAGATCACCAGCTTCGTCAGGGCCCCGTTCACCCGCCGGGAGGAGGACACCAGCGCCGGTGAGGTGATGGACGAGCCGCGTGGGAACGGTCTGCGGCTGGCCGTCGGCGATCTGGTGTCCTGCCCGTTCTGCACCTCCGCCTGGGTGGCCGGTGCCCTGGTCGGCAGCTATGTGGTGCAGCCGAGGGCGGCTCGGCTGGTCGGTACGGGGCTGACGGTCGTGACGGTGGCGGACTGGCTCCAGTACGCCTGGACCCTCACCCAGCAGAAGGCCGGGGGCTGAGCGGCCGGCTGTGCGGGGCCGCAGGGATCAACCGCGGGAGCCCTCCCGGGCACCTGCCCGGCCGCGGTGGGGGACGGAGGGGAGCAGGTCCAGCTGTGCCTGGGCCGGGGTGTCGGGGACCGCGGTGAACCACATCAGGCGCTGGCGGCCGTCCTCGCTGAAGACGCGCTGGCAGTCCAGTTCGAGCACCCCGAGCGCCGGGTGGACGATGCGCTTGCGGTCGGTGCGCCGGACCTCCACGTCACCGGTGTCCCACAGTGCCGCGAACTCCGCGCTGCGCTTGCGCAGTTCGCGGACCATCCCGGCGGCGTACGAGTCCCCGCGCCGCTTTCCCACGGCCGCCCGCAGATCGGCGACGAAGAACCGGGAATGGTGGTCGTGGTCCTCGGGCGGGTGCAGCTCACGGGTCGGCGGGTGGGTGAACCAGCGGTAGAGGTGGCTGCGGTGCAGGCCGGGGCCGTCCGCGGCCCGGCCGATCAGCGCGCTGCCCAGCGCGTTCTGCGCCAGGGTCTCGTGCAGGTCGGTGATGATCATCGCCGGGGTGCCGTCCAGCCGCTCCAGTAACGCGAGGAGCGCGGGATGCGGCGACGCGTCGGGACCGTACGCCGGCGGTACGGACCGGCCGGCGAGGTGGAACAGATGGTCCCGTTCGTCCTGGCTCAGCCGCAGCGCCCCGGCCAGCGCCGCCAGCATCTGTTCGGACGGCTGGGCCCCGCGGCCCCGCTCCAGCTCGGTGTAGTAGTCCACGGAGGCGCCGGCCAGCCGTGCCACCTCGTCGCGGCGCAGCCCGGGCACCCGGCGTCTGGGTCCCGGCGGCAGGCCGACGTCGGCGGGGGTGACACGGGAACGCCGGGTCTGGAGGTAGTTGCCGAGTTCGGAGGGGTCCACACCCCGATTCTGGGCCACGGGGGCGGGCCGCCGCCAGGGCACGCCCCGGAGAGCCGGGCGCACCGGCCGGCCGGTGCGCCCGGGCGCCGCGGCCGGCAGGGAGGCCCGCCGGGGGCCGGGCACGGTCACAGCAGCTTGTCCGGGGTGAGCGGCAGTTCCCTGATCCGGCGCCCGGTGGCGTGGTACACGGCGTTGGCCAGGGCCGCCGTCACCCCGGTCGACGGGGTCTCGCCGAAGCCCCGGGCGTTCAGGGCCGGGCTGGTGGGGTCCGGCTTGTCGATGAACTCGACCTCGACGCGCGGCACGTCCGCGTTGACCGGCACGAGATAGCCGGACAGGTTCGGGTTGACCACGCGGCCCGCGTGCGCGTCGATCAGGGTGTGCTCGGTGAGCGTGAAACCGATGTTCCAGATGGCGCCGCCGATGGCCTGGCTGCGCGCCGTGCGGTGGTTGAGCACCGTC
The DNA here is from genome assembly GCF_009735685.1 of Streptomyces lycii. Lineage (GTDB taxonomy): Bacteria > Actinomycetota > Actinomycetes > Streptomycetales > Streptomycetaceae > Streptomyces > Streptomyces lycii. Next base: position 8,389 of record NZ_WHPN01000008.1, on the reverse strand, counting down.
CCCGGATCGAAGACCCCGGTGACACGCCGCACGCGGACGGTCCCCAACCGGGGGTGGACGCACACCTCGGCGAAGACCGCGCCGGTGCTGTACCCGGAGAAGGAGTCCTGCGGCGGGCTGTTGACGACGACCGGCTCGCCGTGCCGGCGGACCACCGCCCGGTAGGTGTCGTACCGGCCCGGATCGCCGGTGACGAAGAGGCGCCCGTCGCGCACGGTGATCCGCCCCGGGTCCCTGCCGTGCAGCGGCGATTCCGGGTCGCGCACGGCCATGCCGACGACCGTGTCCCGGGCCGTCGCGCAGGCCGCGAAGACACCCGGCACCGTGCAGGGAACCGTCGCCGACCCGGCGGACAGCGGCGCCCCGGGGAACCGCGTGTCGCCGAGTTCGAACCGCACGGCGTCCGTCGGCACCCCCAGTCCGTCGGCGCTGACCTGCGTCATGACGGTGTACGTGCCGGTGCCGATGTCCTGGGTGCCGGACTGCACCAGCGCGGTGCCGTCCTCGGACAGGGTGACGCGGGCCGCGCCGCCCGGGAAACCGCCGCCGGTGTGCGCGGCCGCCGCCACCCCCCAGCCGACGAGGCCGTCCTCGTCCCGCATCGACCGCGGCTCGGGATCGCGGCGGTCCCAGCCGAACAGCTCGGCGCCCCGGCGGAAGCACTCCGCCAGATACCGGCTGCCGAAGGGCTCCCCGGTCACGAGGTCCACCCGGGTGTCGTTGCGCAGCCGCAACTCCACCGGGTCCACGCCCAGTTCACAGCTCAGCTCGTCGAGCGCGCATTCCAGGACATGGCTCGTGGTGGCCTCCGGGGAGCGCATGAAACTGCCCGTGGGCAGGTCCAGGCGCACTGCCCGCTGGACGGTACGGAGGTTCGGGATCCCGTACAGCAGCCGCGTGGCCTTGTTGGCGGCGTGGAGGCTCTGCTCGGTGCGGGAGACCTGCTCGGTGGTGGTGTGCTCGGCGAAGGTGAGCCGTCCGTCGCGGCGCGCGCCCAGCGCCAGCCGCTGGTGGGTCTCGGCCCGGTGGCCGGTGGAGCTGTACGTGTGGGCGCGGGAGAGGACGAGCTTGACCGGCCTGCCCACCTCCCGGGCGGCGGCCGCGGTGAGCAGGGTGTGCGGCCAGACCGGTCCCTTGCCGCCGAACCCGCCGCCCAGGTACGGCGACAGGACCCGCACGTTCCGCGGCGGCACGTCGAGCGCCTCGGCCAGGGTGCTCCGGGTGAAGCCGATGCCCTGGGCGGACTCGTGGACGGTGAGGTCCGCGCCGTCCCAGACGGCGAGGGTGACGGACGGCTCCATCGGGTTGTGGTGCTGGGTGACGGTCGTGTAGGTGACGTCCACGGTCACCTCGGCCTGCTCGCGGCCCGCCGCCACGTCACCGCGTGTGTACTCGCTGGGCTCGTCGTGGCTGTCCGGCGGGACGTACGCCTCGTCCAGGGCGTCGAGCAGGGCGGCCCGGGGGCGTTCGCTGTCGTAACGGACCTCCACCAGTGTGGCCGCCTCCTGCGCCTGCTCCAGCGTGCCGGCCACCACCAGGGCCACCGGCTGGCCGGCGTGGTGGATCCGGTCGTCCTGGAGCGGCACGAACGACTTGAAGTACGGAACTTCCCCGGGTGGCGTTCGCAGCCGCGGCATCGTGCGGTGGGTCAGCACCGCCAGCACGCCCGGTGCGGCCTCCGCGGCGCGCACGTCGATGCGGCTGATCCGGCCGCGGGCGACGGTGCTCATCACCAGGAAGCCGTGGGCCGCCCCGGGCACCCGGGCGTCCGCGGCGTACTGGGCGGCGCCGGTCACCTTGGCCCGGGCGTCGACCCTGCGCAGGGGCTTGCCGACCACCTTGCTCATCGTCATGTCTCCTTCGTGGGTGCCGTGGTGGCGAGGCGGTCCGGGTCCTCTCCGGCGGGGACGCCGGGCGGCCCCGGGGGCGCACCGCGGGCGGACGGCCGGGACGCGCCGGGGGTACGGGACGGGGCGGCCGTACCCGTACGAGAGGGAACGGCCGTGCGGGAGGGAACGGCCGTGCGGGAGGGCGCGGCCGTGCGGGACGGGCCGGCCGGCGGGCGGGCGGCCGGGGAGCGCCGGGCCGGGAAACCGCCCCGGGTCAGCAGGATCAGCTCGGCCGCGATCGACACGGCCGTCTCCGCCGGGGTACGCGCCGCCAGCCCGAGCCCCACCGGGGAGGACAGCGCCGCCAGTTCCGCCTCCCGGAGCCCGGCCGCGCGCAGCTGCGCCGCCCGTTCGGCGTGGGTCCGGGCGGACCCCATGGCCCCGACGTATCCCAGGTCCAGCCGGAGCGCGGTGCTCAGCAGCGGAATGTCGTACCGGGGGTCGTGCCCCAGGCACACCACGGCGGTACGGGGACCGAGACGGCCGGCGGCGGCTTCCGCGGCCAGATACTCGTGCGGCCGGGCGACGACCACCTCGTCGGCGTCCGGGAAGCGCTCCGCCGTGGTGAACACCGGCCGCGCGTCGCACACGGTCGTCCGGTATCCGAGCAGCCGCGCCTGCCGGGTCAGGGCGGCCGCGAAGTCGTTCGCGCCGAAGACGAGCAGACGCGGCGGCGGGACGAGACAGGAGACGAACACCCGGAGCGCGCCGTCGGCCGTGTCCGCCGTCCGCTCCTCCGGATCCCGCGCGCCGTCCCCAGCGCCCGGCCGGCCGGGATCCGTGCCGCCGGGCAGCCGTACGGGCGCGCTCTCACCGCGCCGCAGCAGCGCGCGGGCCGCTTCGCGGACCGCCGTGTCCCCGGCGGCGGACCCGGTGCCGCCGGTGCTGTCGCCGGCCGTCACCACCAGATGCGCGCCCACGGCCGGGGCCCGGGGATGTCCGACGACGGTCGCGACCGCCACCGGTTCACCGGCGCGCAAGGAGGCCAGCAGCGACGGCAGTTCCGGAAACGTCCCGGCGTCCACCGGTTCGACGAAGACCTCGACGGTGCCGCCGCAGGTGAGGCCCACCGCGAACGCGTCGTCCGCGCTGACCCCGTAGGACACCAGGCGCGGGATGCCGTCCGCGACGGCCTCCCGGGAGAGTTCGTACACGTCCCCCTCGACACAACCGCCCGAGATGTTGCCGGTCACCTCACCGTCCGGCCCGGTCAGCATGGCGGCCCCCGCCGGGCGCGGGGCCGAACCGAAGGTCGACACGACCGTGGCCAGCCCCGCCGTCCCGCCGGACCGCCACACCTCGTACAGCGCCTCCCAGACGGCGGATTCGGCGGTGACCGCCGCCCGCGGCGCGCCGTCGGTCACCGCTGCCGCCCCAGCCGGTCGAGCACGTCGCGCAGCGCCCGCCGGACCAGCTCCACCTTGAACGCGTTCTCGCCACGCGGCCGGGCACGCCCGACCAGCGCCTCCCCGGCCTCGCCGATCGTGGTATCGGTCAGCGCCCGGCCCCGCAGCGCCGCCTCCGCCTCGGCCGAACGCCAGGGCAGCGGAGCGACGCCCCCGAACGCCAGCGCCACTTCCCGCACGGTGCGCCCGTCCATCCGCACCACGGCGGCCGCGGACACGAGGGCGAACTCGAAGGAGGCGCGGTCGCGCACCTTCAGATAGCGGGAACGGACGCCCGGCGCCGGCAGCGGCACCTCGACGGCGGTCACCAACTCGCCGTGGCGCAGCGCGTTCTCCCGGTGCGGGGTGGTGCCGGGCGCCCGGTGGAAACCGGCGATCCCGATGCTGCGCGGCCCGTCCGGACCCAGGGTGTGCACCGTCGCGTCGAGGGCGCGCAGCGCGACGGCGAGGTCCGAGGGGTGTACGGCGATGCAGTGATCGCTGCCGCCGAGCACGGCGTGCCCGCGGTTGCGGCCCTCCAGCGCGGCGCAACCACTGCCCGGCTCCCGCTTGTTGCAGGCGAAACCGGGGGAGCGGAAGTACCCGCAGCGGGTGCGCTGGAGCAGATTGCCGCCGATCGAGGCCATGTTGCGGATCTGCGGAGACGCGGACTGCAGCAGGGCCTGGGACATCACCGGCAGCCGGCGGCGCACGACCGGGTGCAGGGCGACGTCCGCCATCGTGGCCATGGCGCCGATCCGCAGCCGTCCGCCCGACTCCTCGATGCCGGTGAGCGGCAGCCGGGAGACGTCCACGACCAGGTCGTGCGTCTGGGCGCCGTCCTTCATCAGGTTGAGCAGATCGGTGCCGCCCGCCACGAAGGTGCCCGTGGTCCGCGCGGCGACCATCCGGACCGCCTCCTCCGGACGGCCGGCGCGCGCGTAGTCGAAGAGCTTCACCGCCGCACCTCCCGGGCCGCGTCCCGGACCGCGTCGACGATGTTCGGATAACAGCCGCACCGGCACAGGTTGCCGCTCATCCATTCGCGTATCTCGTCCCGCGAACCGGTGTGGCCCTCCTCGACGCAGGCGACGGCCGACATGATCTGGCCCGGGGTGCAGAAGCCGCACTGGAAGGCGTCGCGGGCGACGAACGCCTCCTGGACCGGGTGCAGTCGCTCGCCGCGGGCCACCCCCTCGACGGTGGTGATCTCCCGGTCCTCCTGCATCACCGCCAGCGTCAGACAGGACTTCACGCGCCGCCCGTCCACCAGCACCGTGCAGGCCCCGCACTCGCCGCGGTCGCAGCCCTTCTTCGTGCCGGTCAGCCGCAGGCGTTCGCGCAGGGCGTCCAGAAGCGTCACCCGGGCCTCGACGGCGACCCGGTGGGTCTCGCCGTTGACCCGGAGCGCGATGTCCGCGGCCGCCCGGGGCGCGGCGGACGGTCCCGGTGCGGCGTGGGCGGCGCCGCCCGGGGCGAGGGGCATCATGACGGCCGCCGCGGAGACGCCGCCGGCCTTCAGCACACTCCGCCGGCCGGGACCTGAGTCCTCGGCGGCATGCTGGGACGGTTCGGACACGCTGCATCCTCTCGGTGGACACGGAGGGTCAAAGATCCGCCCGGGACGGCCGCGGAACACGGCACGTTTCCCTGCCGTACGGTCACGGCCCGGCGGTTTCCTCAGTCTGCGTGCCGGGGCGGGGCACCACCATGGGGGCGGTTTCCCTGGGGACGCCGTCCCCTGGCTGAGCCGGGGGAAGCGGGCGTGGGGCGGCCGGGCGCGGGCCGGTGCGGAACGGCCGGCCGCGGCACGAACGCCCGGCCGCGGGCGCGAATGCCCGGCCGCCGGCGGGTACGAACGCCCGGCCGCCGGTGCGGAACGCCTGGCCGGAACGCCCGGCTGCCGGTACGGAAGGGAAGCAGGCTTTCCGTACGGAGCCGGCTTCCCGTCCGGAGCTGTCCCGTACGGAGCGGGCGGCTTCTCGTACGGATGTCAGGTCTCCCGTACGGAACGCCCGGGCGCCGGAGGGGAAGCCGCTCCGAGCGCGGACTGACGGGGCGTCAGCAGGTGGAATGGCCGCCGGTGACACCCGGCGTCGCGGTGGGCGCCCGGGCCGGTGTGGTGGCGTCCGGGTGCGCGTGGTGGCGTCCGGGTGGGTGTGGGGGCGCGGTGCGGACGGCCCGGGTCGCGGTGGCCGGCCGGGAGGAGATTGGCAGGGAGGAGACCGGCCGGGAGGAGACCGGCCGGGAAAGGACCACCGGGAGGAGACCGGCCGGGGTGGGTAGGTGTCCGGGCCCGCCCGGCGTGCAGCGACGGGCGGGCCCTGAGCCTCACCCCGGCCGGTGCGTGCCCGCGCCGTCACCCCGCGGGCGGGCGCGGGCCGTGAGGCCGTCGGGTGGGGCGGGGTGCGTGTCAGGCCGTCGGGAGGCGCGCGCCGTCACCCCGTGGACGGACGGGGCGACGGGTCCGGCCGATGGATCCGCGCGTTCCTCCGCGAGCCCCTTGTCCGCGGGTGGCCGAACGGCGGACGGCCTCCGGCCGGTTCCGTCCGTCCGTGACACGGCCGACGGCGCCCGCGCCGGCCGGTCCCAGCCGCCGTGGACTCAGCCCTCCGGTCGGCCTCCGTGGTCCCAGCCGCCGTGGTCCCAGCCCCCCTGGTCGCCCCCGTGGTCCCAGCCCCCCTGGTCGCCCCCGTGGTCTCAGCCCCCCTGGTCGCCCCCGTGGTCCCAGCCGCCCTGGTTCCAGCCCCCGTGATCCCAGCCCCCGTGATCTCGGTCCTCGTGATCTCGGTCCTCGTGGTCTCGGTCCTCGTGGTCTCAGCCGCCGTGCTGCTCGTTCAGCAGCACGTGCAGCGGCTTGGCCACCCGCTCCCGGAACTCCTGGACGGCCCAGCCGTTGCCGTCCGGGTCGGTGAAGTACATGAACGTCGCGCCGTCCTGATCGGCGTACCGGGTCGGCTCCGAGATCTCCAGGCCGCGCCCGGTGAGTTCCGCGCGGGCCGCCTCGATGTCGGCGACCACCAGTTGCAGCCCGTGGTACGAGCCGGGGCGCGACGTGCCGGTCGGGGCGGGCAGACCTTCGGCGAGCGCGATCGAACAGCCCGAGCCCGGCGGGGTGAGCTGGACGACCCGGGTGCCCGGCATCACCTCCTCGTCGAGATCGACGTGGAAACCGACCTTGTCCCGGTAGAAGGCGAGCGACCGGTCCACGTCGGACACCGGCAGCAGGACGACCTCCAGCGTCATGTCCATCGCGCATCCTCCCTCTCGTGTGCGGCACGTGTCGTGCCGGGCGGCTCCCAGTCTCCGGGCCGGGAGGCCCGGCGACCAGTCCGGGACCGCCATCCGGCGACGGAATCCTCCGGACGCGGGGGGATTCTCCGGACGTACCGCCTCCTCGCTTCCCCCGCGGAGGCAGGACCCGGTACTTTCATGGTCGCCAGGCCTGTGAGGGGCAGCGCAGGCATCCGCTGCACACGCACAGACCTTGGAGGCATGCGCCCGTGAAGAGATCGTTGCCGACCTTTCATGCGATAACGGTTGGGTTGCTCGCGGCCGTTCTTGTGGCCGTACTGTCCGTCGTCGGTTCCCACGTCCCGCAGGCCGGCTCCGCTGCCGAGACCGGTCCGGCGGCGGCGTCCGGCCGCTTCGGTCCGGACCGGCACTGGGTGAACACCTGGACGTCCATGCCGCAGCTCACCGAGCCGCACAACATGCCGCCCGAGCCGTTCACCGGCCAGGACGTGGTCCTCGACGACGCGACCCTGCGGCAGACCGTCCACGTCACCACCGGAGGAGAGCAGATCAGGCTGCGCTTCTCGAACGCCTTCGGAGGCGCCGACCTGCCGCTCACCGCGGTGTCCGTGGCCCTGCCGGAGGACGGCAAGGCCGGGGTGAGCGCCGTCGAGGAGGAGACGGTGCAGACCGTGACCTTCCAGGGCCGGAACTCGGTGAACGTCCCGATGGGCGCGCAGGCCGTGTCGGACCCGCTGGACTTCGAACTGGAGCCCGGCTCCGAGCTGGCGGTCACCGCCTACCTGGCCGAGGGCCAGGCCTCCACCGACATCACCTCGCACCCCGGCTCGCGCACCAGTTCGTACCTGCTGGCCGGCAACCACACCGAGGCCGCCGACCTGCCCGGAGCCACCCGCACCGACCACTGGTACTTCCTGAGCGGCGTCGAGGTGTGGTCCGACGCCGACACCACCGCCACCGCCATCCTGGGTGACTCGCTGACGGACGGGCGCGGCTCCACCACCAACGCCAACAACCGCTGGCCCGACCAGCTCGCCGAGCGGCTGCGGTCCCAGCCGGCCACCCGCGACGTCGCGCTGCTCAACCAGGCCGCGGGCGGCAACCGCATCCTCAATGACGGGCTCGGCCCCAACGTCCTCGCCCGGATGGACCGGGACGTCCTCGCCCAGAGCGGCGTCGACCGGCTGATCGTCTTCGAGGGCATCAACGACATCGGCACCGCTCAGCCCACCGAGGCCGCCCAGAAGCAGATCGCGGCCGACCTCATCGCCGCGTACGAGCAGATCGTGGTGCGCGCCCACGCCCACGGCATCCAGGTCTTCGGCGCCACCATCACGCCCTTCGGCGGCAACGATCTCTACGCCGACCCGTCCGGGAACCGCGAGAACGCCCGGCAGACGGTGAACGAGTGGATCCGCACCAGCGGGGTCTTCGACGGCGTCATCGACTTCGACGAGGTCACCCGTGACCCGGCCGACCCGGAGCGGCTGCGCCCCGAACTCCACGACGGTGACTGGCTGCACCTGAACCCGGAGGGCTACGGAGTCCTCGCCGACGCGGTTCCGTCGAAGCTGTTCCGCGACAAGCGCCTGCCGCGGAACTTCGGCTTCCGGTAGCAGCACGCGGTGCGGCCGCGCCGTCCGTCGCTCCCGGGAGGCGAGGACGGCGCGACCGCCACCGGGTCCGTACCGGGCCCACCGGGTCTCAGCTCGGGTCCGCGCCGGGGCCACCGGGTCTCAACTCGGGTCCGTACCGGGCCCACCGGGTCTCAGCTCGGGTCCGCGCCGGGGCCACCGGGCCTCAACTCGGGTCCGTACCGGGCCCGCACGGGTCCGCGTCGCCGGTCCCGTGGCTCCTCGG
>NZ_WHPN01000100.1 GCF_009735685.1 Streptomyces lycii | reverse complement strand
GGGCGGCCACGCGGGCGGAGAGCGGTGCCGGGGCGGCGTACGCCAGGTGCCGGGGCGGCCTGCGCCGGTACGGCACCGCGCTCGCTCGGCTAGGGTCGAGACCGGCTCTGGCCCCGAATCCGCACCGGGAGAAACAGCGTGAGCACACTCCAGTGGCTCCATGCCGACGGCGACCGGCTCGCCGACGAACAAGGCCGGACGGTCGTGCTGCGGGGCGTCGGTCTCGGCGGCTGGATGAACATGGAGAACTTCGTCACGGGCTATCCGGGCAGCGAGCGGGAGATCCGCCGGCTGCTGCGGGCGGCGATGGGCGAGGAGGCCTACACCAGCTTCTTCGACACCTTCCTGACCGACTTCTTCGACGAGGCGGACGCCCGGCACCTCGCCTCCCTCGGGCTCAACTCCGTGCGCATCCCGGTCAACTACCGGCACTTCGAGGACGACGACCGGCCGATGGAGTGGAAGGAGACCGGTTTCGCGCGGCTGGACCGGGTCGTCACCCTGCTCGCGCGGCACGGCCTCTACTCCGTCATCGACCTGCACGCGCTGCCGGGCGCCCAGAACCAGCACTGGCACAGCGACAACCCCACCCACCGTTCCGAGTTCTGGACGCACCGGCACTTCCAGGACCGTGCCGTGGCGCTGTGGGAACAGCTCGCCGAACGCTACAAGGACCGCCCGGAGGTCGCCGGGTACAACCCGGTCAACGAACCGGCGGAGCCGACCGGTGAGGTGCTGGCCGCCTTCTACCGGCGGCTGGAGCGGGCGATCCGGGCGGTCGACCCGCGCCATGTGCTGTTCCTCGACGGCAACAGGTACTCGACCGACTTCAGCGTCTTCGCACGCGGGGAACCGCTTCCCAACTGCGTGTACACGGCGCACGACTACGCCCTGCCCGGCATCGTCGGCGCCACGGCCTACCCCGGTGTGACGCGCGGGGAGTTCTTCGACCGCTCCGTCGTCGAGCAGACCTTCCTGCGCCGGACCCGCTACATGCGGGAGACCGGGACGCCCGTGTGGATCGGCGAGTTCGGGCCCGTCTACTCGGCGGACCGCTCGCAGGACGTGTGGCGGCTGGCGCTGCTGCGCGACCAGTTGGAGATCTACGCCGAGCACGGGGCCGGCTGGTCGCTGTGGACGTACAAGGACATCGGTCTCCAGGGGCTGGTCACGGTCGCGCCCGACAGCGCGTATCTGCGGCGCATCCGCCCGGTGCTGGAGCAGAAGCAGCGGCTGGGCGCGGACTCCTGGGGCGGCTCTGACGCCGGGGTGCGGGACGTGCTGGACCCGGTCGACGCGCTCTTCGAGCGGGAGTTCCCCGGCTTCGAGCCGTACCCGTGGGGGCGTCGGCAGTACGTCGCCGGCCTGGTGCGGCACATCATGCTCGCCGAGCCGCTGGCCGAGCGCTTCGCCCGGCTGTTCGAGGGCATCACGCCCGAGGAGGCGGCGGAGGCGGCGCGCTCCTTCCGCTTCGACCGGACCGTGGAGCGTACGGGCCTGTCGGCGGTGCTGCGCCACCATCTGACGCGCGGCGGCTGAGGGACCGCAGGCGCGGACACCCGGCGTTGTTCACCGCTGCGGAACGGGTGACCGAACAATCCGTGCCGCGTTGAACTGGGTCCGCGGTGCCGGTCTCCGGCCCGCGGACAGGGATTCACAGCGCGGGGATCACAGCGCGGAGATGAGGTCGTCGGATGTTCAGGAAGGGAAGCGCCGCCGTGGTGGCCGCCGGGCTGGTCCTGGCCGTCGGCGGCTGCGGGGGTGCGGACGGGACGGACGCCGCCTCGGACAAGGGACCGGCCGGCGGGACGGCGGCACCGAGGCCGTCCGGGAAGCTGGTGGGCTGGGTCGGCTCCCTGTGCGAGTCGGCGGCCACGCTGGAGAACCTCCGGAGCGACAGCGCGAAGGAGCTGAAGCAGATCCGGAACCCGGACGAGGACGTGCCGTCCGTCGAACTCCTCGCCGTCGGCTATCTCTCCCGGACCCCGGACACGGTGGAGGCCGTGGACCGCGATCTGAAGGAACTCGACCGGTCGGGCGTTCCCGCGGCCGACCGGCTGCTCGCCGCCTGGCAGAAGAAGCTGGAGGCCGTGCTGCCCGAACTCGTCGACGTCTCCCCGGCCGACGGCATGGCGGACGCCGAGGGCAGCGCCGCGGGGGTCGACAAGCTCGTACAGTCCCTCACCCCGCCGGACCCGGACCTGCCGGCGCTGACGAAGAAGGACCCGCGGCTGGCCGCCGCGCACAAGCAGGCGAAGCAGTGCGCCCCGGACTGGAAGCCCCGCGAGCCCGGCGCGCCCGGCGAGAACACCGGCTCGCCCGCGCCCGAGGCGACCGGCCCGCTGCCGAAGGCGGCGGACGGCAAGAACACCGCCGCCTGCTCGGACGGCGTCTGCGAGATCCTGGTGACCTCCACGGCGGACATCACGGCGAACGGGATGAACGTGCATGTCACCGTGTCGGAGGAGTCCGTCACCTTCCAGACGGCGGGCACCGTGATGCAACTGGGCGGCGCGGGCGGTGAGGCCGGGTTCGGTGACGAGCTGAAGGCGGTCGTCGTCGCGCACAACGAGGACGGAGCGGTGCTGAAGTTCAGCAGGCCCTGAGCGAAGGCCGCCCGTTCCGCGGGCCCGCCCGCGCGGGTCAGCCCGCGCCGGTCCGCCGGCGCCGGTCCGCCCGCGCCGGTGCGTAGGGGCGGCGCGTACGGGCGGCGGGGATGCGCGGCGCGGTCTAGCACACCTCCCGGTAGCCGAGCCGCGGCAGGTGCTCCTCCCATTCGGCGCGGGTGAGGAGGCCGCCGGTGCGGTCGCAGACGTGGTCCGCCGCGCGGTCCGCGTCCAGGATCCACACCCGGGCCGTCAGGTCGTAACTCGCGGACGCGAGCGTGCCGCCGTCCGGGCCGAACGCCACGGAGGTGACGGTGTCCAGGTGTCCGGTCAGCTCCCCGCCGAGCGGCTCGGCACGGTCCCGGCGCGCCACGTCCCACAGCCGGACCGTGTGGTCACCGCTGCCGGTGGCCAGGGTCTTCCCGTCCGGGGCGAAGGACAGCGACCTGACCGGCCCGCGGTGCCCTTCCAGTCCCTTCCCCACCGGCCGTGCGCGGTCCGGCCGCGTCACGTCCCACAGCCACACCGTGCGGTCGTCGCTGCCCGTCGCCAGCGTCTGCCCGTCCGGGGTGAAGGCGACCGCGTTGACCGGCTGGTCGTGCCCGCTGAGAGCGGCACCCGCGGGCCGTGCCCGTGCCCGGTCGCTCACGTGCCACAGCCGCGCCGTGTCGTCCTCGCTGCCGGTGGCCAGGGTCCGGCCGTCCGGGGTGAAGGCCACCGAGGTGACGGCGTCCCCGTGGCCGCGCAGCGGCTCCCCGAGCGGCCGTGCGCGGTCCGGCCGCGTCACGTCCCACAGCCGTGCCGTGCCGTCGTCCCCGCCGGTGGCCAGGGTGCGGCCGTCGCGGGCGAACGCGACGGCGGACGTGCCGCCGTCGTGCGCCTCCAGCGGTTCGCCCAGCGGCACGGGGCGTTCGGGCGCGGAGACGTCCCACAGCCGCACGGTGCCGTCCTGCGAGCCGCCGGCGACCGTACGGCCGTCCGGGGAGAACGCGACGGCCAGCACCTCGTCCTCGTGCCCGGTGAGCAGCCGGGGTGCCCCGCGCGGCCGGCCCGGCTCGCTCGTCTCCCACAGCCGGATCAGCCCGTCGTCGGTGCTGGCGGCGGCGAACAGCCGGCCGTCGGGGCTGTGGGCGACGGAGGTCAGCGGGTTGGTGAAGTCGGTGAGGACGGTCGGCGGCCGGTGCCAGAGCCGGACGCTGCGGTCGGCGCCGGTGCTGGCGAGGGTCCGGCCGTCGGGATGGAAGGCCACCTCCCACACCGCCTCCGTGTGGCCGGACAGCGGCTCCCCGAGCTGCTGCGGATACGCGGGGTTGGCGACGTTCCACAGGATCGGCGCGTCGTCCTCGCCCGCGGTGGCCAGCGTGTCGCCGTCGGGACTGAAGGCCACCGACATGACCGGAGCCGTGTGCTCGGTGAGCGGTTCGCCCAGCGGCTCGAGGCGCTCCGGGTCCGAGGCGTCCCACAGCCGTACGGTGTCGTCGAAACCGCCCGTGGCCAGCGTCCGGCCGTCCGGCGAGAAGGCCAGCGTCCAGACGGCGGCTTCGTGCTCGCGCAGCGGCTTGCCGAGCGGCGTGATCACGTCGTCCCCGCCGGCGCCGTCGGCGTTCTCCGCGTCGAACCGCCACATCCGTACGGACCCGCCGTAGCCGGCCGTGGCCAGCGTCTTCCCGTCCGGGGCGAACGCGACGGCGCGGACGCTGCGGTCCTCCGGGCCGTCGGCCGCGACGGGCCCGCCCAGCGCCTCGGGGCGCGCCGGGTCGCTCAGGTCCCACAGCCGCACGGTCCCGTCGTCGCCCGCGGTGGCCAGCGTCCTCCCGTCGGGGGCGAACGCGCTGGAGACGATGTTCTCCTTGTCGTGGCTCACCGGCGGCCGGCCGACGGGCCGGGGCCGCTCCCGGTCGCTGACGTCCCACAGCTGGATGCCGCCGCCCTTCCCGGTGGCCACCAGGAGATCGCCGTCCGGCGGCGAGAAGGCGACCGAGCCGACCGGGCCCGTACGGAATTGGAGTGGTTCGCCCAGCGGCCTCCCCGGGCCCCCGGCCCCGCCTCCGGAGCCCGGCCGCGCGGAGGTGTCCCACAGCCGCACCGTGCCGTCGTGGCCGCCGCTGGCGAGGGTGCGGCCGTCCGGCGCGTACGCCACGGAGCTGCCGAGACCCCGGTGGCCGGTCAGCCGGGTGGCCAGCGTCCGGCCGGCGTCGGAGGCCAGCCGGGTCCGCAGTTCCGGGGTGGCGCGCATGCGGTGCGCGGCGACGTCGAGCCGGGCGGCGAGCCCGGCACGGGTCTCCCGGAGACTGTCGGCCCCGGTGGTGAGGCGTCCGAAGACGGCCTCGTCCCGCTCGGTCTGCGCGGTGGCACGCGCCTGGAGGGCGACGACGGCGGTCCCGGTGGCGAGCAGCACGAGCGCGGCGAGCACGGCCACGACCGTGCGGCGCAGCCGCGCGGCGCGGCGCCGGCGGCGGAGCGAGGCGTTGAGGAACTCCCGCTCCACCGGTGTGAGTTCGTCGCCGCGGCGCTGCTCGCGGGCCTCGTAGTTCTCGTAGTTCTCGTAGTTCTCGTGTTTCTCGTGCTCCTCGTGCTGCCCGGGATTCTCGTGCTCCGCGGGGCCCCGGCCCGCGTGGCCCGGGTCTCCGCCGCCCCGGTGGCTCCGGTGGCCGCGGCGGCCCGCGCGGACTCCCGGTGCGGCGCCCCCCGCCCGTTCGGTGTCCCGGGCGAACGCCTCGCGGGCGGCGGCCAGACGGGAACCGGCGTAGAGCGCGGCGCTCTCCCGGCCGAGGGCCTGCCAGGTACGGGCGGCGTCGGAGAGCGCGCGGTGGACGCGCAGCCGGTCGCGTTCGGCCTCGATCCACTCGCGCAGCCGGGGCCAGGCGGTGATGAGGGCTTCGTGGGCGAGGTCGACGGTGCCGTCGTCGAAGGTGATGAGGCGGGCGCGGACCAGGCGTTCCAGGACCACCCGGGTGTCGGCCGGGTTCCCGAAGTCCAGCTCCGCGTGCTCGGTGGGACGGCGGGTGTCCGGTGTGCCCGCCGCGAACTCCGGGCCCCGCACCCACTCCCGGCCCTGCTCGAACGGCGGCACCTCGGTGAGCGGCGGGGACCCCGGGGTGACGAGGCGGAGCAGGACGCGGCGGGCCAGCTCGGCCTGCGGCGGGGTGAGTTCCCCGTACACCTGCTCGGCCGTCCGGACGACGGCGCCGTGCAGTCCGCCGGCCGCCTCGTACGCGGCCTCGGTCAGGACCCGGCCGCTGCGGTGCCGCCAGGTCTCCAGCAGGGCGTGCGACATCATCGGCAGCCCGCCCGGGGCGCCCTCGACCTCGTCCAGGAGCCGGTCGGTCAGCGAGCGTTCGACGATCAGGCCGTCCGCGGCCGCCGGGCGGACGATGGCCTCCCGCAGCTCCGCGCGGCTCATCGGCCCGGCGAGCAGCGTGGCCTCCTGCAGCGCCGCGGTGAGGCCGGGGTGTTCGGCGCAGCGGCCGAGGAAGTCGGCCCGCACCGCGATGACGACGCGCAGCCGGCTGTCGGCGTCGGTGGCGGCGACGAGCCGGTCGATGAAGGCGTCCCGGCCGGCCGGGTCGGCGCCGAGGGTGTACAGCTCCTCGAACTGGTCGACGATCAGCCAGGTGTCGGCGTCGGTGCCGGCTACGGGCACGAGCCGGTCGGCGTGTGTGCGCAGCGGGTCCGTGCCGGGTGTCAGGATCCGCACGGCGGCGGGAGCGGTGTCACGGTCCCCGCTGCCCTCGCCGTCGCGCGGGCTGCGCAGCCGGGGGATCAGGCCGGCGCGCAACAGCGAGGACTTGCCGCTGCCGGAGGGGCCGAAGACGGCGGTGAGGCGGTGCTTGCGGTTCAGCCGGATCAGCCGCTCCACGAGCTGGTCGCGGCCGAAGAACAGCTCCGCGTCGCCCGGTTCGAACCGCGTCAGGCCGCGGTACGGCGGCCGGGAGGTCTCGTCGTCGGCGGTCTCGGCGGCCAGCTCGGCCGACGCCTCCCGCCAGCGCCGCTCCCACTCGACCACGTCGCCGCCGCACGCCCTCACGTACGCGAGCGTCACCGCGCGGGTCGGCAACTGCTTCCCGGCCGCCGCCTGCGACAGGGTGGTCACCCCGTACCGCGCCCGCTGGGCCATCGCCCGGTAGGTGGGCTTCCCCGCGGACTCGCGCAACGCACGCAGACCGGCGGCGAACCGCGGCACCGGTCCGGCCTCCGGATCCAGCTCGCCCTCGGTGCGCCCCGGCCCTGGTTGTCCCGACACTGCCCGCCCCACCCTCGTTCAGCCCGAGTCTTCGCCAGGCCATTACCCAGTGCGTCTGTTCGGGCGCCCACGGTAGGGAGTCCCGGAGTCGGCCGCAACCGAACCTTCGCCGTATCGGCATGCGAAGTGCGGGCGTTCACCTCTTCTTCACCATTTCTCCCGGCAGGTCACCGCGGCGCGGGCCCGCCTCCGGTTGTTCGGCGCCGGAAGAGGACCTGCCGAACAACGGCGTACGGCGGTCGAATACCGGAGGGACACGGCCGGGAGGGGCCATGGCGCGGTCCGAGCCCGCGAAGGGGGGAGGGCTCGGACCGCCCCCGTGTCCGTACCGCGCGACAGGCTGGAACAGGTCGAAGGAGAGGCATGCACAGACGACTTCGCGCCCGGCGTCTCGCCGTGGGGTTCGGCGCGGCCGCACTCACGGCGACGCTCGCGGCGACCACGGCGCACGCGGGCCCGGAGCGGCCGCCGACGGCGGCCGAACGACACGGCTGGGGTGATCCGCTGCCGCAGTGGTCGGACGAGTTCCGCTACGGCTCCGAGGCGCGCCCCGCCGTGCCGGACCGCGGCAAGTGGCGGTTGGCGGGCGGCGGCCCGGGCGAGTGCTGGCCCGGTCACAGCGACAACGGCCGCCGCTGCGACGCCAACACCCGGGTCGTCGGCGGCAAACTGCGGATGACCGGCGAGGCGGACGGCGACACCGGCTGGCTGGCCTCGCAGTACGGACAGCGGTACGGACGGTGGGAGGCCCGCGTGCGCTCCCGGGCCACCGCACCCGACAACGGGCGGCAGTACCACCCGCTGCTGATCCTGTGGCCGGACTCCGGCCGCTGGCCCGAGGACGGCGAGTACGACTACCTGGAGAACGGCGCCCCGGGCGAGCAGTGCGCCGAGGCGTTCCTGCACTACCCGCACCCGGAGGGGGTGCCCGTACAGCAGGAGTTCGCGCAGAAGTGCGGCGTCGACCTGTCGAAGTGGCACAACGTCGCCATCGAGTGGACCCCGGACCATCTGCGCGGCTTCATCGACGGCGAGGAATGGTTCCGCTTCGCGGGGGGCGCGAACGCGGACCGCGACTGCATCCAGTGCGCCCCGTCCATGCACCAGACCATCCAGCTCGACAACTTCCACGGGGACGGCCTGCAGAGCGCCGTCTACGAAGTGGACTGGGCGCGGGTCTACGACCTTCCGGACAACGAAAGCGTGAGGTGATCACGATGCAGAACTCGTCCCAGCAGCCCGGCCCGGTGGGTCCGTCCGGGCAGCCCGGTGCGTCCGGTCCGTTCGGGCAGCCCGTTCCGCGGGGCCCCTTCGGGCAGCCCGGTGTACCCGAGCCGGCCCGCGTGTCCGGGGCCCTCGTCTTCGTACTCGTGATCGTCGCCGTGCACGCGCTCGGCACGGCCGCCGGCGGCTGGGCGGTCCTCGACGAGAACTACAACAAGGAGGAACACGGGCAGGACCTGCTGATGCCGATGGGCCTGGCCTGGTTCGTGGCGGTGTTCTGCTGGGCGATGGCCGCGCTCCAGGCTGCCTGCGTCGTGCTCGCCCGCAGGCGCCGCCCCTGGATCCGTGTGGTGCTCGCCGTGTGCCTGGCCTTCCTGGCCTGCTCGATGTTCCTCGCCTTCATGGGCTCGCTGGCGGCAGGTGCGCCCAGCCTCGCGGCGATCCTGGTCCTCGGTGTCGATACGGCCGCCCTGTGGGTGGTGCTCGGCGAGACCGGCCGCCGCTGGTTCTCCGCACGCGGCCCGGCGACCCCCGCCGCGCACCGGGGGTGACGTTCCATGGACCACCCGGCGTACGAACCCGGCCCGCACCGGGCGCCCGGCGAGCCTCCGCCCGGCGAGCCTCCGCCCGGCGAGCCCCCGCAGCCCCCGCCGCCTCCCCCGCCGCCGGTGCCGCCCGAGCCGCCCGAGCCGGTCGAGCCGCCCCGGGCCCCGGCCCCGGCCCCCTGCGACCCGGTGGCGGTGGCGGCCGGCAACGCCTCGCTGCTCGGCATCGGTTATCTGCTGCTGGGCCACCGGCGGCTCGCCGCGATCGCCGTCCTCGGCACAGTGGTGCTCCTCGACCTCGTCGCCACGAGAGCCGCGGCCTGGAGCGAGCTCCTGCTGCTCCTGTGGTGGGCGGCCGGTGCCGCGCACGGCTGGTTCCTGGCCCGCCGGCGCGAGCACGTCCTGCGGCGCGGGCAGCGCAACGGCACGCTCGCCCTCGCGGTCGCCGTGCTGCTGGCCGCCGTGCTGCTGCGCGTCGACGCGCACGGGATCGAGAACCGGGTGCGCGAGGCCCGCGACAGCGGCGACTGCGACCGCGTCATGGCCGTGCAGGACGAAGTGGGGTCCGGCCACCGGCTGGCGGGAGCGACGGTCGTCAAGGGCGGTGACGCGGTGGCGGAGGTGTGCCTCCGGCTGGAGCGCGCGGCGTCCGCCCTGGCCGCCGCCGGACGGGACGGGGACCTGGAGGAGCTGGAGCGGGGCTTCGGCGTCCTCGCCCGAGCCCTGAAGGAGCCCGGTCACGAGAAGACGGTCCAAACGGTCCTGGACACCTTCCTCGACGGGCTTCCCACCGAGAGGCCCTGCGACACCGCGGACATCGCCGACTGGCTCCGCGACCGCGAGCCGACGCGCGACGTACTGGACCGGTCCGCCGAGGCCGCGGCCCGCGCGGAACCCGCCGCGCTGCTGGGATGCGGTGAGGAGCTGATGGACGACGACAACTGGCAGCAGGCGCGCACGCGCTACCAGCGCCTCGTCGACGAGTACCCGGACGGCCCGCTCGCCGGCGAGGCCCGGAGCGGTGCCGAGAAGGCCCGGGTGAGGATCGAACTCGACGACGTGCGCCGGCTGGTCGCCGCCACCCACGACGCGTCGTCCGGCTACTGCGACGCGCCCGCCAAATACAGCGAAGCCCCCGCCCACCGCAAGGGGACCAACCGCGCGCTGTTCCTCGGCGACACCGAGTACACCGGGAAGCTCCCCGGCGACTGGCGCACCGACGACCCGGCCGAGGCGGCGCTCGTGGTCTGCGCGGGCGCGGCGGAGAACGGCGCCGCCGTCGACACCTGCTACTACGAGAACGACACCTCCGCCCACCTGCCCCACCAGGTGACCTTCCACAAGGTCAAGATCCCGCTGAAGGTCTACGAGCTGCGCACCGGGAAGCGCATCGATCCGCGCTCGGTGCAGATCGGCGGCGGAAGCTGCCCGGCGGTCCTGCACTACGAGTACTACGGCACGTACGACTACGGGCCGGGCGACCAGTTGGTCTCCACCGCCAAGTCCGACGTACGGGACGCCTTCCGGCCGGTCGTGACGCGCTGACCGAGCCCCGGGGCCCCGAGCCCCGCGGCCCCGGGCCCCGGGCTCCGGGCCTCGGGCCCGGGCTTCGGGACCGGCGGGCGCGGCGGCCCCGCCGTCCGGCCGGTCCGGGTCCCGTCCGGAACCCCGCACCGGACCCCGCCGGGGCCCGCCCGTACCGCTGCCCCGGTGGAACGGCTCAGGGCAGCGGTACGAAGCCCTCGTGCCGCACCGTCCAGCCGCGCCCGAAGCCCGGGGCCCCGCCCGGGACCCCGCCCCGCGCGGCGCCGGGCGCGGTGCCGGGGCCGCCCTCCCAGCCCCCGGCCATGAGCGCCACGGCCGCCAGCAGTCCGCCGTTGCCGGGGAGATAGAGCGGCAGCGAATCGTCCTGCCGGTTGTGCCCGTTGGGCAGGTAGTGGTTCTTGGGCCGGTCCAGCAGCAGCACCCCGGGCGCCAGGTCGGCCCGGCCGAGCCGGGTGGCCGTCATCGCCGCCATCGGGAAGTCCCAGCCCCACGCGCTGTCCCAGTCCCAGTCGGCGAGCACCGACAGCAGGGTGCGCTCCATCGTGGCCGGGTCCACCAGCGGGGTCCGCGGCACCACGCCGAGCGCGCCGAGCATGCTGGGATGGTCGGTGCGCAGGGTGTACGGCGGCACGTCGACCGCCGCGTAGACGCCGTCCCGGACCCGCGGGCGGACGAGCCGCGCCGCGATCCGCCGCCAGCGGCCGTCGCGCGGCAGCCCCGCCCGGGCCCGCCAGTCGTCGGCGACCCGCAGGGCCCAGGCCCAGTAGGCGAGTTCGAACGTCGGGTTGCGCATCCCGCGGCGGTCGGCGGCGTACGACTCCTGCGCGGGCACGAGCGGCGGGGCCAGCTCGAAGCCGCGTGTCGTGTGCTCGGGCAGCGCGGCCATGAACGCGGCGGTGTCCAGCACCAGGGGCGCCCAGCGCTCGACGACACCGGGATCGTCCGGGCGGGCGCGGCGCAGCAGCTCGGCGAGGTGGATCGGGTGCGGTTGCTGCCACAGCAGGAAGGGCCCGATGTCGCTCGGGGTCTCCTCGCCGTCCGGGCCCGTCTGCTTGGGCCAGCGCGCCCCGGGCAGCCGCTGCCCCCGCGCGGTGGCGCGGGCGGCCGGGAGGATCGTCTCGTACCAGGCCAGGCCGCGCTCCAGCAGCCCGGGCCGGCCCCAGGCGGCGAAGTGCGCCGCGTGCCACCAGTGCATCTCCAGATGGAACTTGCCGCGCCAGGAGTTCGCGGTCAGCCCCGTCTCCGCCGGGGGAGTGGAGCCCGCGCAGTGCACCCGGGTGAGGTACTGGGAGAGCACGATCCGCCGTTCGAGTTCGGGTGCCCGCCCGTCGGTGCTGCCGGACAGGTCGACGGCGGCCCCGGAGGCCCAGAAGGACCCCCACCCCGCGGCCGAGGCGGCGAACAGCTGTCCGGTGCCGTCCGCTGCCCCTTCGTGCCGCGCGGCGGAGGCGTCCGGGCCGGGGGCGCCGTCCCGGACGAACTCCACGACCGCGGAGCAGCCCGCGGGCCCGCCGCGGACGGTGACGTGGTGCGGGCCGGTGCGGCGCGCGTCGAGTCCGGGACCGGTGACGCGCACGGCGTAGCGGGTCGCGTCCAGGACCCGCTCGACGCGCCAGCCGGGGCCCGGCCCCGGACCGTCGGTGACACCGGAACCGGAACCGGAGCCGGAGCCGGGGTCCGGGCCGCTGCCGTCTCCGCCGGCGGAGCCGTCGTCGCGGAGCAGTGTCGTCCGGTGGGCCTCGGGGCGTGACCAGTCGGCGGCGTTCCCCCACGCCTGCGAACCGTACGGAAAGGCCAGCGTGAACCCGACCGGCGGGCCGTCCCGCGCCGTCACCTCGATCCCCACCGCGTCCCGGTCCGGGTGGGCGGCGGTGCGGACGGTGAAGCGGCGCCCGCGCCACCGGAACCGGCTGGTGACGATCCCGGTCGCGAGATCCAGGTCCTGGTGGACGCCGCTCAGCTCCGCCGGGTCCGGCGGGCCGTCCGCGTCCGCCGTCCACAGCCCGATCCGCCCGAGGTCCAGCCGGTGCGGATTGCCCCGCAGCCACTCCTCGGACGCGGTCAGACCGGACTGCTCGGTGGCGGACAGCGAACCGCCGAGGTCGACGTAGTCCACCCGGCCGTGCGCCGTGTCGTACGGGCGCGTCACCGAGGCGAGCCCGTGCGCCTGCTCCGGCCGCGGGGGTACGGAGTGCCAGCCCCACTGCGCCATGGTGCCCAGCAGCGTGCCGGTGCCCTGCCCGTACCGGTCCGGCAGCGGATACCTGCCGGGCAGGGACTGCAGCCCGGTCACGTCCAGGGTGAACGCGAACTCCCCGTTCCCCACGGCGAGCGGGGACTGCCCGAGGATCCCGCGGACGACGACGCGGTGGCGCGCCACCACCGCCTCGCGGTCGACCGTCACACGGAGTCCAGCGCCTGCTTCATCTCCGCGACCCAGGCCTTGGCGGCGTCGGCCGGGGAGGCCCTGCCGAACAGCACGTCGGAGTCGAGCTTGGACGTGGTGTCGTTCAGCCCGGAGCCGCCGGCCGGGGGGATCGGGACGGCGGCGGCGCCGTTCTCCGCCACCTGGTCGACGTACTCGGCGTTGGCCCTGCCCGCCTCGTCCAGGGCCGGGGTGATGGCCTCGCGGACCTCGGTGTTGAAGGGCAGACCGCGGTCGTCGCGGATCTTCTTCCCGGCCTCCGCCGAGTTGACCAGGTGGCTGAGCAGCTCGGCGGCGGCCTCCGGGTGCTGCGAGCGCGCCGAGATCGCGTAGTACTGCGAGGGCAGGACGGTGGTGCCCGGGCGTTCGTACTGATGCTCGCCGGGGATGTGCACCAGCTTCAGCTCCTCGCCGGAGGCCTGGGTGTAGGCGCCGAGCAGGTTGGAGTAGGTGATGGTCATGGCCGCCCTGCCGCGGCCCATCAGGGTCTGCTCCGGGGTGACCGTGGAGACCTCCTGGACGACTTCGGCGGACGGCATGCCCTTGTTGGCGAGCAGTGACTTCTCCAGTGCGAAGTAGTCCTCGACGGTGGCGGCGGAGACGCCGAGTTCGCCCTTCTCGTCGAAAATGGGGGTGCCGCGCTGGGCCGCGTACACCCCGAGGGTGTCGTTGACGCGCGGCTCATAGCCGACGGTGCCCTTCGGGCTCTTCTCCGATATCTCGCCGGCCAGGGAGACGAACTCCTCCCACGTCCAGGAGCCGGTGTCCGGCAGTTCGACACCGGCGGCCTCGAAGACGGCCGGGTTGACGATCATGGAGATGGCGTTGCCGCCGGTGGGCACGCCGTAGAGGGTGCCGTCGAACTTCGCCGAGTCGAGCGTGGCCTCCGGGAACTTCGAGAGGTCCAGCTGCTGCGACACCTCCGCCAGATCCAGCAGCGCGCCCCGGTCGCTGTACTCGCGGGGGTAGGCGCCACCGAGGGTCATCACGTCGGGCGCGTCGTTCGCGGCCGTCTCCGTCGCCAGCTTGTCGAAGTAGGCGTTGAAGTCGCTCGTCTCGGTCTCGACCGTGATGTCCGGGTTCGCCTTCTCGAAATCGGCCAGCACGCTGCGCGTCGTCGCCGCCCGCCGGTCGTCGCCCCACCACGCGAACCGGATGGTGGTCCTGCCGTCGTCCGAGCCGGTCCCCGTCCCCGAGCAGCCGCTGAGCGCCACCAGCGCGGCCAGTGCCGCGCCGGCCGCACCCGCCCGCAGGAAAGTCCTCGGCCTCTTCCCGGTCCTGCTCTTCCCGATCATGACGCCTCGTCTCCGGGGATGAGCGGCGCAGGCCGCCGCGAGTGCTCGGGGGCTGTTGGCGTGCCGCCGTCGTCGCCCCCACAGCGTCACGGCAGCCCGTCGATCGAGAAAGCGATTTCCCAGGGGCGGAAATTAACGCCCCCGTCATGGAGTGTCAACAGTGCAGGGGACATACCGCCGTTGCCCCCATCGGCGGTTTTCAGGGGCTTGCTGATGCGGGAGGGCTTGCTCGCACTGTGAGCCTGCACAATACTGCGCCGGGAAATCGCTTTCTCCAGGGCGGATTTGTCCGTCCGGAACAGAAGGGCGAAGGAGCCGGCATGCGCGAGCAGGGACCGTGAGCAGCACCGGTGGGCTCCGCGAACTCACCCGTCCCGCGCCGCGCCGCGGGACGGCGTACAAGGACAACCGGGCCGCCTACGCCTTCCTGGCACCCTGGCTGCTCGGCATCGTGCTCATCACCATCGGGCCGGTACTCGTCTCGCTCTATTTGTCCTTCACGGACTACAACCTGCTCCAGCCGCCGGACTTCACGGGCCTGGAGAACTACGCCGAGATGTTCGGCGACCCCAAGTTCCTCGCCTCGCTGAAGGTGACCCTCACCTACGTCGTCCTCTCCGTCCCGCTGCAGCTCGCCCTGGCCCTCGGCCTGGCCATGCTGCTGGACCGCGGCCTGCGCGGGCTGTCGCTCTACCGCTCGGTGCTCTATCTGCCGTCGATGCTGGGCGCCTCGGTGGCGGTCGCCATCCTGTGGCGGCAGGTCTTCGGCAGCGCGGGGCTGGTGAACCAGTTCCTCGGCTGGTTCGGCATCGAGGGCCAGGGATGGATCTCCAACCCCTCCACGGCGCTCGGCACGATCGTCCTGCTGCACATCTGGACGTTCGGCTCACCGATGGTCATCTTCCTCGCCGGGCTGCGCCAGATACCGCGCATGTACTACGAGGCGGCGGAGGTCGACGGGGCAGCGCCGCTGCGCCGCTTCCGGTCCGTCACGCTGCCGCTGCTCAGCCCCATCATCTTCTTCAACCTGGTGCTCCAGGTGATCTACGCCTTCCAGTCCTTCACCCAGGCCTTCATCGTCTCCTCGGGGACCGGCGGACCGAGCGACTCGACCCTCTTCACGACGCTGTACATCTACAAGGAGGGCTTCGGCCGCTTCCACATGGGCTACGCCTCCGCGATGGCCTGGGTGCTGCTGGTCGTCGTCGCGGCCTTCACCGCCGTGAACTTCTGGGCCTCACGCTTCTGGGTCTTCTATGACGACTGAAACCCCCGCGCGCGCCCGGGCCTCGGCCGGCGGAGCCGCGCCCCCGCCCGGGGAGCCCCGGCGCCCGCCCCGTCCCGGCGGCCGGCGGCGTGCCGCCGGCCTGGTCAAGCACGCGCTGCTGACCGCCCTGTCGCTGCTGATGATCTACCCGCTGATCTGGCTGATCACCAGCTCCTTCCGGCCGAGCGAGGTGATCTTCAGGGACCCGGCGCTCAGCGTGGAGGGTCTGTCGCTCACCAACTACTCCGACGGCTGGACGGCCCTGGCGTCGCCGTTCGGCGTCTACCTGCTCAACTCCGCCGTTCTCGTCCTCGGGACGATCGCCGGGAACCTCTTCTCCTGCTCGCTCGCCGCCTACGCCTTCGCCCGGCTGCGGTTCCGCGGCCGGAAGCTGCTCTTCGCGATCATGCTCGGCACCATCATGCTGCCGATCCACGTCATCATCGTCCCGCAGTACGTCCTCTTCTCCCACCTCAACCTGCTCAACACCTTCCTGCCGCTGGTCCTCCCGAAGTTCCTCGCCACCGACGCCTTCTTCGTCTTCCTGATGGTCCAGTTCATCCGCGGCATCCCCCGCGAACTGGACGAGGCCGCCCGCATCGACGGCGCGGGGCACCCGCGGATCTTCCTGCGGGTGATCCTGCCGCTCATGGTCCCGGCCCTGGTGACGACCGCGATCTTCACCTTCATCAACACCTGGAACGACTTCTTCGGCCAGCTCATCTACCTCACCCGGGAGGAGAACTGGACCGCCCCGCTGGCCCTGCGGACCTTCCTCGACGCCCAGACGGCCTCCAATTACGGCGGCATGTTCGCGATGTCCGTGATCTCGCTGCTGCCGCTCTTCCTCGTCTTCCTCTTCGGCCAGCGATGGCTCCTGCGGGGCATCGCGACGACCGGAATCAAGTGACACCCGCCCGACTCCTTCCGTGAAGGGACCCCGATGCACCACCCCTCCCCGGCACCGCTGCGCTACGCCCTGGTCGGGACCGGCTCGCGCGCCCGGATGTACGCCGAGGCCATCACCGGGCCGCACGCCCGGGTCGCGGAACTGGCCGCCTGGACCGACACCAACCCCGGCCGGCTCGACGTACACGAGCGGTGGCTGCGGGCGGCCGGTGCCCCCGCGCCCGTCCGCTTCGCCCCCGGCGAGGTGGCCGACGCCGTACGCCGCCACGCGATCGACCGGGTCGTCGTGACCACGCCCGACGCGACCCACGCGGACGTCGTCGAAGCGGCCCTGGAGGGAGGCGCCGACGCCATCGTGGAGAAGCCGCTGACCACGAGCGAGAGCGGGGTGCGGCGGATCGCCGACGCCGTGCGGCGCACCGGACGGCGGGTCACCGTCACCTTCAACTACCGCTACGCGCCCCGCAACGCCGCCCTCAAGGAGGTCATCGCCTCCGGCGAGATCGGCGACGTCACGTCGGTGCACTTCGAGTGGCTGCTGGACACCGCCCACGGCGCCGACTACTTCCGCCGCTGGCACCGGGACAAGGAGACCTCCGGCGGACTGCTCGTCCACAAGTCCTCCCACCACTTCGACCTGGTGAACTGGTGGCTGGACGACACACCCGTCCGCGTCTTCGCCAGCGGCGGCCTGCGGTTCTACGGGTCCGAGGCGGCCGCCCGCCGGGGCTCGGGCCCGCGCCCGGAGCGCGGCACCACCGACTCCCCGCTGCGCGACGCGTTCAGCCTGGACCTGCGCCAGGACCCGCTCCACAAGGCCCTCTACCTGGACCAGGAGCACTTCGACGGGTACCGGCGCGACAGGGACGTCTTCGACCCGGGCATCACCATCGAGGACAACCTCTCCCTCGTCGTCGACTACGCCTCGGGCGCCTCCATGGCGTACTCCCTCAACGCGCACGCCCCCTGGGAGGGCTACACCGTCGGCGTCAACGGCACCCGCGGCCGGGCCGAGCTGACCGTCGTCGAGCGCGGCTCGGTCACCACGGACGACACCGGCCACGTGATCACCGACCCGAGCGCCCGCCCCGACCTCGTCACCGGTGACGACCGGCGTCCCGTGAGCGAGCGGCTCACCGTCCAGCGCCATTTCGAGTCCGCCCGCGAAGTGCCCGTACCGGAGGGGGAGGGCGGGCACGGCGGCGGCGACGCGGTGCTGCTGCGCGACCTGTTCGCCGGGGCCGCCGGGCCGCCCGAGTGGCGGGACCCGCTCGGGCGCGCGGCGTCCTGGCAGGACGGGGTGCGGTCGGTCGTCGTCGGGCTGGCGGGCAACCGGTCCCTGGAGACGGGCGCAGCGGTCCGCACCGACGAGCTGGACCTCGGGCCCGCGGCGCTCCCCGGCACCGCGGGGCGGACCGCGCGCCGGGAGGGTCAGGCGATCCAGCGGTAACGCCGCTCCGGGCGCCCCGTCGTGCCGTACCGCAGCCGGACCTCGGCCCGCCCCGTCCCGGCGAAATACTCCAGATAACGCCGGGCGCTCACCCGGGACAGCGCGCCCGCCTCGGCGCACTCCGTCGCGGACAACCCGTCCGCGTGCTCCCGGAGGGTGCGCTCCACCAGCTCCGCCGTGTGGCTCGCCAGCCCTTTGGGCAGTTCTCTGGAACCGGGCGGCCGGGCACCGAAGATCCGGTCCACGTCCTCCTGGCTGGCCTCGCCCAGGCTGTCGAGCCGCGACCGGAGGGACGCCACATGCCGCAGCTGCTCCCGCAGGGCCTCCTGGGAGAAGGGCTTGATGAGGTAGTGCAGCGCCCCGGCCCGCAGCGCCGCCCGGACGATGTGCGCGTCCCGCGCCGCGGTGATGAACAGCGCGTCGACCGGCGGCCGGTCCTCCGCCCTGCGCAGCTCACGGAGCACGCTGACGCCGTCCATGTCGGGCAGGTACACGTCCAGCAGCACCACGTCCGGCCGCACCCGCTCCGCGACGCGCAGCGCCTCCGCGCCGGTGTGCGCCACCCCGGCCACGGTGAAGCCGTCCGTCGCGGCCACATAACGGCTGTGCAGCCTCGCGACCATGAAGTCGTCGTCGACGACCAGCACCCTGGCCTCGGTCATCGCGCCGCTCTCCCTACGAACTCTACGAACACAAGGTCCCTTAATACCGGAAGGGAGACGGCAGGTTAACCCGGAGGCAACATGTGGCGCGCTTCACGTTTCCTCCCCCGCGGCTCGTACGAATCGCTGGTGAAACAAGGATTAGGCGGTGTCACCCGTGCCTCTGCGCACCCCCCTCGCCATCCTCGGCGCGGCCCTGCTCGTGCTGATCGTCCCCCCGCTGCTCACCGCGGGCAGCGGCGCGGGCGGCGGTACACAGATCCCCGGCCTGCGCTTCATGGTGCCCAACACGCCCGGCGGTGGTTACGACATCACCGCCCGTACCGCGGCGAAGACCGTCGAGGACGCCGAGCTCAACCGTAACGTCGAGGTCTTCAACCTGCCCGGCGCGGGCGGCACCGTGGGCCTCAGCCGGCTGGTGAACGAACGCGGCAACGGCAAGCTCGCCATGTCCATGGGCCTGGGCGTCGTCGGAGCCGTGCACACCAACCACGCTCCGTCCACGCTGGCCGACACGACCCCGATCGCCCGGCTCACCGAGGAACCGGACATCGTCGTGGTCGCCAAGGACTCGCCCTACCGGGACTTCGGCCAGCTGCTGGCCGACTGGAAGAAGAACCCGGCGAAACTCCCGGTCGGCGGCGGCTCCTCGCCCGGCGGCCCCGACCACCTCGCGCCCATGCTGATGGCCGAGGCCGCCGGCATCACCCCGAAGTCCGTGAACTACGTGCCCTTCGACGGCGGCGGCGAACTGCTCGCCTCGGTGCTCGGCGGCAAGGTTGCCTTCGGCGTCTCCGGCGTGGGGGAGTACCTGGAGCAGATCAAGGCCGGTGAGCTGCGCGTGCTGGCCGTCACCGGACCGGAGCGCGTCGAGGGCCTGGACGCCCCGACCCTCAAGGAGGAGGGCGTCGACACCGAGTTCACCAACTGGCGCGGCATCGTCGCGCCGCCCGGGCTCACCGACACCGAACGGCAGAAGCTGATCGGCCTCTTCACCCGGCTGCACGACTCCGAGCAGTGGAAGGAGGCCGTCGACCGCAACGGCTGGACCGACGCCTTCCTGACCGGTGACAGGTTCGGCCGCTTCCTGAAGCAGCAGGACGAGCGTGTCGACACCGTCCTGAAGGAGCTGGGACTGTGACGGACGACGAGAAGAACACTTCCGTTGAGCTTGGTGAAAGCGGCGGGAGCAGCGGCAGCGGAGCAAGCAGCGGGAACGGCGGGAACGGCGGTAACGGAGCCGACGTCCCCGGCGGGCCCGCCCCCGGCAAGAACGCCCCCGGCGGGCGCACGCCCCGCGAACTGCTGCGCGGCCGCTCGGAACTCGGCGTCTGCCTGCTGCTCCTGGTCCTCGGCGTCCTCGTCCTCACCGACGCCCTCACCATGGCCGACGCCTTCACCCAGCGCGGCCCGGTCGGACCGGCCACCGTCCCCGTGATCGTCGGCGGCGCGCTGCTGCTGGTCGCCGTGGCGCTCGCCGTCGACGTGCTGCGCGGCGGCCGCGGCGAGGCGGAGGGCGGCGAGGACATCGACCTGACGGCGCCCGGCGACTGGCGCACGGTGCTGCTGCTCGCCGGGGTGTTCCTCGGCAACGCCGTGCTCATCGAGCCCCTCGGCTTCCCGGTCTCCGGAGCCCTGCTGTTCTGGGGATCCGCCTACGCCCTCGGCAGCCGCAACCCCGCCCGCGACCCGCTGATCGCCGCCGCGCTGTCGGTCGTGACGTTCCTGGTCTTCAACAACCTGCTGGGCGTACCGCTGCCCGGCGGCCCGCTGATGGGGGTGCTGTGACATGGAGAGCCTCAACTCCCTCCTCGACGGCTTCGGTACGGCACTGACACCGCTCAACCTGCTGTGGGCCGCCGTCGGTGTCCTGCTGGGCACCGCCATCGGCGTCCTGCCGGGAATCGGCCCGGCGATGGCCGTGGCGCTGCTGCTGCCCGTCACCTACGGGCTGGACCCGACCGCCGCGTTCATCATGTTCGCCGGCATCTACTACGGCGGCATGTTCGGCGGCTCGACCACCTCCATCCTGCTCAACACCCCCGGCGAGACCGCGGCCGTCGTCGCCGCCATCGAGGGCCACCCCATGGCCCGCTCCGGTCGCGGCGCGCAGGCCCTCGCGGCGGCCGCCGCCGGACACTTCGCGGGCGGCATGATCGGCACGATCGCGCTGGTCGCCCTCGCCCCGACCGTCGCCGCGCTGGCCGTGGACATCGGCGCGCCCGACTACTTCGCCATCATGGTGCTGGCATTCATCGCCGTGACCTCCGTGCTCGGCAGCTCCCGCGTCCGCGGCTTCGCCTCGCTGCTCATCGGCCTCACGATCGGGCTGGTCGGGCTGGACGCGATGACCGGGCAGCAGCGGCTGACGTTCGGCTCGCTGCAACTGGCCGACGGCATCGACGTCGTCATCGTCGCCGTCGGGCTCTTCGCCATCGGCGAGGCCCTGTGGGTCGCCGCCCATCTGCGCCGGGGCGGGGCCAAGCCCATTCCCGTGGGCCGGCCCTGGCTCGGCCGCGCCGAGCTGCGCCGCACCTGGAAGCCCTGGCTGCGCGGCCCGCTGATCGGCTTCCCGTTCGGCGCGATCCCGGCCGGCGGCGCGGAGATCCCGACCTTCCTGTCGTACGTCACGGAGAAGCGGCTGTCCAAGCACCAGGACGAGTGGGGCAAGGGCGCCGTCGAGGGCGTCGCGGGCCCGGAGTCGGCGGCCTCCGCGTCCGCCGCGGGCACCCTGGTCTCGCTGCTCACGCTGGGCCTGCCCACCACCGCGGTCGCCGCGGTGATGCTGGCCGCCTTCCAGCAGTACGGCATCCAGCCCGGCCCGCTGCTGTTCGACCACGAACCGGAACTCGTCTGGGGCCTCATCGCCTCGCTGTTCGTCGGCATGGTGCTGCTGCTGGTGCTGAACCTGCCGCTGGCCCCCGTCTGGGCGAAGCTGCTGCGCATCCCGCGGCCGTACCTCTACGCGGGCATCCTGTTCTTCGCCGCGGTCGGCGCGTACGCGGTCGGCGGCGAGGCACTGGACCTGGTGCTGCTGCTGATCATCGGCCTGGTGGGGCTGTGCATGCGGCGGTACGGGCTGCCGGTGCTGCCTGCGATGATCGGAGTCATCCTCGGCCCGGCCGCGGAACAGCAGCTGCGGCGCGCGCTCCAGCTGAGCGACGGCAGTGTCACCGGCCTGGTCAACACCCCGTTCTCGGTGACGGTGTACGCGGTCATCGCGCTGATCCTGGCCTGGCCCTGGCTGAAGCGGCTGCTCGTCCGCGGGCGCACGGCGGACCGGTCCGGGACCACGGCGGACTGACCCGGGGCCGGGGCCGGGGCCGGTCAGCCGTGGCCCCCGGCCCTGTCGCTGTCGCGGGGTGGCCCCGTGGCACCGCGACGGGGCCGAGTCCCGGCCCCGTCCGCCCGGCCGCCCCGGCGCCGACCGAACGTGCCGGGAGCCGGACGGCCGGTGCCGGACGGCCGGTGCCGGGGCGCCCCGGTGGCGGAAGGGCCGGTGCCGGGACAGCCGGGCGGGCCGGTTGTCAGTGGTGGCTGCGAAGGTCGTTCCGTGAGCGATGAGAGTGCCGTGCCCGCCGACCCACCGACCACCACAGAGACGCCCCCCGCCGCCGAGGCCGGGTACTGGGACGCCGCCGCGCCGTCCTTCGACGAGGAGCCCGACCACGGGCTGCGTGACCCGGCCGTACGGGCGGCCTGGGCCGGGCGGCTGGCCGACTGGCTGCCCGGCGAGCCGTCCGACGTCCTCGACCTCGGCTGCGGCACGGGCAGCCTCGCCCTGCTCGCCGCCGAGGCGGGCCACCGGGTGACCGGGGTCGACATGTCGCCACGGATGGCGGAACGGGCGCGCGCGAAGCTGGCCGGGACCGGCGCGGAGGTGCTGACCGGCGACGCCGCGCGGCCGCCCGTCGGTGAGCGGCGGTTCGACGTGGTGCTGGCCCGCCATGTGCTGTGGCTGCTGCCCGATCCGGCCGCCGTGCTGCGGCACTGGGCGGGACTGCTCCGCCCGGGCGGGCGGCTGGTCCTGGTCGAGGGCGTCTGGGGCGAGGTCTCCCCGGCCGGGCTTCCGGCGCGCCGGGCCGAGGAAGCCGTGGCACCGCTGGCCGACCGTGTCCGGGTCGAACGGCTCTCCGGCGACCCGGGCCTGTGGGGCCGGGCCGTCACCGACGAGCGGTACGCCCTGGTGGCGCACCTGGCACCGCCCCGGCGGCACACGGAGGTCGTCGACGTCCATCTGATCCTGCGCCGGGGCGAGGAGGTGCTGCTCGCCCGCCGCCGCGACACCGGTTATGCCGACGGCCTGCTGCACGCCCCGTCCGGGCACGCCGAGGACGGCGAGGACGTGCGCGAGGCGATGATCCGGGAGGCCCGCGAGGAGACCGGCCTGGACCTCGCTCCCGGGGACCTGCGCGTCGCCCTGGTCATGCAGCACCAGGGGCCGCGGGGCGCGCCGCGGATCGGCTGGTTCTTCGAGGCGCGGTACGGCGCGGGCGGCGAGCCGGTGAACGCCGAGCCGGCCAAGTGCTCGGAGATCGGCTGGTTTCCGCTGGACGCGCTGCCCGACGACATGGTGGCGTACTGCCGGGCCGGCCTCGACGCCTACCGGGCGGGTGACCGCTTCGTGCTCCACCGGCACCACCCGGACGACTCGATCGCGCACGACCCGACGGGCCCGGCCCGCGGTGTCCCGCTGCCGGTCACCGAACCGGCGGCCGGCTGAAGCGACTTCGGCGGCGCGGGTGCGCGTGCCCGGCGTCGGGCGGCCCGCCTCCCGGGAGTTCCGCGGTTCGCCCGGGCCGCCCGGGTTCACCGGCCGCCGCGGGATCCCGGGTCCGCGCGTGCGGGTGCGCCGGGGCGGCGTCACGGCCGCTGACGGGAGGGGAACCCGTCTCCGCGTCCGCGCGTGCGCGGGCGTTACGGACCGGGCCCGCCGGCCCGGTGCCAGGGGAGCCGCGCGTGCCCCCGTGCGAGTGCGCGTGTCCGTGCGCGTTCCCGCTCCCGCGGCCAGGGGTGCCCCGGGCTCGGGGCTCGGCCCGGAGAGGACTCCCGTGTACGGCCGCGAAGCGCTCGGCTGTGCGGCCGCGAAGCGCTCGGCTGTGCGGCCGCGAAGCGCTCGGCGCCCGGGTCACGCGGTCAGTGGCGGCGCGTCCTCGTCCCCGGTCCCGGCGCAGGCCGCGGCCAGTTCGTCCAGGGACACCCCGAGCGCCGCCGACAGCGCCGCCACGGTGAAGAAGGCCGGGGTCGGGGCCCGGCCGGTCTCGATCTTGCGCAGGGTCTCCGCGGAGACCCCGGCCGCCGCGGCGACCTCCACCATGCTCCGGTCGCCGCGCGCCTCGCGCAGCAGCGCGCCGAAGCGTTCACCGCGTTCACGCTCCCACGGGGTCAAAGGGGTTCGCACCATGCCTGTGATACTAATACCGGTATAAGTATTGGCTTCCGTGAGGCGCGCACCGGGAGTCCGGGCCAGGCCGGAGGCCGGGCCCCGGCGCGGCGGGTGCGCGGCCCCGTCGTGGCCCACAATGGGAGGCCCGGAACCAGCGACCCCCCGCGAGGAGAACCACCCGTGAGCTTGAAGGTCAGCGTCGACCCCGGCTCCGCCGAGGCGCCGTACGAGCAGGTGCGTGGCCACATCGCCGAGCAGGCCCGGTCGGGGGAGCTCCCGGTCGGCTACAAGCTGCCGACCGTGCGCGGGCTCGCGGAACAACTGGGCCTGGCCGCCAACACGGTCGCCAAGGCCTATCGCGCCCTGGAAGCCGACGGGGTCGTCGAGACCCGGGGCCGCAACGGCACGTTCGTCGCCGCCGCCGGGGAGGGCGCCGAACGCGAAGCCGCCGCGGCCGCGCAGACGTACGCCCAGCGGGTGCGGCGCCTCGGTCTGGACCGGGCCGCGGCCCTGGCAGCGGCCGAGGACGCGCTGCGCGCCGCCTACGCCACGGACTGAGCCGGGCGCGGGCGGCGCGCGGAAGCGGGGCGGAGGGCGCGCGGGAGCGCGCCGGGGCGTCAGTGCGGGGTGCCCGAGCCCTCGGGGCAGTGCACGCGCGGGTTCCACTCCGCGAAGAGACCCTTCGGGTTCTTCTTGTAGAGCCAGACGTGCAGGTCGTAGTGGACGGGCATGTTCGGCTCGTGCCCGGGCATCGGGCCCTGGAAGTCCTGGCCGAACATCCGCGGACGGTCCTGGTCGGTCTCGAGGTCGGCGTCCTTGTCGTTGACGAGGTACTCGATCGCGACGAGCCGGCGGGTGCCGTCCGGCCCGGGCTCGTAGAGGACCGCGGCGGGCTTCGCCGGGTCGGTGGAGCCGATGTGGGCCGGGTTGACGTAGTGGTAGCCCATGCCGCCCATGGGCGACGAGGCGCAGATCTCGGTGCGGTGGTAACCGGCGGCGATCGCCGCCTTCTCCGAGCGGAACTTCTTCGTGGCGGCGCGCGCGGTGGCCAGGTCGCGTTCCCGGTCGCCGTGCGCGGGATCGTTCCGGGGGGTGCCGTGGGGACGGGCCGCCGGCTCGTGTGCGGCCCGGTCGGTGCCGTGCCCGCCGTGGTGCGGATGGTCGTGGCCGGCGGCGGGGGCGGCCGGCAGGGTGACCGCGGCCAGGACGAGGGCCAGCCCGGGGAGCATGCGTCTTTGCTGCATGGGGGATCCGTTTCGGGAGGGGAGTGACGGGACCACCGGCCCGGGCGGGAGGCCCGGACCGGCTTCACCGGTCGCGTCATGCGCAGCCTCCGCCGACCCGCGCCCCACCGCACCCGGCACTGCTCCGACCGGAGGTGTCCGTGCCCGGACCGGGGGAGCGGCGCCGGAACCGGAACGCCGGGGCCCGGGCCGGCGCCGTCACAGATACAGACCGGCGTCCCCGCCCGACGGCCGTCCCGTCACCGAGTCCGGGGTCGTGCCGCGACGGAGGGCGAACAGCTCGGCGAGGGTCGTGCCGTCCCGGCCGACGCCCTCCTCGCTGCCCAGCCAGTCCACCGACTCCGCCCGGGTCAGCGGCCCCACCTCGATCCGGGCCAGACAGCGGCCCGGCCGGACGACCGCCGGATGCAGCCGCTCCAGATCCTCGTTGGTGGTGACGCCCACGAGAACGTTCCGCCCCTGCCCGAGCAGCCCGTCGGTGAGGTTCAGCAGCCGGGACAGCGCCTGCCCCGCCGTGTGCTTCGCCTCGCCGCGGATCAGCTCGTCGCAGTCCTCCAGGAGCAGCAGCCGCCAGCGGCCCTGCGGTCCCTCGTCCTCCCCGATGGCGATGTCCATCAGATAGCCGATGTCGTTGAACAGCCGCTCCGGGTCCAGCACGCAGTCGACCTGGCACCAGTCGCGCCAGGACCGGGCGAGCGTCCGCAGCGCGGAGGTCTTGCCGGTCCCCGGCGGGCCGTGGAGCAGCAGCAGCCGGCCGGAGATGTCCCCGGGCCCGGTCTTCATCAGCCGGTCCATGGCCTCCGCGACCGGCGCCGTGTAGTTGGGCCGGATCTCGTCCCAGGTGCCCGCGCTGATCTGACGGGTGGTGCGGTAGGGGCCGCGGCGCGGCGAGACGTACCAGAACCCCATCGTCACGCTCGTAGGCTGCGGTTCCGGCTCGTCCTCGGCCCCCTCGGTGGACTGGGCGAGGACCTCCTCGGCCAGTTCGTCGTCGACGGCCGTCACCGTCACGTCCGCGCCGTGCCGCCACCGGGACACCAGCAGCGTCCAGCCCTCGCCCTCGGCGAGGACCGCGCCGCGGCCCGCGTCCCGTACGGAGCGCAGGACCGTCGCGCCCGGCGGCAGCAGCGTCGCCTCCGGCCTGACCTTGTCGACGGAGGAGCTGCGGGAGTACGGCTGCTCGCCGGTGGTGAAGCGGCCGAGGAACAGGGCGTCGACGACATCCGCCGGGGAGTCGCTGTCGTCCATGGTCAGCCGGATGGGAAGGGTCTCGTGGGCCGGTCGGGGGCCGGGGACGGGGGTCGGGCCGGGGCTGGGCAGAGGAAGACTCCCGGGGTCGGACGGTCGCTGGTCGCGCATGACGCCATGATCCGGCACCGGGGGCCCCGGAGCACACCGGTTTTGTCCCCGGCGCGTTCCGGAGTCTTTACGCGAAGCGCTCTCTAGCGGACGAACGGGTCGATATCCTGGCGAGGATGACACCTCACAACGGAACAGGCGGTGTCGCGGTGGCGCGGGCGCGACGGCGGAAGACCACCCGGAGCACCCTCCGGTTCATCGGCGCGGCGGCCGCGGCGGCGTCCCTGCTGCTGGTCGTCGCATGGCCGCCGGGCGGCGGGGAGGGCGTGGCGGACGGCCGGGGCGGGGCGGGTTCCGGCCCGCACGGCAGCTCCCGGCCGGCCGCGGACAGCGCCGGACCGGCGCTCGGCTGGGGCCTCACCCACACCCGGTACAGCGCCGACCAGGGCGAACGCGGTGCCCGCGAGCGCGCGGAGAAGCTGCTGTCGCAGCGGCGGCTGCCGCAGAACCAGCACATCATGGGCTGGGGCGCGCTCAACCCCGAGCCGTCGCCCGGCCGTTACGACTTCGCCTCGCTGGACAGCCGCGTCGAGCTGGTCCGGCGGACCGGCGGCACCCCGGTGATCACGCTCTGCTGCGCGCCGGACTGGATGAAGGGCGGCGCGGACGGGGAGACCGACTGGTCGCGGGAGCGGCTGGAGACGGCGCCCGACCCCGAGCACTACGACGACTTCGCGAAGCTCGCCGGGGTCGTCGCCGAACGCTATCCGGACGTGCGGCACTTCATCGTCTGGAACGAGCTCAAGGGCTTCTTCGACGACGACCGGAACCGCTGGGACGCCGAGAGCTACACCCGGCTCTACAACAAGGTGTACGCCGAACTGAAGAGGGTCGACGAGAACAACCTGGTCGGCGGCCCGTACGTGGTCATGGACAGCCGGCCGCCCGGCGACGACACCCACGCCTCGCCGGTGCGCGGCCCCTGGGGCAGCGTCGACCGCCGCGCCCTGGACGCCCTCGGGTACTGGGACGAGCACAAGGTCGGCGCGGACTTCGTCGTCGTGGACGGGCCGAGCTACACGCACGAGGACGAGCTGGTGCCGGACGAGTTCACCGCCACGGAGAAGTTCGGCGCCGTCGGCCGCTGGGTGCGGGAGCGGACGGGGCTGCCGCTGTGGTGGGCCGAGTGGTACGTGGAGCCGGGAGACGCCGACGACGCCCGGGACGGCTGGAGCGAGCGCCACCGGGTCGCCGTGCACGCCGCCGGGATGATGGCCATGGCCCGCGGCGGCGCCGCCACCGGCCTCTACTGGAACCCGCAGCGGCGCGGCGCGGACTGCCCCGGCTGTCTCTGGCGCGGCACGGCCGACGCCGACGGGGGCGGCGCGCTGCCGATGATGAGCCTGCTGAGCCGGTTCGGCCGGGAGTTCCCGCCCGGTACGCGTTTCACGGAGGCGAAGACCGGGGGGGACGGAGCGCGGCATCTGAAGGTGCTCGCCGACGACCGGGTGGTGCTCGCCGTGAACACCCTCGGGCGGGCGGTGAAGGCCGAGGTCGACGGAGAGCCGGTCGAGTTCGGCCCGTACGGCGTCCGCTGGCTGACACGCTGACGGGCCGACACGCTGACGGGGCCGACCCGCACACGCTGACGTGCACGGCACGGCACGGCACGGCACGGCACGGCACGGCACCGCCCGGCACCGCACGGTACGACACCGCCCGGCACGGCACGGCACCGCAGTTGGCGGTCGGCGGTCGGCAGCGGGCGGACAACGTCGGACGGCGACCCCGGGGCGGACGCCGGACCGCGCCGCCCGCCGTCCCCGTTTCACGACATCGTCCAGAAGCGGTGCAGCAGCGCCGCCAGTGTGGCGGCCGCCAGTGGCATGGCGAACCACAGCGAGCAGCGCAGCCACAGCTGGGCCCGCACCCCCGGCATGGCCGCGACCCGCAGCACCTCGCGCGCCGCGAGCAGCAGCATCAGCAGCCCCGCGGTCAGCGCCCCGAACACCGACCAGGGGGTCCAGGTGATCCGCGGTCCCGGCGGGCCGGGATCGGGGCGGGCGACCGGGCCGGGCGGCTGCTCGCGCAACTCGTACAGGGCCGCGTGCTCGTTGGACAGCACCCGGCGCAGCTCGGGCCGCCCGTCCAGCTCGCGCAGCAACCGCCGTTCCCAGCGGGGCGGATAGCCCGAGTCGAGCTCCAGATAGCGGGACTGGCTCCGGTTGACGACGAGATAGCTCCGCGGTCCGGCCTCCTCCAGGGCCGACACCAGCGGACCCGCCGACGCCGGATCGCGCGGGGCGGCGGTCGGGAGATAGGACACCCGTGCCATGTCCCGCGCGCCCCACGGCAGGGCGGGCGTGACGTTCTCCACCGGGTCGTCGCTCAGCCACAGCAGCCGCACGGTCGGCTCGTCGTGGGCGTAGACGTACTCCATGGCGGCCACCTCGCCGGTGTGCACCCGCTCGAACGGCTCGTTGCCCCAGCGGGCGACCAGGAAACCGCCCATCAGCACCAGTCCGGTGAGCAGCACGGCAGGCACCGTCCGGCGGGCGCGGGCCGCCGCGGCCCGCGGGAACAGCGCCAGCGCGGCCAGCACACAGAGCCCCGGCACCGCGAACAGGAAGACACGCAGTGCCATTTCGCCGCCGTACGACTGGAGGCCCAGGGCGAGGAACGGGACGAAGGCCAGCACGGGCAGCGACCGCTCGCCGTACCCCGTCAGCCGGCGCCGCCACCAGCCCGCGCACGCCAGTGCGACGACACCGCCCGCGAGCGCCACCCGGGTGTAGAGCACCCACCGGTGTGCGCTGCTGCCGCCCTCGATGCGCCCGGCCACGGACGAGGACACGTTGTCGCCGAGCCCCCCGATCCCGCCGAAAAGCTCGTCGAAGTGCCCCGACCAGTACGGTTCGGCGAGGTATCCCACCCATACGGCCACCATCACCGCGCACAGCAGCGGCAGCCCGCGCAGCGACGACCGGCCCGCTGCCACCAGCGCCGCGAGCACTCCCAGCATCACGAACGGCGTCAACTGGTGCGCCGGGACCGTCGCCGCGTACAGCCCGACCAGCACCAGCAGCAGCACGACCCGGCCGGCGCGCCCCACGGCGGGCGGTTCTGCCTCACCGGGCCGGAGCCTCCCCGGCACGACGCGCGCCTCGCGGAACCAGACCAGCAGCACCGCGACGAACACCAGATACAGCAGATAGGTGAAGCCCTGCGGGGAGAAGTAGTCCTGGCCGACCCAGCCGCACAGGGCGAACAGCCACAGCGCGGTCCACCGGGCGCGCGGATGGGCCCGTACCGAACGCAGCAGCAGGGCCATCGGCGCGAGGTACAGCAGTTGCAGGGCCGTCGGCCACCAGCGCAGCATCGCGGCCGGATCCGACAGCCCGCACGCCTCGGCGGCGAACGCCACGACCGCGAAGAACGCCGGCCAGCTCCAGCGGGCGTCCAGGTCGGGCGCGGCCGTTCCGGTCCGTTCCAGGTGGTCGAGGAACCCCAGATGCTGCCAGGCCGTCGCGAACCGGGGCTCGGCCTCCAGGACGGCGGGCAGCGCGTGCAGCGACGCGACCGTCAGCAGCAGGGTGGCGGCGAGCAGCGCGCGGCGCGGTACGGCGGGCGCCAGACCGGCCGTGAAGGCGGCGGCGAGCAGGGCCGCCCCGAG
The DNA here is from genome assembly GCF_009735685.1 of Streptomyces lycii. Classification (GTDB taxonomy): domain Bacteria; phylum Actinomycetota; class Actinomycetes; order Streptomycetales; family Streptomycetaceae; genus Streptomyces; species Streptomyces lycii. The sequence goes on along the minus strand of NZ_WHPN01000100.1, from coordinate 2,806 downwards.
CAGCGTCGCGCCCGGCAGTACGCTGACCAGGCCGAGCCCGCCCATCTCGTCCAGCTCGGCGTCCCCGATGCCGCGCAACGGCAGCCAGTACAGCGCGAGCCCGGCGGCCAGCAGCAGCCACCCCGTCGCCGCGGCGGCCGCTTCACGGCGCACCGGCAGGCGCACCGGACGGCGCGCCGGCAGAGGGAGCCGCAGCCGGTGCGCCGTCCGGTGCGCCTGTAGAGGGAGCCGCAGCCGCCGGGCGGCCCGTCGCCGGGGAACCCGGACCGGCCCCGGGCCCCGTACCGGTCCGGCCGCCGCCGGGGCCCGGAGCACCCGGAACAGCCGGTGTCCGGCGACGGCGGCGACCACCGTCATGCTGGCCGCCTCGGCGACCCCCGCGCCCGTCAGCCCCATCCGGGGCAGCAGCACCAGGGTCAGACCGAGCACGAGCACGCACAGCGCACCCTGGAGCACCGCGAGCCCGGAGGTGCGGGACTGGGCGCGCAGCACCGCGAAATACACCTCGACCACCACCCGCAGCACGGAACCCACCGCGAGCCAGCGCAGCAGCGGTGTCGCCGCCTCCGCGTAACCCGCGCCGAAGACCGCCAGGATCCGGGGAGCGAACAGAAAGAGGAACAGGGCGACCGGCAGGACGATCCGCGCCATCCGGACCAGCGCGGCCCGGCAGTTCTCCGCCAGCCGGGCCGGGTCGTGCGCGCCCTCGACGGTGAGCGACGCGCCCATGTTGACGGCGAGGAGGTTGACCGTGCTGCCGATGGTCGCCGTGACGTAGAAGTAGGCGTTGTCGGCCGAGCCGACCTGCGCGGCGACGAGCACGGGGACCAGATGGACGACGGCGAGGGCGAACAGCGAGCCGGTGTAGTCGCCGGCGAGGAACCGGCCGATCTCCCGGGCCCCGGGCGGACCGGCGTCCGGCGGAGCCGCCTCGGCCGCGGGAAGCCCGGGGCTGCCGCCGGTGACTCCCGCACCGCCGGTGACTCCCGCACCGCCGGTCACTCCCGGGCGGCCGGTCGTCCCCACAGGACCGGGCAGGGCGGGGCCGCCGCCGCTGGTTCCCGGGCGGCCGGCGGCCCCGGGGTCCCGCGTGGTCCCGGGGCCGCCCGGCAGGGCGCGGCCGCCGCCCGACGGTGCGGAGCCGTCGCCGGGCAGGCCGGGGAGACCGGACGGCGGTCCCCCGGAGGCTCCCGTGGGGGCGGCGGCTCCCGGGCCCGGAGCTGCCGCGCGCCGCGCCGGGCGCACCGCCGCGCTGTGCCGGGGCACCAGCCGCCGGAACACCAGGAACCCCAGCGGCACCACGGACACCGCGATCGCCGCCACCCAGGAGACGAACACCCCGGCCGTGGGCACCGCCGCGGCGAGCGCCACCAGCAGCACCAGCTTGACCACCGAGAAGGCGGTGTTGCCGACGGGCACCCAGAAGGCGCTGCGCAGCCCCGTGAGCACCCCGTCCTGCAAGGTCAGCAGCGACCAGAGGACGACGGCCGCCACGAACCCCGCCCCGGCCGCGGGCCCGTGCAGAAACCGGTACGACTCCCCCCACAGGCCGAGCGTCAGCAGGAACAGCACCGCGGCGAGCGCCACGAACACCGAACTGGCCGCGTACGTCCGCAGGATCAGCCGCCCGGTCGCGCGGCCCGCCACCGGGATGAACCGGGCCAGCGCCCCCGTCAGGGTCAGCGCGGCGAGCCCGGCCAGCAGCTTCATCGCCGCGATGGCCGCCGAGCCCTGGCCGACGGACTCCTCGCTGTAGTAGCGGGCCGCGGCCAGCCAGAAGCCCAGCCCCAGCACCGCGGAGATCCCGGTGTTGACCATCAGGGCGTAGGCGTTGCGGAACAGCGGACTGCCGCTGTCCCGCCCCGGGGCCCGCCCGTCCGGCCGTGGGCGGGCCCGCTCACCGGCCGGGGCGGTGCGCGTGTCAGACACCTGTCCCGGTCACCTTTCGCACGGCCTGCCGCGAGCGGCGCACCACGGCGTACCCCTTGGTCAGCGCCCGGTCCCGGGCGACATCACGGACACCGGCCCGCCCCTCCACCAGACGCTCGAACTCCGCGGCCGTGGTCCGGCGCCGGACCGTGATCCGGCGCAGCGCGTACGGGCCCTGCCGCGGGCGGGCCAGAGCGTTGCCCACCGCGAGGGACTGGGCGAAACCGGCGTCCCGGACGGCCTGCCGCACCCGTCTGCTGGAATAGCCGTACGGATACGCGAACGACACCGGGCCGCGGCCGAGTTCGCCGTGCAGGAGGTCCCGGCACAGCTCGATCTCCGACCGCAGGCGCGCGTCGCCGAGCTGGTCCAGCTGCGGATGGCTGTGGCTGTGCGCCCCGATCTCCAGCCCCGCCCGGGCCAGGGCGCGCACCTGGTCCCAGCCGAGCATGGTGTCGGGGGCGCCCGGTGTCCCGTACGGGCCGCGCAGCCAGCCGGTGGTGGCGAACAGGGTGGCCGTGAAGCCGTGCCGCGCCAGCAGCGGCAGGGCGTGCCGGTGCACGCCCTCGTAGCCGTCGTCGAAGGTGATCAGGACGGGTCTGGCGGGAAGCGGGCCGCCGGACCGCCACGCGTCGCCGAGTTCCCGGGTGGTGACGGGCGTGAATCCGCGGTCCGCCAGCAGCTCCAGTTGCTCCGCGAACGCGGCGGGCGAGACCGACAAGGCGTACGCGGCGGGCGACGGGGCCGCTCCCACGGCGTGGTACATCAGGATCGGCACCGGCGGCTCCGGGCCCGGACCGCGTCCCCGTGCCCGTACACCGGGTCCCGGCCGGGGCGCCCGCGCGCGGCCCGGTCCGCCGGGGTCCGCCGGGCCGGG
>NZ_WHPN01000099.1 GCF_009735685.1 Streptomyces lycii | reverse complement strand
CGACCCAGCCCGGGAGCTGCGAGTGCCACACGAGCGTGTGACCGCGGACGTCCATCCCCTGGCTCTCCGCGTGCCGGACGATCTGGTCCCCACCACTGAAGTTGAAGTTGCCCGGAGAACTCTCGACGGCGTCCCACTTCATCGAGTTCTCGGCGGTGACGCTGTTGAACTCACGGTTCAGCGTCTCGGCGTACTGCGCCTCGCCGAGGTGGTGCTCCGCGACCGCGGCGCCGAAGTACCGGCCCTTCTCCGCCGCCGAGGCGCCGAGCGTGTCGGCCGCCTGGGCCGTGCCGGCCGAGAGCGCGACGACGCCGGCCGACGCTATCGCGGTGGCCATACCGATGATCAACCCGGTACGGGCGCGCGAACGCGACCGCTTGGTCCCACGGGAGGAATCGCTGTTCATGCCTACCTCTTCTTCCGGTTGGGGGGACCGGACGGGAAATGAGGAACCGTCCGGACCGGTGATGTGGTCTTTCGCTGTGGTCTTTCGCCGACGGTGCGGGCCCGGGGGTGGGGTGAGCGGCCTGCAGCGCATGGCGTCACGTGGCGATCGCCAACGATTGATGGGGAGTATGCGCCTCGGCGAACGACCCGTCAACGCCCTGTTTCCGGAAGGTTTTCGGGGCAAAAAGATCCACGGCAAAGCGGCAGGACGGCGCTGAACTGGGCCGATGCAAGCCGGAGCGTTCGTCGGACAATCCAGCGACGGGGAAATGTGCCGGTTGCGTCTTCCGGCTTCCGAGAACAGATCAGCCGAACCATCGCGAAATAGTCGGCCAGCTTGGCCGAAAGCTTATGTCCAGCCTTCTGGCCTGCACTGATTCAAGTTGTTCGACCGGCCGAATGCCCGTTTCGTCTCCGATAATTTTCGGGAATCGATGGTCGAGCAGGGAATGTCGAGACCCGTGACCGCCCCGGCGCCGCGG
>NZ_WHPN01000098.1 GCF_009735685.1 Streptomyces lycii | reverse complement strand
GCCTGCCGGTCCTTCCGGTTCCGGGACGCCCGCGGGTCCTGCCGGTCCCGGAACGACTGCCGGTCCTGCCCGTCCTGCCGGTTCCGGGGCATCCGCGGGCCCGGCCGGGCCCGGTACGCCTCCCGGTGGAGCCGGACGGCCCCCGGCACCGTCCGGCCCGAACCCCGTACAGCAGCTCGGTCTCGGCTCACCGCTGACCGGAGGTCCCCCGGCGCCCGTGCAGCGCTCGGCACGGCGTGACGCAACGCCGCGGAGCGACACCGG
>NZ_WHPN01000097.1 GCF_009735685.1 Streptomyces lycii | reverse complement strand
CGCCGAGCACACCGCCCGGCCCGGGCCCCGGTCACTCCCGATCACGCCCGGTCACACCGCCGTCGCACATCCCGATCCCCCCGGGTCACACCTGTGTGCCCCCGGTCACTCCCGGTCACCCCACCGTGTGCTCCCCGGTCACGCCGCGTGCTCCCAGGTCATGCCGTCGCGTGCTCGTCGGCCACCGCCAGCGCCGCGTCGAGCGCCGCCAGACCGTCCTTCGCCTCCGTCTCGCTGATCGTGCACGGAGGTACGACATGGGTGCGGTTCATGTTCACGAACGGCCACAGCCCGCGCTTCTTGCAGGCGGCGGCGAACGCGGCCATCGGGGCGTTCGCCTCCCCGGAGGCGTTGTACGGCACCAGCGGCTCGCGGGTCTCCGCGTCCTTGACCAGTTCCAGCGCCCAGAAGACGCCCGTGCCGCGCACCTCGCCGACCGACGGATGACGCCCGGCGATCTCCCGCAGCCCCGGCCCGAGGACGGTCTCGCCGATCCTCGCGGCGTTCTCCACGATGCCCTCCTCGGCCATCGTGTTCATCGTCGCGACGGCGGAGGCACAGGCCAGCGGGTGCCCGGAGTAGGTGAGCCCGCCCGGGTACGGCCGCCGGTCGAAGGTCGCCGCGATCTCGCCGGAGATCGCGACACCGCCCAGCGGCACATAGCCGGAGTTGACGCCCTTGGCGAAGGTCAGCAGGTCGGGCGTGACGCCGTAGTGGTCGAGCGCGAACCAGCGGCCGGTGCGGCCGAAGCCCGCCATGACCTCGTCCAGGATGAAGACGATGCCGTGCCGGTCGCAGATCTCGCGGACCCCGGCGAGATAGCCGGGCGGCGGCAGCAGCACACCGGCGGTGCCGACGACCGTCTCCAGGATGAGCGCGGCGATCGACTGCGGCCCCTCGAAGGCGATCAGCTGCTCCAGGTGTTCCAGCGCCCGCTCGCCCTCCTGCTCCTCGCTCTCGGCGTGGAAGTTCGAGCGGTAGGGGTACGGCCCGAAGAAGTGCACCACCCCGGCCGTGCCGGTGTCGGAGGCCCAGCGGCGGGGTTCACCGGTGAGGTTGATCGCGGCTGCCGTGGCGCCGTGGTACGAGCGGTAGGCGGACAGCACCTTCGGGCGGCCGGTGTGCACCCGCGCCATCCGTACGGCGTTCTCCACCGCCTCGGCGCCGCCGTTGGTGAAGAAGATCTTGTCGAGGTCGCCGGGGGTGCGTTCGGCCACCAGCCGGGCCGCCTCGGAGCGCACGTCCACGGCGAAGCCCGGCGCCACGGTGCACAGCTTGCCCGCCTGCTCCTGGATCGCGGCGACGACCTTCGGGTGCTGGTGGCCGATGTTGGTGTTCACCAACTGGGAGGAGAAGTCGAGGTAGCGATTGCCGTCGTAGTCCCAGAAGTACGAGCCCTCGGCACCGGCGACGGCGAGTGGGTCGATGAGCCCCTGGGCGGACCAGGAGTGGAAGACGTGGGCGCGGTCGGCGGCCTTGACGGCCTGTCCGGCCTGCGGATCTGCGGTCGGAGCGGTCATGTCCGCCAGCGTAGGGATCATCGTCCGCCCGCCGACACCCGCAGTTCGTATGGCCTGGGCCACGCGGCCCGGCACGGTGTCGGGCGGACGCGCGGCCGCTCTCCCCCGCACGCGGGCCGGCCCGGCCGCCGACACGATCCGGGGACCGTGCACGGATAGCGGCCCCGGCCGCCGTCCTCCCGGCCTATCCTCTGCCCAGTCGAGGCAGGCTCGCCGCCCTGCCGGGACGCGGCGGGGTGGCACGCGGGGGAGAGGCACGGGGTGCGGGCATGCAGGAACTTCGGGACGAGGACCCGCGGCGGGTCGGCGCCTACCGGCTGCTCGGCCGGATCGGCGCGGGCAGGATGGGCCCGGTCTTCCTGGCCCGCTCGGACCGGGGACGGATGGTGGCCGTCAAGCTCGTACGGCAGGATCTCGCAGCGGACCCGGAGTTCCGGGAGCGCTTCCGGCAGGAGGTGCGCGCCGCTCGCAGGGTCGGCGGCCGGTGGACCGCTCCGGTGCTCGACGCCGGCACCGAGGCGCCGCTCCCCTGGGTGGCCACGGGTTATGTCGCCGGGCCGTCGCTGCAGGAGCTGATCGCCGAGCACGGGCCGCTGCCGGAACCTTCGGTGCGCACGCTGGCCGCCGGGCTGGCGGCCGCGCTGACCGACATCCACGCCGCCGGCCTGGTGCACCGCGACCTCAAGCCGTCGAACGTCCTCGTCACGATCGACGGGCCGCGCGTCATCGACTTCGGCATCGCCCGCGCCCTCGGGACCGTCACCGACGGCGGGCCGGCCCGCACCGGCGCACTGGTGGGAGCGCCCGGCTTCACGGCGCCCGAGCAGGTGCGCGGCGAACGTGTCACGCCCGCCTGTGACGTCTTCTGCCTGGGGGCCGTCCTCGCGTACGCGGCGACCGGGCGGCCGCCGTTCGGCACGGCGGACAGCGGGGTGCACGCCCTGATCCACCGCATCGCGCACGAGGAGCCGGACCTGTCGGGCCCGGCCGGGCTCTCCGGACCGTTGCGCGAGCTGATCGGCGACTGTCTGCGGAAGGACCCGGCGCTGCGGCCGGACCCGGCACAGGTCGCGGAGCGCGTGGGCGCGGGCCTCGGGGACGGCAGGGGCCGCGAGCCGTGGCTGCCGGGCGGAGTCGTGGCGCAGCTGGGGCGGCGGGCCGTACAGCTGCTCGACCGGGAGAACCCGGACGGCCCGACGGTCACCCACCGGGGCGGAGCGGCGCGGGGCGGCCCCGCCCGGGAAGCTTCCGGGACCGGGGTTCCGGCACAGCCGCAGGGCGGCCCCGCCCGGGAAAATCCCGGGCCCGGGGATCCGGCACAACCGCGGGGCGGCCCCGCGATGCGCGCGGCCCGCGCGGAGGGCGGCGCTGCGACGGGCGACGTGGCGGGAAGCGGCGACGCGGGAAGCGGCATCGCGGGA
>NZ_WHPN01000096.1 GCF_009735685.1 Streptomyces lycii | reverse complement strand
GCAGACCGCGGCCGTCGCGCGGGGCCGCAGCCGGACCAGCGCCGCCGCGGCCGGGAGCAGCAGGGGGAAGGCGGGCATCATCAGCCGCGGCCGCGAGCCGAAGTAGCCCGAGCCCACCAGCGAGATCACCACGATCCCGAACGTGTAGACGAGCAGCGGCACCGGCTGCCGCTGCCGGACGCACAGCCACAGCACCCACAGCACCAGCCCCAGCGCGGCGCACAGCCCCAGCCCCGCCAGGACGTCCGCCCGCAGGGTGTCCGCGACGAAGGCGGCGAGCGCACGGCCGCCGTCGAAGCTGTTGCCCCACTGGGCCTGCACCTGGAAGTAGCCGAGCAGCTGCCCTTCCCGTACGGCGACGAACAGGACGTACGACAGCCAGCCCAGCGGGGCCGTCGCCACCCCCAGCAGCATCCGCCGGTGCCGGCGCAGCAGTGTCACGGCCCCGTCGCCGGCCCGGAACTCCCGCACCAGGACCACGGCGGCGGGAACCGCGACCGCCGCGACGACCGCCGCCGCCGACGGCCGGGTCAGCCCCGCGAGCACGGCCAGCGCCCCGGCCGCCGGCCAGCGGCCCGTCAGCACGGCGTACAGCGCCCAGGCGGCGAAGGCCGTGAACAGCGTCTCGGTGTACGCCATCGACTGCACGAAGCCCGTCGGGGCCGCGCCCCACAGCGCGGCCAGTACGACGCCCGCCCGCCACCCGTGCAGCCGGGTGCCGACCGCGAAGATGCCCCAGGCGGCGAACAGCGAGGCGGTCCAGCTGATCAGCAGCCCCGCGTCCGCCGCGTCCAGCGGGCCGACCGCGGACACCGCCCTCTCCAGGGCGGGCAGCAGCGGGAAGAAGGCCAGGTTGGGGTGGGCGCCGCCACCGGGCAGCGCGACCTCGAAGCCGTAGCCCTGCTCGGCCACGCGCACGTACCAGACCGAGTCCCAGCGTCTGCTCAGCAGCTGCCTGGCGTCCTCACCGGCCGCGGCCGCCGAGACGGCCAGGATGAGCAGCCCGGTCAGCCGCACCGCGGCGTACGCCAGCAGGGCGGGCCCCGCCGCGCGCAGGGCCGCACCGGCGCGCCCGCGGCGGGTGCTGTCCGGCGGCCCGGCCGGCGGCGCGTGTGTGCGTTCGAGCATGGTGGCGATTATCCGCGAACCGGGCACCGCGCCGCGCCACGGGGCCTTCCCGGCTCCGGCTCCCGCACCCGTCCCCGTATCGCTCGGGCTCCCGTTCTCCCGGTTCCGGCTCCCGCCCCCCGGATCGCTTCGGCTCACGCAGGTTCCGGCTTCCGCCCACCTGGTCCCCGGATCGCTCCGGCATCCGTTCCGGTCCGGCTGCCGCTTCGGTCCTCCCCTGCGCCCTCCGGGCCGGCTCGTCGGGTCGGGTGCCGCTCCTGACCCTGCCGCGGCTCCGGCGGTGTGCCGGTCCGCCGCCCCGTATCAGGCGCCGCTCATGTCGCGGGCCACGGCGCGCGCCGCCTTGCGGGCCGCCACCAGGACCGGGTCCCACACCGGGGAGAACGGCGGCGCGTAGCCGAGGTCCAGCGCCGTCATCTGCTCGACCGTCATCCCGGCGGTGAGCGCGACAGCCGCGATGTCCACGCGCTTGCCCGCGCCCTCCCGGCCGACGATCTGCACCCCCAGCAGCCGCCCGGTGCGCCGCTCGGCCAGCATCTTGACCGTCATCGGACGGGCGCCCGGGTAGTAGCCGGCCCGGCTGGTCGACTCGATCGTCACCGTCACGTACCGCAGCCCGACCTCGTCGGCCTGTGCCTCCAACAGGCCGGTGCGCGCGATCTCCAGGTCGCACACCTTGCTGACGGCCGTGCCGACCACCCCGGGGAAGGTCGCGTAGCCGCCGGCGGCGTTGCTGCCGATGACCTGGCCGTGCTTGTTCGCGTGCGTGCCGAGCGGGATGTGCCGGGGACGGCCGGAGACCAGGTCCAGCACCTCCACGCAGTCGCCGCCCGCCCAGATGTCGTCGTACCCGCGCACCCGCATCGACAGGTCGGTGATCAGTCCGCCCGAGGCGCCCAGCGGCAGTCCGGCCTCCCGCGCGAGCGTGGTCTCCGGGCGCACCCCCAGGCCCAGGACGACCAGGTCGGCCGGGTATTCCGCGTCCCGTGTCCGGACGGCCGTGACGCGGCCGTCGTGACCAGTGCGCACCTCCGTGACCTCGGCTCCCGTCACGGTCTCGATGCCGAGGCCGCACATCGCCTCGTGCACCAGGGCTCCCATGTCCGGGTCGAGCGTGGACATCGGCTGTTCGCCGCGCTCCAGCACGGTCACCCGGCAGCCCCGGTTCACCAGCGCCTCGGCCATCTCCACACCGATGTACCCGGCCCCGACGACCACGGCGTCCAGCCCGGCCGGGTCCTCGCCGAGCGAGTCGGCGAGGGTCCGTCCGTCGTCCAGGCTCTGCACTCCGTACACGCCCGGGGCGTCGATGCCGGGGATGCGGGGGCGCAGCGGGCGGGCGCCGGTGGCGATGACGAGCCGGTCGTACCGCTCCCAGCGGCCGCCGTCCGTACCACCGTCCGTATCGTCGTCCGTTCCGCCGTTCGTACCGCCGACCGACTGTTCCCCGGCGGAGCCGGGCGGGTCGAGGTCCCGGACCCGCACCCGCTTGCCGGCGGTGTCGATCTCCGTGACCTCGGTGCGCATCCGCAGATCGATGGCGCGCGCCCGGTGCTCCTCGGCGGTCCGCGCGACGAGGGCCTCCGGACCGTCGACCTGGCCGCCGACCCAGTACGGGATCCCGCAGGCGGAGTACGAGGTGAAGTGGCCCCGCTCGAAGGCGGTGATCTCCAGCTCGTCCGGGCCCTTCAGTCTGCGGGCCTGGGACGCCGCGGACATGCCCGCCGCGTCGCCGCCGATGATCACGAGTCGCTGCGCTGCCATGCCGGTTGCCTCCGCGGGTTCGGCTCTGCCGCGCTGTGCGCGGGGTCTTCAGCCTGCCACCCACCCGCTACCCGCGACCACGCCGGGTCATCGCTCCCGGCACCCGGCCCGTCCGGCTCACCCCTCACTCCGGCCGCCCGGGCGGAAGCCGGTGCCGGTGGCAGGCCCCGGTGACGTCCGGGGTGTCCGGGGCGAGGGGAGGGCCGGGGTTCGGACGGCCTTGCACGGGAGGGACGCGGCCGCGGAGAGGTCCTCGACGCTTGCGTGTCCGTGGGGCCGCCCCCGCCGGGCGAACTCTCCGGCACCGTGCGGCCACCCCCGCCGGGCGAACTGTCCGGCACCGTTCGGGCGGCCGCAGACGTGCGATGGAGGGCTCCCCTCCCGGAGGCCACGGCCCCGGCGCCCGGCGCCCGGCGCCGGAAGCCGCGGCCACGCCCCCGCCGCGTCAGGGCTTGCGGGACTCCTCCGGAGCACCCGAGGCACTCGTAGCACCCGAAGTACCCGGAGCACCGGCCGGCTCCTCGCCCTGCTCCGGTACCCGCGCGGGTACCGGATCCCTGCCCGGCAGGGTGTACGGGCCGGGGGCACCCGCCGGGCGCAGCCGGGCCGGGACGAAGCGGCGCAGCGCCCGCCACAGCACCAGCAGCAACGCCAGCGCGGCCAGGAACGGCAGCGTCGCCCCGAGCCCGACCGCGATCCACCGCAGCACGGTCACGAAGGCGTGCCAGCCGCCCGCCAGCGCGTCGAGGAAGGACGCCTCGTCCTCCTCCTTCTCCTTCTTCTCGACCTCGGTCTCCGAGAGCACCAGGGTGACGGTGGCCATCGCGGTGCGCTCCTCGAGCGACGCCTGCTGGGCCTTCAGCGCCTCCAGCTCCGCCTGGCGGGTGCTCAGCTCGCCCTCCAGCGACACGATGTCGCTCAGCTGCGTGGCGTCCTCCATCAGCTCCCGCACCCGGTTGACGCTCGCCTGCTGGGACTTCAGGCGGCTCTCGACGTCGACGACCTGGTCGGTGACGTCCTTCGCCTCGACCTTCCGCTCGATGAGCTTGCCGGTGCCCGCGAGCTTCTCCAGGATCTCGTCGTACTCCTGCTGCGGCACCCGCAGCACCAGCCGGGACTGCTCGTGCCCGGAGCCGTCGCGGTCGGTCGTCTCGTCGCCGATGTAACCGCCCGCGTTCTCGGCGGCCGACCGGGCCTCGCCGACGGCCGTCGGCACGTCCTCGACCCGGACGGTGATCGTCGCCGTACGGATCACGTGTTCGGCCGCGAGCACGGGCGCCTTCCTCGTGTCCTCCCGCGCGCCGCCCCCCGCTTCCTGCCGGCCCGCGGCGCTGTCGTCACCGCCCGCGAGGTTGTTGTCGTCCGCCTTGTCCCGGGCGCCGCCCTCCTCGGCGCCGTCCGCCCGCTCCGGAGCGGCCACGCCCCGGTCGGCGGACACGCCCGACGAACTCTCGCTGCCGGAACAGCCGGCGAGTCCGAGGGCGGCGACGAGGAGCGCGGCCGAGGCGGCCGTCGAGGCGCGGGTGAGCCGTGCGGAGCGCGCGGCGGAGCGTGGCGTGGAAGCGTGCATGGTGAGTCCCCCCCCAGGGAGTTTCGCGTCTGTCTCCGTTCGACGGGGCGGCCGGAGCCCGGGTTTCGGCCCCTTGATCCCGATGCGGTCACGGTCCGGCTTCGAACCGGAACGGCGGCCGGGCCCGGAACCACGGCGTCCGCCGGGCGCGTCCGTGTCCGGCGGCTCCCGGCCGGGCCCGTACCGCGGTCCCGCGCGGGCCGGTGAGACAGTGGTGCCATGAGGGAAACGGACGCGCGCCCGGGCCATGTCGTCGTCGTGGGAGGCGGTGTCGCCGGTCTCGCGGCCGCGCACCGGCTGCTCGGGGGCGGCGCCCGGGTGACCGTCCTCGAAGGCTCCGGGCGGCTCGGCGGCAAGCTGCTCGCCGGGGAGATCGCGGGGGTGCCGGTGGACCTCGGGGCCGAGTCGATGCTCGCCCGCCGCCCGGAGGCCGTGGAGCTGGCCCGCGCGGCCGGGCTCGGGGAGCGCCTCCAGCCGCCCGCGACCGCCTCCGCCGCGCTGTGGACCCGGGGCCGGCTGCGCCCGATGCCCAAGGGCCATGTGATGGGGGTGCCGGGAGACCTCGCGCCGCTCGCCGAGTCCGGGGTGATCTCGCCGGAGGGGCTGGCCCGGATCGAGCGGGACCGGGAGCTGCCCCGTACCGAGGTCGGCGAGGACGTCGCGGTCGGCGGGTACATCGCGGCCCGGCTCGGCCGGGAGGTGGTCGACCGGCTGGTCGAACCGCTGCTCGGCGGCGTCTACGCCGGGAACGCGTACGCCATCTCGATGCGCGCCGCCGTGCCGCAGCTGTACGAGGCGGCGCGCGCCGAGCGCTCGCTGACCGAGGGCGTACGCGCGATCCAGCGGCGCACGGCGCGGCAGCCCGCCGCGGGCGGCCCGGTGTTCATGGGCATCGACGGCGGTGTCGGCACCCTGCCGCCCGCGCTCGCCGGGGTCTGCCGGGCCGCGGGAGCGGAGATCGCCACCGGGGTGACGGTGACCGGTCTGCGGCGCACGGCGCACGGCTGGCGGCTGGAGCTGACGGGGCCCGGCGCGGAACGGGCCGCCGGAACCGCCGCCGCCCGCGCCGAAGCGGACGCCGGGAAGACGGCGGGGAGCGGGAGGACGGACGCGACCGGGAGGACGGACAGGGACGGGACGGCGGAGGGGACCGGGAAGGCGGGGGAGGCCGGGCGGTCCGGGGCCTCCGGGGCCGGCGCCGCAGCCCGCGCGGCGGAGGCGGCGGGCGGCGCCGCGTCACCCGGCGCCGGGCGGGCGGTCCTCCACGCGGACGGTGTCGTGCTGGCCGTGCCCGCGCCCGCCGCCGCGCGTCTGCTGGCGGACGCGTCACCGGCCGCGTCGGCCGAGCTGGCGGCCGTCGAGTACGCCTCGATGGCGCTGGTCACGATGGCCTTCCGGCGCGCCGACCTGGCGTCGCTGCCCGAGGGCAGCGGGTTCCTCGTGCCCCCGGTCGACGGGCGGACGATCAAGGCGGCCACCTTCGCGAGCCGCAAATGGGGCTGGATCCGGGACGCGGACCCGGACCTGTTCGTGCTCCGTACCTCCGTCGGCCGCTTCGGCGACGAGGCGGACCTGAAGCGCGACGACGCCGACCTGGTCGAGCTGTCGCTGCGCGATCTCGGCGAGGCGGCGGGGCTCGCCGCGCGTCCCGTCGCGTCCCGGGTCACCCGCTGGGACGGCGGTCTGCCGCAGTACCCGGTCGGCCACCTCGGCCGGGTCGCCCGGATCCGGGAGCACCTCGCCGGGCTGCCCGCGCTGAGCGTCTGCGGAGCCGCCTACGACGGCGTCGGCATCCCGGCGTGCGCGGCCGGCGCCACCGCGGCCGCCGAGAGCGTACTGGCCACCCTGGCGCCGGGCACCGCGGACGGCGGAGGAGAATGGGCCTCATGAGTGCTGCTGCTGAGAAGACCCCGAATGCCGGGAAGAAGGCCAAGGACCTCAACGAGGTCATCCGCTACACCCTCTGGTCCGTGTTCCGGCTGCGCGACGTCCTCCCCGAGGACCGCGCCGGCTACGCGGACGAGGTCGACGAGCTGTTCGCGCAGCTCGCCGCGAAGGACGTCACCGTGCGCGGCACGTACGACGTCTCCGGCCTGCGCGCCGACGCCGACCTCATGATCTGGTGGCACGCGGAGACGGCGGACGACCTCCAGGAGGCGTACAACCTCTTCCGCCGCACCCGGCTCGGCCGGGCGCTGGAGCCGGTCTGGTCGAACATGGCGCTGCACCGCCCCGCCGAGTTCAACAAGTCGCACATTCCGGCCTTCCTGGCCGACGAGGAGCCGCGGCAGTACGTCAGCGTCTACCCCTTCGTGCGGTCGTACGACTGGTATCTGCTGCCGGACGAGGACCGCCGCCGGATGCTCGCCGACCACGGCAAGATGGCGCGCGGTTTCCCGGACGTGCGGGCGAACACCGTGCCGTCCTTCTCGCTGGGCGACTACGAGTGGATCCTCGCCTTCGAGGCCGACGAGCTGTACCGGATCGTCGACCTGATGCGGCACCTGCGCGCCTCCGAGGCCCGGCTGCACGTCCGCGAGGAGGTCCCCTTCTACACGGGCCGCCGCAAGCCGGTCTCCGAACTGGTCGCCGGGCTGGCCTGAGCCCGGCGGAAGGCACCGAGCTGGGCCCGCAGCAGCCGGGCCGCCCGGCCGCCCCGCCCCGGTGCCGGCCCCGAGCGCTCCCGGTGCCACCGGGCGAGGGCACGCCGTACCGGCCGCTCCAGCGGCTCGCCGGCCGCCGCGTGCTCGGCGAGGACGTGCTCGGCGAAGTGGAGCGCGTCCCAGCGGTGGCCGCCGCTGAGCGGCCGGAGCCGGGCGTAGGCCAGGAACGCGGGCCGGTAGCGGGCGCCGAGGATGTCCGGCAGCTCCGGCGCGACCTTGGCGACCACGTCGGCGCGCTTGGCTGCGAGCGCGCGGCTCTGCACCCGCAGGCGTTCCGGGTCGAACCCCGCGGGGACGGGACCCCAGGCTACCAGCGCGGACAGCAGCGCGGTCTGGGCCGCGGCGACCCGGGTCCGCGCGCCCCCGGCGGACTCCACCGCGGTGCGGTCCCGCCGCTCGGGACGCGGGCCCGCGGTGCCCGGGACACCGGCCGGGCGGGACGGCGCGGGGCGCGGCGCCGCCGTCACCGCGCGGATCGCGTCCAGTTCGCGCGCCAGCTCCGCCGCTTCCGGGAAGTTGTCGTCGCGTTCCAGCAGCACCCCGGGCGGCTCGGCGCGGGCCAGGAGTTCCGCGAGGATGCCGAGCACCGCCGGGGGCACGGGGTGGGCATGGCTGTCGTGCCAGACCCCGTCGCGTTCGACGCCGCCCGCCACGTGTACGTACGCCAGTGCCCCGGGCGGCAGCGCGTCGAGCACGGCGGCCGGGTCCTCGCCCCGGTTCACGTGGTTGGTGTGCAGATTGGCCACGTCGATCAGCAGCCGTACTCCCGTCCGTTCGACCAGTTCGGCGAGGAACCGCCCCTCCGTCATCTCCTCGTCCGGCCAGCGGACCAGCGCCGCGATGTTCTCCAGGGCCAGCGGTACGGGCAGCGCGTCCTGCGCGGTCCGTACGTTCTCGCACAGCACGTCCAGCGCGTCCCGGGTGCGCGGAACGGGCAGCAGGTGACCGGCCTCCAGCCGGGGAACCCCGGTTCCCGGCCCGCCGGCCCGTACGAACGCGATGTGCTCGGTGACCAGGGGGGCGCCCAGCGCCTCGGCCCGTTCCGCGAGCGCGGCCAGGCGGTCCGGTGCCGGCCGCTCCGGACCGCCGATGCCGAGCGACACCCCGTGCGGCACCACCGTCGTGCCGCGCGACCGCAGCCGCCGGAGCGAGTCGGGGAGCCGGCCCGGGCGGATGTTCTCCGCGACGACCTCCACCCAGTCCAGCCCGGGCAGCCCCTCCACCGTGTGTGCGATCTCGGGCCGCCAGCCGATGCCCGTTCCCAGATGCGGCATGTTCCCGTCCCCCCGTGCTGTGCCGTGCCGTGCGGTACCCGTGCTGTGCTGCGCTTCCCCGGCCGGTGGGCGCCCGTGTGCCGCTGAAGCGGACGGTCCGCGGAGCGGCTGAGCGGACGGCCCCGCCGCGCGGGTGGTCGGCTGTGCGGTTGGTCCGCCGTGCGGTTGTGCCGGGGTGTCGTTGTGGTTGTGGTTGTGCCGGTGTGATGGCCCCGGCACCGGCCGGGCAATCGTGCGCGCAACCGGTTCAGAGCAGGATTTGAGCTTCCGGGGCGGCCGGTGGTCCCGCGGACCGGCTCCGGTTCCGGGGCGCGGCAGACCGGTTCCGGCACGGGGTCGCGGGACCGGACGGGCGCGCGACGGGACGGGCGAGCGACGGGACGGGCGAGCGACGGGACGGGCGCGCGACGGGACGGGCGCGATGAGGAACGGGCGGGCGGGCGTGG
>NZ_WHPN01000095.1 GCF_009735685.1 Streptomyces lycii | reverse complement strand
TGGGCCGGGAGGCGCGTGCCATCGGCGCGGCGCTGGCCGCGGGGGACGTCGGGGCCGCCCGGCGGCAGCTGCCGCACCTGTGCGGCCGGGACCCGGAGGCGCTGGACGAACAGCAGATCGCCCGCGCGGTCGTGGAGTCCGTCGCGGAGAACACCTCCGACGCGGTCGTCGGGGCGCTGGTGTGGGGGGCCGTCGCGGGAGTGCCCGGGCTGGCCGGTTTCCGCGCCGTCAACACCCTGGACGCGATGGTCGGCCACAAGTCGCCGCGGCTGCGCCGGTTCGGCTGGGCCGCGGCACGGCTGGACGACGTGGCGGGCTTCCCCGGTTCGCGGCTCACCGCGGCGCTGGCCGTCGCGGCGGGTCCGGACCCGCGCGGCGCGTGGCGGGTGCTGCGCCGCGACGCCGGACGGCATCCGAGCCCGAACGCCGGCCCGGTGGAGGCGGCGTTCGCGGGCGCGCTGGGCGTGCGGCTCGGCGGGACGCTCGCGTACGCGGGCCGCACCGAGCACCGGCCGGTGCTCGGCGGCGGCAACCGGCCGGTGACTCCGGCAGACATCGAGCGCGCGGTGCGCCTGTCGCGCCGGGTGGGCGCGCTGGCGCTGCTGGTGTGCGCGGGCAGCCGGCTGGCGTACGACACGCTGCGCCGGGCAGGAACCCACGGGCGTCCCCCGGGCGCCGGGAAGGGCGGGGCATGAGCATCGCGGGAGTGCCGCGGCGCGGCGGCGGGCTGCTGGTCGCCGGGACGACCTCGGACGCCGGGAAGAGCGTGGTCACGGCGGGCATCTGCCGCTGGCTGGCCCGCAAGGGCGTCTCGGTGGCGCCCTTCAAGGCGCAGAACATGTCCCTGAACTCCTTCGTCACCCGCGAGGGCGCGGAGATCGGCCGGGCCCAGGCCATGCAGGCCCAGGCGGCGCGCACGGAGCCGTCCGCGCTGATGAACCCGGTCCTGCTCAAGCCCGGCGGCGACCGCACCAGTCAGGTCGTACTGCTCGGGAAGCCGGTCGGGGAGATGTCGGCCCGCGGCTACTTCGGCCCCGGAGGCGCCGCCGGAGGCGACGGGCGGGCGCCCGCCGCGAACCGCCGGGGGGCCCTGCTGCCCGTCGTCACCGACTGCTACGAGCAGTTGCGCGCCCGGTACGACGCCGTCGTCTGCGAGGGCGCGGGCAGCCCCGCCGAGATCAACCTGCGCCGGGACGACATCGTCAACATGGGCCTCGCCCGGGCGGCCGGGCTGCCCGTCGTGGTCGTCGGCGACATCGACCGCGGCGGGGTCTTCGCGTCCTTCTTCGGCACCACGGCCCTGCTGTCGCGCGAGGACCAGGCGCTGCTCGCGGGCTATCTGGTGAACAAGTTCCGCGGCGACGTGTCCCTGCTGGAGCCGGGGCTCGACACGCTGCGCGGGCTGACCGGGCGTCAGGTGCTGGGCGTGCTGCCGTACGCGCACGGGCTGGGCATCGACGAGGAGGACGGGCTACGGGTGTCCCTGCGCGGCTCGGTGCGCGAGTCCGTCGTCGCCCCGCCGCACGGCGAGGACGTGCTGCGGGTGGCCGTGGCCGCCGTACCGCTGATGTCGAACTTCACCGATGTCGACGCGCTGGCCGCCGAACCGGGCGTCGTCGTCCGCTTCGTGGACCGGCCGGAGGAGCTGGCGGACGCCGACCTGGTCGTGCTGCCGGGCACCCGCGGCACGGTCCGGGCCCTGGCCTGGCTGCGGGAGCGCGGCCTCGCCGGAGCCGTGGCCCGGCGGGCCGCCGAGGGGCGGCCGGTGCTGGGGATCTGCGGCGGCTACCAGCTGCTGGGCACCCGGATCGAGGACGAGGTCGAGTCGCGGGCCGGGACGGTCGAGGGCCTGGGCCTGCTGCCGCTCACGGTCCGGTTCGCCGCGGACAAGACGCTCGCGCGGCCGTCGGGCCGGGCGCTCGGCGAGCCGGTCGCGGGTTACGAGATCCATCACGGGGTGGCTGCCGTCGGGGACGGCGCCGAACCGTTCCTCACCGACGCCGCAGGCCGTCCGCTGGACGGCTGCCGGGCGGGCTCCGTGTGGGGCACGCACTGGCACGGGTCGCTGGAGAGCGACGGTTTCCGGCGGGCGTTCCTGCGGCGGGTCGCGCGGGACGCGGGCCGCCGTTTCACACCGGCGCCGGACACCCGGTTCGGCGAGCTGCGCGAGGAGCAGCTGGACCGGCTCGGGGACCTGATCGAGGAGCACGCGGACACCGGCGCGCTGCTGCGGCTCATCGAGGAGGGACCGCCCGCCGGGCTGCCGTTCCTGCCGCCGGGCACGGCGTGAGGCGCCCGGCGGCGGGAACGCCGCCCGCCCGCGCCGGGGACGTCCCGGCCCGGACCACCACCGTCACCGCTGAAGCCGGAGGACATCTGTGAGCACCACCGTCCCGAACTATCCGTTCACCGCGATCGTCGGCATGGACGATCTGCGGCTGGGCCTGCTGCTCAACGCGGTGTCGCCCGCCGTGGGCGGAGTGCTCGTACGCGGCGAGAAGGGCACCGCCAAGTCGACCGCCGTGCGGGCGCTGTCGGCGCTGATGCCGGCGGTGCCGGTCGTGGCGGGCTGCCGGTTCTCCTGTGATCCGGCCGCGCCGGACGGGGCGTGCCCGGACGGCCCGCACGAGCCCGGCCCCGGCACGGTCCGGCCCGCGCGGATGGTCGAACTCCCGGTCGGCGCCTCGGAGGACCGGCTCCTCGGGGCGCTCGACATCGAACGGGCGCTGTCGGAGGGCAAGAAGGCCTTCGAGCCGGGCCTGCTCGCGGACGCGCACCGGGGCCTGCTGTACGTCGACGAGGTCAACCTGCTCCACGACCACCTGGTGGACCTGCTGCTGGACGCGGCCGCCATGGGCGCCTCGTACGTCGAGCGCGAGGGCGTCTCGGTGCGGCACGCGTCCCGCTTCCTGCTGGTCGGCACCATGAACCCGGAGGAGGGCGAGCTGCGGCCGCAGCTGCTCGACCGCTTCGGGCTGACGGTCGAGGTCGCGGCCTCCCGGGAGCCGGACCGGCGGGTGGAGGTCGTGCGGCGGCGGCTGGCGTACGAGGAGGACCCGCGGGCCTTCGCCACCCGCTGGGAGGCCGAGGAGAGCGCGCTGCGGGAGCGGATCGCGGCGGCCCGCGAGCTGCTGCCGTCGGTCCGGCTGGGCGACCGTGCGCTGCGCCAGATCGCGGCGTGCTGTGCCGCGTTCGAGGTGGACGGGATGCGCGCGGACATCGTCATGGCGCGTACGGCGACGGCCCTCGCGGCCTGGGCGGGGCGGACCGGGGTGCGCGAGGAGGACGTACGGCAGGCGGCGCTGCTGGCCCTGCCGCACCGCAGGCGGCGCAACCCGTTCGACGCACCCGGGCTGGACGAGGAGAAACTCGACCGGACGCTGGAGGAGTTCGCCGGGGACGACGATCCCGCCGGCGGCGACGGCCCGGACGGCGGGGGTCCGGACGACGACGGCCCCGACGGCGGACCCGGCGGCCTGCCGCCGCAGGACGGCCCGGACGGACCGGACGGGCCGGAGGGCGCCGGCGGCCGGGACGGAGAGCCGGACCCGGCCACCGCGCCCGGGCCGCCGTCGGTTCCCGACGCCCGTACGAGCCCGGAGGAGTCCGGAGCCGGGGAGAGGCCGGCCGGGGACGAGCGGCCCGCCGGGGCCGCGGACCGGGAGCCGGGGAACGGGCCGGGAGAGGCGGCCGAGGAGGGGGCCGTACCGGCCGCGGAACCGTTCCGCACCAGGACGCTCAGCGTGCCGGGCCTCGGCGAGGGGGCGGCCGGGCGGCGCTCGCGGGCCCGCACCGCGCACGGCCGCACCACCGGGGCGCAGCGGCCCCGGGGCTCCCTGACGAAGCTGCATCTGTCGGCGACCGTGCGGGCGGCCGCACCGCACCAGCACGCGCGGGGGCGTACCGGGCGGGGTCTGGTGGTGCGCCGGGACGATCTGCGGGAGGCGGTGCGCGAGGGCCGTGAGGGGAACCTCGTGCTGTTCCTCGTGGACGCGTCCGGTTCGATGGCCGCCCGGCGCCGGATGAGCGCGGTGAAGGGTGCCGTGCTGTCGCTGCTCCTGGACGCCTACCAGCGGCGCGACAAGGTCGGTCTGGTGACGTTCCGGGGCGCCGGCGCCGAGCTGGCGCTGCCGCCCACGTCGTCGGTGGAGGCGGCCGCGGCCCGGCTGGAGTCGCTGCCGACGGGCGGCCGCACGCCGCTGCCGGCGGGGCTGCTGCGGGCCCGGGAGGTGCTGCGGGTGGAGCGGCTGCGGGACCCGTCGCGGCGGCCGCTGCTGGTCGTCGTCACGGACGGCCGGGCGACGGCCGCCGCCGGGAGCGGCGCCGGAACCGGCAAGGGCACCGGAACCGGAGACAGGGGCGGGCCCGGAGACGGAAGCGGGCGCGGGAAGGGGACCGCCGCCGGGCGCGTGGGCGGCCTCGGCAGCCGGAACGGGACCGGTGCCGGTACCGGTACCGGGCGTGCGGCGGATCCGCTCGCGCCGGTCGCCCGCGCCGCGCGCCTGCTGGCCGCCGAGGGGGTCGCCTCGGTGGTGGTGGACTGCGAGTCCGGCCCCGTGCGGCTGGGCCTCGCCGGTGCGCTCGCCCGCGATCTGGGCGGGCCCGCCGTGACGCTGGACGAGCTGCGGGCGGACAGCGTCGCGGGGCTGGTCCGCGACGTGACGGGAACGACGAAGGCCGGGAGGGCCGCGTAATGCCGCAGGGCAAGCCGAGTGTGGTACCGGACGACGGACTGACGACGCGGCAGCGCCGCAACAGGCCGCTGCTGATGGTGCACACGGGTATCGGCAAGGGAAAGTCGACGGCCGCGTTCGGGATGGCGCTGCGCGCCTGGAACCAGGGCTGGCCGGTCGGGGTGTTCCAGTTCGTGAAGTCCGCCAAGTGGCGGGTCGGCGAGGAGCGGGCGCTGCGCGTGCTCGGCGACTCGGGCGAGGGCGGGACCGTCACCTGGCACAAGATGGGCGAGGGCTGGTCCTGGGTGCAGCGGGACATCGGGTCCAGTGAGGAGGCCGCCCGGGAGGGCTGGGAGCAGGTCAAACGCGATCTGGCCGCCGAGACGCACCGCTTCTACGTGCTGGACGAGTTCGCGTATCCGCTGCACTGGGGCTGGATCGACACCGCCGAGGTCGTCTCGGTGCTGCGGGACCGCCCGGGCACGCAGCACGTGGTGGTCACCGGCCGCAACGCGCCGCCGGAACTGCTGGACGCCGCCGATCTGGTCACCGACATGTCCAAGGTCAAGCACCCGATGGACGCGGGCCAGAAGGGCCAGCGGGGCATCGAGTGGTGACCGCCGCCGCTGCCGGGGCGGTGACCGCCGTGCCCCGGCTGGTCGTCGCAGCGCCCGCGTCGGGCAGCGGCAAGACGACCGTCGCGACCGGGCTGATGGCCGCGTTCGCCGGGCGCGGGCTGGCCGTGTCGCCGCACAAGGTCGGCCCGGACTACATCGACCCCGGCTACCACGGGCTCGCCACCGGCCGCCCCGGGCGCAACCTCGACGCGTACCTGTGCGGGCCGGACCGCGTCGCGCCGCTCTTCCTGCACGGCGCGGCGGGCGCGGACCTGGCCGTCGTGGAGGGCGTGATGGGCCTGTACGACGGGGTCGCCGGCCAGGGCGAACTGGCGTCGACCGCCCATGTGGCGAAGCTGCTGCGGGCCCCGGTGGTGCTGGTGGTCGACGCGTCCTCCCAGTCCCGCTCGGTGGCGGCGCTGGTGCACGGCTTCGCCTCCTGGGACCCGGAGGTGCGGCTGGGCGGGGTGATCCTCAACAAGCTGGGCTCCGACCGGCACGAGCAGCTGCTGCGGGAGGCGCTGGACGAGGTGGGGGTGCCGGTGCTGGGCGCGCTGCGCCGGTCCGCCGCGGCCGGTACGCCGTCCCGGCACCTGGGTCTGGTGCCGGTGGCCGAACGGCGCGCGGAGGCCGCCCGGTCGGTGGCCGCGCTGGCGGAGACCGTGCGGGCAGGCTGTGATCTGGAGGCCCTGCTCGCGCTGGCCCGCGGCGCCCCGCCGCTGCCGGGCGGCCCGTGGGACCCGGCGGCCGAGATCGCGGCGGAGAGCGAGGGGTCAGCCCCGGCCCCCGCGGCCGGCGGGGAGGCCCCGGCGACCGCCCCGGCCCCCGGGGCGCGGCCCGTGGTGGCGCTGGCCGCCGGTCCCGCGTTCACGTTCGCGTACGCCGAGCACGCCGAACTGCTCACCGCGGCCGGTGCGGACGTCGTCCCGTTCGATCCGCTGCGCGACGAGAAGCTGCCGGCCGGCACCGCGGGCCTGGTCGTCGGCGGCGGTTTTCCGGAGGTGTACGCACCGGAGCTGTCGGCGAACGAACCGCTGCGCGCGGCCGTCGCGGCCCTCGCCGCCTCGGGCGCGCCCGTGGCCGCCGAGTGCGCCGGGCTGCTGTATCTCGCCCGCTCCCTGGACGGCCGCCCGATGTGCGGTGTCCTGGACGCCGAGGCCCGCATGTCGGAGCGGCTCACGCTGGGCTACCGGGAGGCGGTCGCCGTCTCGGACAGCGTACTGGCCCCCGCCGGGGCACGGCTGCGCGGGCACGAGTTCCACCGCACCGTGACCGAGCCCGGGGCCGGTGACAAGCCCGCCTGGGGACTGCGGCTGCCGCAGCGGCGCGTCGAGGGTTTCGTACGGCGGGGCGTGCACGCCTCGTACGTCCATCTGCACTGGGCGGGCGCGCCCGGCGTGGCCCGCCGCTTCACGGCCCGGTGCGCGGCATGACACGGGTTCACCACCCGGCGGCCGCCCGGAACCGGCCGCGGGGCGCGGCCCGCGGGACGGCGCCGTCTCCCCCGGCGCACGGCGGGCCGGACGGCCGCCCGGCGCCGGTGCACGCCCCGCGGCGCACTCGACAGCACGGCCCGGGTCACGGCCCGGCGCACCCCGCGGGGTCACTCCGCGACGCCGATGACCAGCCAGATGAAGGCGGCGCCCAGCAGCGTGCAGAGGAGGGTGCTGCGCGCCGGGTGCTCGTGGTGCGCCTCCGGCAGGATGTCGGAGGTCGCCAGATAGAGCAGCACCCCGGCGAAGAAACCGAGGTAGATGCCGAGCAGTTGCTCCGGCAGGGTGAACAGCAGCGTCGAGGCGGCCCCCGCGACCGGCGCCAGCGCCGCGGCGCCGAGCATCAGCAGCGCCCGGCGGCGGGTGTTCCCGTACAGGCTCGTGATCGTGTACGTGTTGAAGCCGTCGGCGAAGTCGTGGGCGATCACGGCCACGGCGACCGCCACCGCCATGCCGCCGCCGACCTGGAAGGCCAGGCCGATCGCGATGCCGTCCATGGCGCTGTGCCCGATCATCGCGGCAGCCGCGGTGAGGCCCACCTGCGGGGTGCGCTCGTCCGGGGACGCGCCGTGGGCGGCCCGGCGCAGCGCGAGCATCCGCTCGACGGCGTGCGCCGCGAGGAAGCCCGCCACGAACAGCAGCAGTGCCGCCGGGACGCCGAACACCTCCTCACCGGCCGCCTCCAGCGCCTCCGGCAGCAGATCGAGACCGATCACGCCGAGCATCAGCCCGCCCGCGAGCCCGAGGACGAGATGTCTGCGGTCGACGACCCGTCCGGCCACCCAGCCGCCGAAGAGCGTCATCAGGAACGCGCCCAGGGCGACGACCACCGGCATGGGCATCTCCTGTCACGACACGTCGTCCGCCGCCGGGGAAGCTCCCGCGGCCGGTCCCGTCAGCACCTGCTTACCCACTTGCGGCCGGTGACGCATGCGCGGACCGCGCGACCGGCGGATCACCGGCCGCCACGGACCGGTGCGGGCGGAGGACGGGGCGGGGGCACCGGAGGAGGAACGGGCGGAGGACGAGGCGGGGGCACCGGAGGAGGAACGGGTGCGCGGGCGCACGGAGGAACAGCCGGACCTCCGGCCGTTCCTCCCGCCGGAGCAACGGCCGGAAGAGCAGCCGGAGCAGCAGCCGGAGGATGGAGCGGAGCAACGGACGGGGCGGGCGGCGAAGGGGCGCGGGCCGGGCGGCGGACGTCCGGACGCCCCGCCGTTCAGCGGTGGTTCCGGGCGGTCCGCCGGCCGCGGGACGCCCGGAACGGGGAGCGGACATGACCGCCGCGGAGCCCGCCGGCGGGGCCCTCCCGCCGCCGGACGGCGGCACCGGCCGGACGGCGGCACCGCCGGAGCTGGTGGTGGGCGTCGGCGCCCGGCTGGGTGTGACCGCCGGGGAGGTGATCCGGCTCGTACGGGAGACGCTGGCCGCGTCGGAGCTGCCGGAAGCCGCCGTCTCGGCGCTGGCGACCGCGGCGGCGAAGACGGCCGAGCCCGGGCTGGTCGCCGCCGCCGAACGGCTCGCCCTGCCGCTGCTGGGTTTCCGCGCCGACACCCTGGCCGCCGTGGACGTACCGCACCCGTCGCCCGCCGTCCTCGCGGCCGCCGGGACGGCGGGCGTCGCCGAGGCCGCCGCGCTGCTGGCCGCCGGTCCCGGCGCCGAACTCGTCGTACCGAAGCGGACCTCGCGCCGTGTCACGGCCGCCGTCGCCCGCCAACGGCCGCGCCCGGGCGGTCCGGGCAGTCCCGGCAGTCCCGGCGGTCCCGGCGGTCCGGAGAACGTGGAGGGTCTGGGGGCCCCGGAGGATCTGGGGGCCCCGGAGGGTCCGGGGGCCCCGGGCGTTCGGGGCGGCCTGACCGACCAGGACGACCCGTCCAGCCCGGGCGACCCGGGGGACCCCGGGGACCCGAGAAGGCCGTACGACCCGACCGGCCTCGGGGACCCGGGGGGCCCGAGAGGGCCGTACGACCCGACCGACCTCGGGGACCCGCCCGACCCCGGTAACCCGAGAAGGCCGTACGACCCGACCGACCCCGGGGACCCGGGCGACCCGTACGGCCCGACCGAACCGGGCGACCAGGGCGACCAGAGCGACCCGACCGACCTGCGCGGCCCGGGTGGCCCCCGCCCGGGCATCCCGCCGATCCGCCCCGCCGAGGAGACGCCGTGACCACGCTGCCCGAGCCCGATCTGCGCCACCACGGTGATGCCGAGGTCCGGGGCTCCGACCTGACCGACCTGGCCGTCAACGTCCGCGCGGGCACTCCCCCGGCCTGGCTCCGGGACCGGATCGCCCGGTCCCTCGACACGCTGGCCGCCTATCCGGACGGCCGCCCCGCGCGGGCGGCCGTGGCCCGCCGGCACGGGCTGCCGACCGGGCACGTGCTGCTGACGGCGGGCGCGGCGGAGGCGTTCGTCCTGATCTCACGGGCCATCCCGGCGCGGCGTCCCGTCGTGGTGCACCCGCAGTTCACCGAGCCGGAGGCCGCGCTGCGCGACGCCGGGCACCGGGTGGAGCGGGTCCTGCTGAGCGCCGGGGACGGCTTCCGGCTCGCTCCGGAGGCCGTGCCGGACGAGGCGGACCTGGTGATCGTCGGCAACCCCACCAACCCGACGTCCGTGCTGCACCCGGCCGGGACCCTGGCCGCTCTCGCCCGTCCCGGCCGGGTGCTGGTCGTCGACGAGGCGTTCATGGACGCGGTGCCCGGTGAGGCGGAGTCGCTCGCCGGGCGCACGGACGTGCCCGGCCTGGTGGTGCTGCGCAGTCTCACCAAGACCTGGGGGCTGGCGGGGCTGCGGATCGGCTACGTGCTCGGTGCGCCGGAGCTGGTGGCGGCGCTGGAGCGGGCACAGCCGCTGTGGCCGGTGTCGGTACCCGCGCTGACGGCGGCGGAGGCGTGCTGCGAACCGGCGGCCGTCGAGGAGGCCGCCCTCGCCGCCGCCCGCGTCACGGCGGACCGGGCCCATCTCGTGGACCGGCTCGCCGGGTTGCCCGGGGTGGAGGTGTGCGGACCGGCGGCCGGCCCCTTCGTGCTCGTACGGCTGCCGGGCGCGGACGCGATACGGGAACGGCTGCGGGAACACGGCTTCGCGGTGCGCCGCGGTGACACGTTCCCCGGTCTGGGCCCGGAGTGGCTGCGGCTCGCGGTCCGGGACCGGGGGACGACGGACCGCTTCGCGCGGGCGCTCGCCCGGTGCCTGGACCGGGCACCGGCGGACCGCCGGGTGGAGTGACCGGGACGGATTCGGGGCGCACGCCCGGGCGAGGGCAGCTGGTGCGGGAATTCCCCGCCGTGCGCGGACTCCCCACCACCCCGCGCCCGGCGGGTTTCCGTACGCCCGGCAGGACCCGCCGACGCCCGGCGCGGATTCCCTGCCGCCGCGCGCCCGGCGGGGCCTCCGTCCGCCGCACGGGCGGCGGAGGCAGCGGCCGACCGGCCGACCGGCCGACCGGCCGGGCAGCCGGGCAGCCGGGCAGCCGCACGGATGGCCCCCTCCCGGCTCCCGGCGGCCGTACAGCCGGCCGCGGAAGCAGTGCACGGAGAACGGCCCCGGCGGCATGGAACCGCCCGGGCTGTCCCGGGCGCGCGGCTGTCCGCCGCCCCGGCCTCCGCACAGCCGTCGGCCCCGGCGGCGTGAAGCCGTCGGGGCCGTCCGTGCCGCCCGGCTGCCTGTGCCGTCCGGCTGCCTGTGCCGTCCGGCTGCCTGTACTGTCCGGGCCGCCGTCAGAGCGGTCGGACGCCGGTCAGCCCTGGCTGCCCGTCGAGCGGCGCCGGGCCACGGCGACCGCCGCGCCACCCGCCACGACCAGCGCGGCTGCGCCGGCCGCGAGGTACGGCGTGGCCGAGCTGCCGCCGGTCTCCGCCAGGTCCTGCGACTCCTTGCCGGAGCCGGTCTGGGTGCCGACGCCCGTGTCCTCGGCGTCGTCGGAGCCGTCCTGGCCCGCCGGCGCGGACGGGGCCGGCTCGGCGGGCTCCCCGGTGGTTCCGGCCGGGGTCTCGCAGGTCGCCTCGGCCAGCTTGACCTGGCCCTTGACCTCGGCGACGTTCAGCTCCAGCGGGTCCACCGAGACGTTCAGCTCCAGGGCCGTCGCCGCGGCCGTGCGGCTGGTCGTGGAGGTCTTCGCCAGGTCGAGGCTCACTTCGCCGACCCCGGGGACCTGCACCTTCGTCGAACCGGCGGCGGCGATGGTGGTCTTCTTGCCCAGGACGGTGATGCTGCCGGGCAGTTCGGACGTCGCCGTCGGCTTCTTGCCGGCCTCGCACACCGCCCGCGAGGTGACCTTCTCGATCTCGACCAGCGAGAGCAGGGGCAGGCCGGGCACGTGCACCTTGGCGTTCAGCAGGTTGGCGTAGCCCTCGGCCTTCCGGTCGTCCGCGGTGGCGCGGGAGGTGGCGACGTCGGCGCGCAGCACGTTGAACGGCTTGCCGTTGTCGACGCCGTCCAGCCGCGCGGTGAGCGCGCTCTTCTCGGCGTCGGCCGGTGCGTGCACCTCGTTCAGCGTGACGGCCAGCGGGACCTCGGCCGTCTTGTCGAGCAGGGAGACGTCGAGACCGGTCCGCAGCACCACGGCACCGGCCTTTCCGTCACCTTCCGCCGCCTGCGCGGGCCCGGCGCCGTACAGGACCGCCGTCCCGGCGACGAGAGCCGCCGCGGTGAGAGCGGCCGCCGGGCGGCGTACGGGCATGGCGGAAGCAGAGCTGTTCACGGGTGGAACCCCCAAGGAGAGATGGAGTCGTCGGCGCGGCCCGAGGGAGACATCGCGCACCGGCGACCTCGACCCCCGCATACTTACGCACTCTGAGTGAACAGCCAGCGTTCTGACAGGAGTTCACTCCAACGAGTGGTTTGCGGCCGCCAGTTCGACTCTATCGACACACCTGTTCGCCGGGATCCCCCAGGCCACAACTGTTACCCCCGGTACATTTCAGCAATCGGAGGAAGCGGGCACGATCAACGCATCACAGACGGCGAAGGTTACGGTCAGTCAACAAACCGGTTCCGCCAACCGGTCGATCCACCGGTCCTCGCGTCCAATGGGCCCGCCGGCCATCGCGACCATGGGCCCAGGGACCGACGCGCGTGGGCCCACGGACCGGCCCGCTCGAACCCCACGGACCGACCGCGGCCCACGGGACCCACCGGCGATCCGCGGCCGCGGATCCATCGGCCGGCCGGAC
>NZ_WHPN01000094.1 GCF_009735685.1 Streptomyces lycii | reverse complement strand
ACACAGTGGACGCGAGCAACTGAGGACAAGCCCTCGGCCTATTAGTACCAGTCAACTCCAACCGTTACCGGTCTTCCATATCTGGCCTATCAACCCAGTCGTCTACTGGGAGCCTTAACCCATCAAGTGGGTGGGAGCCCTCATCTCGAAGCAGGCTTCCCGCTTAGATGCTTTCAGCGGTTATCCCTCCCGAACGTAGCCAACCAGCCATGCCCTTGGCAGGACAACTGGCACACCAGAGGTTCGTCCGTCCCGGTCCTCTCGTACTAGGGACAGCCCTTCTCAAGACTCCTACGCGCACAGCGGATAGGGACCGAACTGTCTCACGACGTTCTAAACCCAGCTCGCGTACCGCTTTAATGGGCGAACAGCCCAACCCTTGGGACCGACTCCAGCCCCAGGATGCGACGAGCCGACATCGAGGTGCCAAACCATCCCGTCGATATGGACTCTTGGGGAAGATCAGCCTGTTATCCCCGGGGTACCTTTTATCCGTTGAGCGACGGCGCTTCCACAAGCCACCGCCGGATCACTAGTCCCGACTTTCGTCCCTGCTCGACCCGTCGGTCTCACAGTCAAGCTCCCTTGTGCACTTACACTCAACACCTGATTACCAACCAGGCTGAGGGAACCTTTGGGCGCCTCCGTTACCCTTTAGGAGGCAACCGCCCCAGTTAAACTACCCACCAGACACTGTCCCTGATCCGGATCACGGACCCAGGTTAGACATCCAGCACGACCAGAGTGGTATTTCAACGACGACTCCACAACCACTGGCGTGGCCGCTTCACAGTCTCCCACCTATCCTACACAAGCCGAACCGAACACCAATATCAAGCTATAGTAAAGGTCCCGGGGTCTTTCCGTCCTGCTGCGCGAAACGAGCATCTTTACTCGTAGTGCAATTTCACCGGGCCTATGGTTGAGACAGTCGAGAAGTCGTTACGCCATTCGTGCAGGTCGGAACTTACCCGACAAGGAATTTCGCTACCTTAGGATGGTTATAGTTACCACCGCCGTTTACTGGCGCTTAAGTTCTCAGCTTCGCAGGATCGAAACCCCACTAACCGGTCCCCTTAACGTTCCAGCACCGGGCAGGCGTCAGTCCGTATACATCGCCTTACGGCTTCGCACGGACCTGTGTTTTTAGTAAACAGTCGCTTCTCGCTGGTCTCTGCGGCCACCCCCAGCTCAAGCAGCACATGCCATCACCGGAAATGGCCCCCCTTCTCCCGAAGTTACGGGGGCATTTTGCCGAGTTCCTTAACCATAGTTCACCCGAACGCCTCGGTATTCTCTACCTGACCACCTGAGTCGGTTTAGGGTACGGGCCGCCATGAAACTCGCTAGAGGCTTTTCTCGACAGCATAGGATCATCCACTTCACCACAATCGGCTCGGCATCAGGTCTCAGACTTACATGCCAGACGGATTTACCTACCTGGCGTCCTACACCCTTACCCCGGGACAACCACCGCCCGGGCTGGACTACCTTCCTGCGTCACCCCATCACTCACCTACTACAGGTCTGGACCGTCGGCTCCACCACTCCGACCTCGTCCGAAGACTCAGCCGGCGGCTTCACGGACTTAGCATCGCCTGGTTCAGCGCTGGCGCTTCAAAGCGGGTACCGGAATATCAACCGGTTGTCCATCGACTACGCCTGTCGGCCTCGCCTTAGGTCCCGACTTACCCTGGGCAGATCAGCTTGACCCAGGAACCCTTAGTCAATCGGCGCACACGTTTCCCACGTGTGTATCGCTACTCATGCCTGCATTCTCACTCGTGAACCGTCCACCACTGCCTTCCGGCGCAGCTTCACCCGGCACACGACGCTCCCCTACCCAACCCAGCCCCCGTTAAGGGCACATGCTGGATTGACACGACTTCGGCGGTACGCTTGAGCCCCGCTACATTGTCGGCGCGGAATCACTTGACCAGTGAGCTATTACGCACTC
This sequence comes from Streptomyces lycii, assembly GCF_009735685.1. Taxonomy (GTDB): domain Bacteria; phylum Actinomycetota; class Actinomycetes; order Streptomycetales; family Streptomycetaceae; genus Streptomyces; species Streptomyces lycii. The sequence continues at coordinate 431 of NZ_WHPN01000094.1, read as the reverse complement.
TTTCAAGGATGGCTGCTTCTAAGCCAACCTCCTGGTTGTCTCTGCGACTCCACATCCTTTCCCACTTAGCGTACGCTTAGGGGCCTTAGTCGATGCTCTGGGCTGTTTCCCTCTCGACCATGGAGCTTATCCCCCACAGTCTCACTGCCGCGCTCTCACTTACCGGCATTCGGAGTTTGGCTAAGGTCAGTAACCCGGTAGGGCCCATCGCCTATCCAGTGCTCTACCTCCGGCAAGAAACACACGACGCTGCACCTAAATGCATTTCGGGGAGAACCAGCTATCACGGAGTTTGATTGGCCTTTCACCCCTAACCACAGGTCATCCCCCAGGTTTTCAACCCTGGTGGGTTCGGTCCTCCACACGGTCTTACCCGCGCTTCAACCTGCCCATGGCTAGATCACTCCGCTTCGGGTCTTGAGCATGCTACT
>NZ_WHPN01000093.1 GCF_009735685.1 Streptomyces lycii | reverse complement strand
GGAGGGCCCTCCGGTACGGGCGCGGGCGGGGTGCGCGGCGGAGTGCGGTGCGCGTCGGCCCGGGTGATCAGGACGTCGCCCTCCGCGGACTCGGCGGCGGGTGCGTAGCCCATCTCCCGGAGCCGTTCGAGCAGCGTCGCCGGGTCGGCCTGCGCGGCCAGCACGGTCGGCGCGAGACGGCGCAGCCGCAGCCCGGCGGAGCGCTTGTCGGCGACGATCTCGGCCAGCAGCCCGTCGTCGTCGCAGCGGACGTAGGAGGACGCGGCGCCGACCCGGAGATGGCCGTGCCGCCGCGCCACGTCGTCGACGAGATAGCTCAGCGGCTGCGGCACCGGGGTGCGGGAGTGCTCGGCGAGGAAGGCGTGCAGGTCGGCGGCGGTGCGCCCGGCGTCGAGGGCCCGCCGCACCGAGCCGGGCGTGAAGCGGTAGACGGTCGCGCCGCCCTTGGACTCGACGTCCGCGAGCACCCCCAGCGCCTCGGCCAGCGGCCGCTCCAGCGGTCCGGGGGCGACCGCGGTGAGGTCGGCCTGGAGCAGTACGTGGTCGAGCGGCTCGGGCAGCAGCAGCGCGAGGAGCGTGGCCGCCCGGGCGGCGGCCGCGGCGATCTCGTCCTCGGAACGGGCCGGGAACCCCGCGTCGGGGCTGCCGGGGTCGCCGGGGACGGCGCTGTCCGGTTGTCCGGTCCCGGGCGCGCTCGCGGGGCTGCCGCTCTCCGGCTCGGTGCGGCTGGCGCTCGCCGGGTGCTCGGTGCCGGTGTCCTCGGGGTGCCCGGTTCCGGTGCCGCTCTCCGGCCGGCCCGGCACGGTCCCGGTGCCGGACCCGGTGCCGGACCCGGCCCCGAACCCGGTGCCGGACCCGGCCCCGAACCCGGTGCCGGACCCGGCCCCGGACCCGGTGTCTTCGGGGTGCCCGGACGCGGGGCCGGCCGCCGGAGCCCCGTGCTCCGGCGGCAGGCCGTGGTTGGGGGCCTGTGCCGGGCCACCGGAGCCGGCCCGCTCCGTGGAGCCGGCCGGCGGCAGGCCCAGCAGGGCACGGCCGTGGGCGGACAGGGCGCCGCGGCCCGTGACGCCCAGCAGCTCCGCCTCCGCCAAAGTCCATTCGGTCAGCCGGGTGCGCAGTTCCTCGCCGGGCGGCAGGACCGGTGCCGCGGCGCCCGCGGCGTGACGCCGGTCCGCGCCCCAGGCGCCCTCGCCGGTTCCCGTACCCGAGGCGGCCCCCGCGGCGCCCGGGACGGCAGCGGCCCCGCGCTGCCAGCGGAGCCGGGCCAGCAGCGTCGCCGGGTCGGGGGCGGTGCCCGGCGGGAGTGCGGCGAGCAGCGCCAGGGTGCGGTGCCGGATCTCCGGCGCCGGCGAGCGGTCCAGCCCGGGGCCCAGCACGGCCATGGCGCGCCCCTTGGCGTCCTGGCCGCCGACCACGCCCGGCGTACGGGTCGCGGGCAGCCACGCCGTGACCAGCGCCGCCCACCGCTCGGCCGCGGGCAGCCGCAGCCAGTTGTCGTACGCGGGAGTGGCCGCGAAGCGTTCCTCGGCCTCGCCGTCGGACGCCAGCAGCCCCGCGGCGTAGGCCAGTTCGAGCCAGAAGGCGGCGGTCCGCTCGTCCGTGTCGAGCGCGGCGGCCGTCCGCTTCAGGTCGCGCACGCTCAGCCCGCCCGCGCGCAGCACCGACGGGCCGCCCGTCTCCCACTCCCGCAGCAGGTCCTCGACCGTGCCGAGCGCCGTGAACGCCTGGCCCGCGGCCGTCGCGTCCACCACCGCGGGGCTGTGCCCGGCCGCAGCCCGCACCGGCGGCGCCACCGGCTCGACGACCCGGTGCGCCCGCCCGCCGCGCAGGTGCAGCGCCACCTCCCGGGGGAGTACGACGGTCCCGGGCGCCGTCGGCAGCAGCAGCCCGCGCGCCAGCAGCCAGCGCACCGGGGCGGCGGGCTGCGCGGGCACCGTGCCGTACGGCGGTCCCCACACCAGCCGGCCCAGCGTCGCCAGCGCCTCCGCCGGGGCCTCGTCCAGCAGCGCCGCCATCCGCTCGCGGTCGGTGAAGAGCGCGGTCAGCGCCTCGACGGCGGTCACCGAGTCGTGGGTGGTGGGCAGCCCGGCGCCGGCGAGGACGTCCTGGAGCCGGCCGGGCGACATCCCGGCGGCGGCCTCGGTCACGGTCGGGCCGAGCCCGGTGGGCGAGACTCCCGAGGCGGACGGCGTGAGGATCTCCCGCGCCGTGCGCACCAGCCGCAGCCGGTCCGCGCCGCCCCACACGATCGCCTGCCCGCGCAGCGTGCCCACGGCACGCGGCAGCGCCTCCGCCACATCCGGGGCCTCGTCGTCGCCGGTCAACAGGGCGAGCAGGGTGTCGTACGGGCACGGGTCGGGGGCGATCGCGAGCGCCTCCGCGGTCTGCAGCGCGAACCGGTCCAGGCGTTCCAGCGCCCGTACGACGGAGGCGCGGGTGCCCGCGCGGGTCGCGAGCTGTGTGACGTCGTTCGGCACCGGTGACAGCAGGTCGGGGCGGGCGCGCAGCAGCCAGGCCAGCTCGGTGTCGGGCCGGGTGCGCAGCTCCTCGGCTAGCGTGCGGGGCGGTGCCCCGGCGGCGGGACCTCCGCCCGGGCCGGTCTCTGCGTGCACGCGCGCCTCCCCGTTCCGCTCGGTGGTCATCCGCCCCACAGTAGCGGCCGGCCCGGCGGCACGCCCCCGAGCGGAACGCGGCCGGGGGCGCGGGCCCGTACCGGCCGGGGCGGGAGCCCGTCGCGGCGGTGTCTCGGCGGACCGGGGCGCCGCCGGGCGCGGCTTCCCGCGCCGCGTTCCGGACGACGGGCGGCCGGAGGCGGTAACGTCGGGCCGAGACGGCCGTCAACCGGGCACACGCGCAGGGGTTTTCGTGGGGATCGAGAGCGATCAGCTGGTCCTGGACTATCTGAGCCGCGTGGGCGACCTGGCCCAGCAGCGCCAGTTGTCGTCCGGCGAGCGGATGCGGCTGGTGTCGGAGCTGCGTACCCGGATCGAGCAGCAGCGGGCTCACGGCGCGGACAATCCGGCGGCCGTGAAGAAGATCCTCGGCAGGCTCGGCACGCCGGACGACGTCGTCGGGGCGGCGGGCGGCCGGTCGCAGGAGGCCCGCGGTACGAAGCCCGGACGCCCGGCGCGCCCGGAGCACCGCCCCGTCACGGAGCCGGGGGAGGCCGCGGACTCCCCGGCCCCCGGCAACGGCAGCAACGGCAGTACCGGCACCACCGGCGGCAACGGCGGTGAACGTGCCACGTCGCGCGGCGGTGCCCTGCGGAAGCTGTCCGGTTTCGCCCGGCGCACCGGCCTGGCCGGCGACAACAAGGTGCCCTCCCCGCGCGGCGGCGGGAAGAAGGCCGCGGCGGAGCCGCCCGTGGTGCCGGTGATCCCGCTCGACGGGCCCGCCCCGCCGCATCTCGCGGGCGAGGACGAGCTGGGGCCGCGCGGCGCGGACACCGACTGGTGGCGGGTCGAGCCGGGCCCGTTCGGGCCGGGCGGTGCGGGAGGACCGGGCGGCACGGGCTTCTTCGGCCCGGGCGAGTCGGTCCCCGGCTTCGTCGGCGGCATCGAGATCCCCGACATACTCAAGCCGCCGCCGCAGGACCCGTTCCGCAAGGACCCCGAGCCGGAAGCGGTGGAGGCGGAGCCGGACGGGGACGAGGCCGAGCCGGCCGGGACCGGCCGGTCCCGCGGCACCACCAGCCCGCTGCTGCTGCTCGCGGCGGCGCTGCTGGTCGGCGGCGCGGTGTTCGGCTCGCTGGTCGCGCTCGGCCTGGGCTGGCTCATCGCGTACGCCGGACCGCGGCTGTCCCGGGTCGAGGCGAAGTGGGCGACGCTGGCCGTGCCGGGGCTGGTCGCGGCGGGCGCGGTGGTGTGGCTGTGGGGCCGCCACGAGGGGCGCTGGGGCGAACCGATCGCGCGGGGCGCGATGGCCGAGGCCCTCACGGAGACGTGGCCGGTCGCGCTGCGCACGGCGGCGGTGGCGTCGGCCCTGTTCCTGCTCTGGCGGGCTCGGCGCCGCTGACCCGCCCCCGGCGCGGTCGGCGGGCGCGGGCCGCACGCCCGCCCGGAGCGCGTGTCCGTGCGCGTGCCTGTGCCCGTGCCCGTGTCTGTGCCCGTGCCCGTGTCCGTGTCTGCGTCGGTGCGGGAGGTCGGCGTCCCATGCCCGGTCGGTCGTCGGCGTCGCGGTCGTCCGGCGTCGCGGTCGTGGCGCCCTGGTCGTCGGGCGGACCGCGGTCGTCCGGCGCTGCGGCCCTGCGGCGTCCCGGTCGTGGGGAACGCCGCAGATCCGCCCTCTTGTCACTGGCCGGAATTCACGGGGCTCGCTGTTGTGCGGCATCGGCCGAGTGCTGGTGCGGTGCTGATGTGGTGCCGATGTGGTGCTGGTCGCGGCCCGTTGCCGGAGTTCACGACCGCCCGCCTCGCCGCTGATCACGGATCCACGATGCCGTCGGCCGGCCACTGGTAGGAGATTCCCTACGCTTGACGCGTAGGAAGTCCCCTACCTATGGTGGGCGGCATGAACATCACCCACGCCTCCTTCGTCACCGTCCCCGTCTCCGACCAGGACAGGGCCCTCCGCTTCTACACGGACGTGCTCGGCTTCGAGATCACCGCGGATCTCCAGATGCCTCCCGGCCGCTGGCTCCAGGTCGCCCCGAAGGGCGCCCGGACCGTGCTCACCCTCTCCGGCCCCGGCATGGGCGACTTCACGCCCGGAACCACACGGGGGATCATGTTCGTCACGACAGACGTGGACACGGACTGCGCCAGGCTCACCGAAGCCGGAGTCACCGTGGACGGCCCGACCGATCTCCCCTGGGGACGGATGGCCGGCTTCCAGGACCCCGACGGCAACGGCCTGATGCTGCTCACGGAGAAGGAAGGCTTCTGACCGAAGTGGTCACCAGGAGCGCCCGGGATCAGGACCGGGACCAGGACCAGCTCTTCGCCGCTCTCGCGAACGCGACGCGGCGCGAGGTGCTGCGCCTGCTGCGCGACCGCGGCCCGCAGCCGGTCCAGGCGCTCGCGGACCACTTCGCCATGCGTCGCCCCAGTCTGTCGGAGCATCTGAAGGTGCTTCGGGAGGCCGGTCTCGTCTCCGAGGAGCGCCGGGGCAGACAGCGCATCTACCGCCTGGAGGCGGCCCCGCTCGCCGAGGTGCAGGACTGGCTCCATCCGTACGAGCGGTTCTGGCGCGAGAAGCTGAAGGGCCTCGGCGATCTGCTCGACCGCATGCCGGAGGATGAGGCATGACGATGCCCCAGGCGCCCGACGGACCGGATGACGACGACCTCACCACGATCAAGGTCGATCACTTTCTGGCCCACCCGCCCGCGAAGGTCTGGCGGGCCCTGACCGATCCCGAGCTGATCGCCCAGTGGATGATGCCCGGCGATTTCCGCCTGGAGGTCGGCCACCGCTACACGATGACCGCTGTGCCCCGCCCCAACACCAACTTCTCCGGCGTCATCCGGGCGGAGGTCCTCGCCCATGACGACGAGCGGATGCTGAGCGTCCGCTGGCAGGACGAGGCGGGGAGCCGGGAGAACGCCGCCGACTGGACCATCACCTGGACCCTGGAGCCGGAAGGCCGCGGCACACGTCTCTTCCTCGTGCACGCGGGGTTCGACCCGGACGACCCGGCCCAGCGGATGGCGCACCGGATCATGGGCGGAGGGTGGCGTTCCCACGTCATCGGTGCCCTGGAGAACGTGCTGGAAACGTACTGACGCAGGCGCCCGAGCCGTACGCGCGCAGCCGCGCCCCCGGAGCGCGCCCGGCGCCCCGCCCCTCCCATGGCCAAGGGGACGGGGCGCCGTGTCGTCGGGCCGCACAGGACACCGGAGCCGTCCGGGACACCGGAGCCGCACAGGACACCGGAGCCGTCCGGGTGCCGGGGCGGCCGGGAACGGAGACGAGGGCCGGGGCGTCGGCCGGCGCGGCGCGGTCGCGCCGGAGGCGTCACCGCGTCAGCTTGGCCTCCAGCTCGTCGAGGATCTTGCCCGCAGCCGTGTAGCCGATGCCCTGGATCCACAGCTCGTCGTCGACCTCGAAGGCCTTGTCGTTCTTGACGGCCTTCATGTTCTTCCAGAGCCCACTGCCGGTGATCTCCGTCTTCTTGGCCTTCTCCGGGTCGCCGTACGTCGAGTAGAAGAGGACGTCCGCGTCGCCCTTGCCGATCTGCTCGGGGCTGACGTCGACGGAGAAGCCGTCCTCCGCCTCCTTGATCACATCGGGCCGGCCGAGGCCCACGTCGGCGAGGATGGTGCCGATGTAGTTCTTGTCGGCGTAGACCCGGGTGTCGGCCCCCTCGATGAAGCGGACAACGCTCGCCTCGGTCCCGCGGGCCTTCTTCGCGCCGCCCAGCGCCTCCGTGACCTCCTTGACCCGCGTCTCGTACGCGGAGACGGCCTTCTTCGCCTCGTCCTGCTTGCCGAGCGCGTCGGCGTGCACATGGAAGTTGGACTTCCAGGGGTAGCCGGTGGTCTCGGTGAGCACGGTCGGGGCGATCTTCGAGAGGTTCTCGTAGTTCTTCTCGTCGCGGATCTTGCTGCTCAGAATCAGGTCGGGCTTCAGCTCGTTGACGGCTTCGAGGTTCGGGGTGCCGATCGTGCCGACGTTCTTGATGCCGGAGACCTGGTCCTTCTCCAGGTAGCCGAGGAAGCCCGAGCTGGTGCCCGCGTTGGTGGCCCCGACGGGCTTCACGCCGAGGGTGATCGCGGAGTCCAGTTCGGCGGTGTCCAGGACGACGACGCGCTTCGGGTCGTCCGGGACCTTCACGTCGCCCATGGCGGTCTTCACGACATGGGTGCCGCCCCCGCCCGAACCGCCCTCGGAAGCGGAGCCCGAACCGGAGTCCGAGCCGGAGCCGCAGGCGGTCAGGGCCAGGGACAGGGTGAGTGCGGCGGCGAGCGCGCCGGCCGCGTTCGTGGTGTGGCGGCGGCCGGGCAGTGTGCGAGTCATGGTGACCTCTCCGATGGTGTGGCGGATACGGGGACGGGTGTGGGGAGTGGGTGGGGTCCGGGGGCCGCGGCGGCGGCCGGTCAGATTTCGGGGCGGGCGGCGGCGTACGGACTGCCCGGCACGACGAGCGGACCGCCCGTCACCGGGTCCGGCACCACGACCGAGGCCAGCCCGAAGACCTCGCGCACCAGCTCCGCCGTGACGACGCTCTCCGGCCGGCCCTGCGCGACGATCCGGCCGGACTTCATCGCGACCAGGTGATCGGCGTACCGCGCGGCCTGGTTGAGGTCGTGCAGCACCATGACGACCGTGCGCCCGCGTTCCCGGTTCAGCTGCCGCACCAGGTCGAGCACCTCGACCTGGTGCGCGATGTCGAGATACGTCGTCGGCTCGTCCAGCAGCAGCAGATCGGTCTCCTGCGCGAGCGCCATCGCGATCCACACCCGCTGCCGCTGGCCGCCGGACAGCTCGTCGACCTGCCGCCCGGCGAGCTGCGCGGTGTCGGTGCGTTCCATGGCGTCGCCGACGGCGCGTTCGTCCGCCTCCGACCACTGCTGCCACCAGTGCTGGTGCGGCTGCCGTCCGCGTGCGACGAGGTCGGCGACGGTGATCGCCTCCGGGGCCACCGGGGTCTGCGGCAGCAGCCCGACGGCCCGGGCTATGACTCGGCTCGGGATGCGGCTCAGCTCGGTGCCGTCGAGGAGCACCGCGCCGTGCCGGGGCCGCAGCAGCCGGCCGAGGGCCCGCAACAGGGTGGACTTGCCGCAGGCGTTGGGGCCGACGATCACGGTCACGGCGCCGTCCGGCACGTCCAGGTCGAGCCGTTCGACGACGGTGCGGTCGTCGTAGGCGAGGGTCAGCTCCCGGG
>NZ_WHPN01000092.1 GCF_009735685.1 Streptomyces lycii | reverse complement strand
CACCGAGACGTGCGTGGCGAGCAGCAGCCAGGGCGCGGCGCCGCCGCCCGGGACGGGCAGCGCCTCCGCGCCGCCGTCGGCCGTCATCCGGGCCAGCGGGGTGCCGAGGCCGCCGCCGGAGCAGAGCAGATCGAGGCCGGCGGCGCGCAGCGGGCCGGCGACGGGGCCGCCCGCCTGTCCGTAGCAGGCGTGCTGGCCGGTGGTGAAGACGGTGTCCGCGGCCAGTTCCAGCGGGACGAGCAGCGCGGCGATCGCGCCGAAGCCGCGCTCCCGGCCGGCCAGCGCGTAGGCGGTCAGGAACACGGCGGCGGAGACGGCCGCGACCGGCAGGACCGGCAGCGGCACGCCGGTCAGCAGGACGTGCGCGGCCGTGGACAGCGTGACGCACAGCGCTGTGAACAGCGCCGCGCGCAGCGTCCTCAGCCGGGCCCCTGATACGTCCATCGCCGAAAGTGTGCCATGGCGGGGCCTAAGAGCAAGCTAAGCGGCCGGCGGGATGCCGGCTTCCTGCCGCAGACCGGGGATCCGGCCGTTCCGGAACAGGTCGACGAAGATCTGGTGGTCGGTCCGCGCCCGGGAGCCGTAGGCGTGGGCGAACTCCACCAGCATCTCCGGGAAGCCCTTCTCGTCGCCCGCGATGGCCGCGTCGATGGCGCGCTCGGTGGAGAAGGGCACCAGCGAGTGCCCGCTCTCGTCGTCCGCCGCCGCGTGCATGGTCGCGGTGGCGCGGCCGAGGTCGGCGACGACCTGGGCGATCTCGGCCGGCTCGTCCAGCTCCGTCCAGTCCAGGTCGACGGCGTACGGCGAGACCTCGGCGACGAGCTGCCCGGAGCCGTCCAGCTCGGTCCAGCCCAGCCACGGGTCGGCGTGCGCCTGGAGGGCGCGCTGCGAGATGACCGTGCGGTGGCCCTCGTGCCGGAAGTAGCCGCGGACCCGCTCGTCGGTGATGTGCGCGGCCACGGCCGGGGTCTGCGCCTGCTTGAGATAGATCACGACGTCGTTCTCCAGCGCGTCGCTGTTGCCCTCCAGCAGGATGTTGTACGAGGGCAGGCCGGCGCTGCCGATCCCGACGCCGCGGCGCCCGACGACGTCCTTCACCCGGTACGAGTCGGGGCGGGCGAGGCTGGACTCGGGCAGCGTCTCCAGATAGCCGTCGAAGGCGGCCAGCACCTTGTAGCGGGTGGCCGCGTCCAGCTCCACGGCGCCGCCGCCGGGCGCGAAGCGGCGCTCGTAGTCACGGATCTCGGTCATCGAGTCGAGCAGGCCGAACCGGGTCAGCGAGCGGGCGACGCGCAGGGCGCCGAGCAGCGGGCCGTCGGCGGTGTCGAGGGTGAAGGGCGGCAGTTCCCCGCCCTTGCCGCCGCCCTGCGCGCCGGTGGCCAGCGCGTGGATCCGCTCGCGGTAGGCGGTGGCGTAGGTGCGCACGAGGTCGGTGATCATCTCGTCGCTGAGCGCCTTGGTGTAGCCGATCAGCGCGACGGAGGCCGCGAACCGTTCGAGGTCCCAGGTGAAGGGGCCCACGTAGGCCTCGTCGAAGTCGTTGACGTTGAAGACGAGCCGGCCGTTGGCGTCCATGTAGGTGCCGAAGTTCTCCGCGTGCAGATCGCCGTGGATCCACACCCGGGAGGTCCGCTCGTCCAGATACGGGCCGGAGTCCCGCTCCTCGGTGAGGTCGCGGTAGAACAGCGAGGCCGTGCCGCGGTAGAAGGCGAAGGCGGAGGCGGCCATCTTGCGGAACTTGACCCGGAAGGCTGCGGGGTCCGCGGCCAGCAGCTCGCCGAAGGCGGTGTCGAAGACGGCGAGGATCTCCTCGCCGCGCTGTTCGCGCTTGGCGGCCAGTGCCTGCTGGAGCGACATCGCGGTGGGCCTCCTGAGGGTGGGAACGGGGTGCGGTGACGGCGCCCGTCACGACGGTGATCTTCCTAGTGGACAACGCGTGAGGCTACCCCCGAGTGCCCGCCCGGTGTCAGGTGTCCGTGCGTCGAGTGGCAACGCAGTTGTGAAACAGCCGTCCGCGCGCAAGTGCGGACTGTCAACGACGGCTCGGGGGGCGGTCACAGGATGTTCCATCTCTGGCCGCTGTCACCTCGGAGCAGACCGTCGACGCGGCGCACTACTTCTGCTGTCTTCTCCGGTTCGTGGGTGGATTTCCTGGCATTCGTTGTGATCATGCGGAGTTCTCGGAGGTCTCGGAGTATTGGGTATCCGTCCCAGTCGGTCACATCCCAGCCGTATGCTTCGGCGAAACGGGCGTAATGCCGGGGACCGTAGCCAAAGCGCCGGCAATGGACCTCGATGGTCACCAAATCCCATTCCGGCCGACCTAGCACGGCACTGTCCCAGTCACAGAGCACGGCCCGGTCTCCGTCGTGCAGCGCGTTGCGGTGTTGGGGGTCTCCTTGCAGAATCGCGTCCGCGAATGCGTAGTCGACGGTGGCGAGAGCGAGTTCCAGTTCGTTGACGCGGTTGTGCAGGAGATCGAGTGTGCTGGACGGCAGCGTGGTCGTCCGGCTGAGAGAGGAACGGATCGCCGAGCAGGTGTCGAGACGCTCCAAGGCGACCGGGATCTCTCCGAGGCTGTGCAGGACATTCAGCGGCTTCGCGATGGCCTGTGCGGGGACGGGGTGCTCGGGTTGCGGCAGGTGAACCCAGAGCGTGACCGCATAACCGTCGATCACCAAGGGCTGTATCTCCGGGCGATACAGGGGAACGGTGGGAAATCTCATGTTCATCAGCCACCGGACGAAGGTGACAGTACGGCGTACCTTCTCCGGAGCTGTGCCATGCCGGGCGATCTTCACGACGACAGGGTGAGCGGTGAGCCGGACCACTGCGTTCGTCTGCCCGCGTATCAGGACAGCTCCGGTGGCGTCGAGTCCCGCGACCGCGCATGCTCGCTGCAGTAAACGGTGAACATCGGGACCGGTGAAGCCACCGTGAATGGGCGCAGTCATAGGGCAAGGCTGGACGATCTCCATGGGTTCTGTCACCCCCGTCCCGGGGGAAGGGTTAGACAGTCATCGAGTTCGCGCGCTGAGCGAGACTTGCGCAGCGGCTCGGGTGCGGTTTCGATGACGTTGCGGGCCCGCGCTTCGAGGATTCGGGTGCGGTGTTCCGGGGGCACGCCCATGTAAGTGCACCTTGCGAGTTGGCAAGCGTCGTCCATGTGTCGTTCGTGGACCAGGCAAATTGCTTCATCGAGTCGAAGCAAGGTCGGGTCGATGGTTCCGGGGCGGGTGAGGTAAAGGGTGTGTGCCTGCTGCTGCTTCTCTCTGGCGCGCCGGGGCAGCGCCATGGAGGTCAGCGTCCCGCTCAGATACAGCAGCAAACGCCGTTCGGGGAACGCCCAGGCATCGTCTCCCGATGCCGGATGCCGGGTGCGTGCGAACAAGTTCTGCGCCATGCTCATGGCCGCTTCGGCTCCGGCGGCATCACCGATTCGTGCACGTGCACGCGCCTCGGCCGCTGCTGCGAAGGCCGCAGTCTCGGTGGGGCGGTTCTGTGTCAGGAGCCTGGCCTCATGGGCCAGGCGCACGGCGTTTTCCAAAGGTCCGTAGTAGTACGGCAGCATGGCAGCCTGGACTCGGACCCGGGCACGCAGATCGGGTCGGCCGCTGTCGTCGGCGGCCGTGCGCGCTGTGGCGTACCAGGCGCCGGCTTGCCGCAGCCGGCCGAGCTTCATCAGGGCATCGGCGACCAGGGTCGACAGGATGGCCGTCATCTCCGACAAGCGGAGCTGTGCGGAAGCCGGTTGCCGTTCAGCGGCGAGTAATTGGACTTCCCCCAGGTCCGCAGCCAGTTCTGTCAGCATCTGCTGCGGCGGGCTCACGATGTACTGCTGTCGGTGCAGGAGCAGTCGCTCTTCCATGAGGTCGAGCTGGCCGCTCGTGACACTCGCACTGGCCAGCGTGCGGTCAACCGTATGGCGGATGGCTTCCAGGGGGTCGGTGGGGAGTGCTGTGGGTGTTGCCGCAGTGGGCGCAGGCCGTGTGTGGAGTGCCCCGATCGGACGGGCATCCGGCGTGCTCGTGGAGTCCGCCGCGCTGTAGTCGCCGGCCGGCTCAAGAGCGAGGTCCCGGGCGTTCGTGCGGTACAGCCTGCACAACAGATCGATGGTGGTTCGCTGTGGGCGGCGGTCCCGCCTCGTCTCCCAGACCCTGAGCTGGTCGGGATCCAGCCGAGGACATGCCAACTGGTGCGCAACGCACAGGTCCCGGAACTCGTGCACGGCCTGAGCCAAAGTCCAGCCCCGGACAAGCCGGTGCGCACGGAGCCGCGAGACGGAACAGCAGCGCTGCACCTCACTCACCAGGCGCGACAGGGACCACTGCTCGGAATCGGCCACCTGGCGCCAGCGGATGACACATACACGGCCGTGCTTGTCGGGCATGGTGTTCTCCCTCCGACAGGAATTGATCTCACCAAGGGTATTGGCTTCCTTACGTTCGGGCATGGGGGCCGTGAACGCTCCACTGCTTTCCACTGCCTTTCCGTGAACGGTTCACCGGTTGTGTCCCGCCGGTGATTCACGGTCGGTTGAGAGGCCAGTGGCATCGGCCCATGCTCGGCCTACGAACAGCACAAGGCACGTTCAGGAATGCCGTGTGTGCGAGGAAGGAGCGGTGTGTGGACCCGATCGACGCCAGTATTTCCGCGACGGGGAGCGGCTCAGCGGACGGCTCATGGCGCGGGCACCCGCCGGAGGAACCACCGCGGCCGCCCGTAGGTACCCGGCTGGTCCCGCCCCGGACCACCGAGGTGCCACCGGCCACTTTGCTGCGCATTCTGGGAGAGCTCAGGACGTGGTCATGCTGACTGCCGTCTCCGGCTCACGAGGACGTCCCGCCCTCCCTGTGCGATCCCAGGTGTCCATGAGCATCGCGCCGAAGCCGTGCGAGGTCCGGCGAATTCGCAAGACCCTGACAGACGTTCTCCGTAGCTGGGGCCTGGGCAGTCAGACCGACGAGGTGTTGTTGGTGGTCAGCGAACTGGTCACGAACGCCATCCGGCACGCGCCCTGCTCCGAGATCCTTTGTACGGCGGCACGCCTCGAAGGAGCCCTCGTGGTCGAAGTCGAAGACGGGAATGACCGCGAGCCGGTAGTGCGGTGTGATTCCGGTGACGAAACCGAGGATGGCCGTGGACTTCTCCTGGTCCGCTCCCTGACAAGCGAACTGGGCTGGACATCGCTCGGAGCCGGAAGGAAACGTACGCGGGCCGTGATCCCGGTACTCGACCGCTGCTCTTCGGAAGGGCGCCCTGTGTCGCCCTTCGTCACTGCTCTCTCGATTCCCGACAGAGCGGCCATGATCTTCCGCCTCGCCTTGAGGCGGGAGCAGTCGGAGCACCGGCTGCCGTCCGAGTGCTCATCCCATCTACGGCAAGGAGGCGCAATGACCACTTTCACTCCTGCGCGGGCATCGGCCCGCTCGCTGCTCCCGGACGAGTTCTTCGCCAGGTTGGTCGACCGGATCGCTGAGAAGGAGGGAACCGACCGACTGTTCGCCGAACGCGTCATGGAGCAGGCGCTGGGCTTCCTCGCCGCCTGCGCGAAGAACGTCAGTGGCAGGCCTCTGTCGCCCAGCCCGGTGGTGGACATCGGCTGGCACACCTTCCTGCTCCACACCCGGCAGTACGCGGAATTCTGTGACAAGGTGGCCGGCCGGTTCATCCACCACGAGCCCTACGAGGCGACCGGGGCGCGGCACGACGATCCACAGGAGGTGCGCCTCCGTACGCAGGCGGCCATGGAGGCAGCCGGCTACGTTGTTGATCACGAGTTGTGGTCCGGCGCGGCGGCGTGCGACCAGGGTGGTGCCCCGAGGTCCTGTGGGGACGACGGAGGCGGCGGTAATCCTCCGGACTGCGGGCATGTGATCTGAGGCAATCGCCCAAAGGCAGCGCGGGGCCGCCGTCATCCGTGGGACGGCCCCGCGAGGTCACCGGGTCCCTCCCTGCTTCCGCGTCTGGCCCGAGAGAAGCAGGTGACCTGCGCGTATGGGTTTGCTGCGGCGTACGAGAGCGAAGGGCCCCGACTGTCAGAGCGGCGGCGTAGGATTTCACCGCCGCTCACAGACCACCACGCGCCGACCCAGCCAGGAGGTGTCACGTCCCGTGACCAAGCCGCCCTTCACGCACCTGCACGTCCACACCCAGTACTCCCTGCTGGACGGTGCCGCGCGGCTCAAGGACATGTTCGCGGCGTGCCAGGAAATGGGCATGTCGCACATCGCCATGACGGACCACGGGAACCTGCACGGGGCGTACGACTTCTTCCATCAGGCCAAGGGCGCCGGAGTCACTCCGATCATCGGGATCGAGGCCTATGTGGCGCCGGAGTCCCGCCGGAACAAGCGCAAGATCCAGTGGGGGCAGCCGCACCAGAAGCGGGACGACGTGTCCGGTTCCGGTGGATACACCCACAAAACGATCTGGGCGGCGAACAAGACCGGCCTGCACAATCTCTTCCGGCTCTCCTCCGACGCATACGCCGAAGGATTTTTGCAGAAGTGGCCGCGGATGGACAAAGAGACCCTCTCCCAGTGGTCGGAGGGGCTGATTGCCTCGACCGGCTGCCCCTCCGGCGAGGTGCAGACCCGGCTGCGGCTCGGGCACTTCGACGAGGCACTCAAAGCGGCCGGCGAGTATCAGGAGATCTTCGGCAAGGACCGGTATTTCCTGGAGCTGATGGACCACGGTCTGGACATCGAGAAGAAGGTCCGGGACGGTCTGCTGGAGATCGGCAAGAAGCTCGGCATCCCGCCGCTGGTCACCAACGACTCGCACTACACCTACGCCCGCGAGGCCGAGGCGCATGACGCGCTGCTCTGCATCCAGACCGGCAAGAACCTCTCCGACCCCGACCGCTTCCGCTTCGGCGGCTCCGGCTATTACCTCAAGTCGACCGATGAGATGTACGCCATCGATTCCTCCGATGCGTGGCAGCAGGGCTGTGCAAACACCCTGCTCGTGGCCGAGCAGGTGGACACCAGCGGCTGGTTCGAGCCCAAGAACCTGATGCCCCGGTTCGATGTGCCGGAGGGATACACCGAGGTCACCTGGTTCCGGGAGGAGGTGGCCCGAGGCATGGCCCGCCGGTTTTCCGGAGCGATCCCCGAGGACCGGCAGAAGCAGGCCGAGTACGAGATGGACATCATCATCCAGATGGGGTTCCCGGGATACTTCCTGGTGGTCGCTGACTTCATCATGTGGGCGAAGAACAACGGCATCGCGGTGGGCCCCGGCCGTGGTTCCGCGGCCGGCTCGATCGTGGCCTACGCCATGGGCATCACCGACCTCGACCCGATCGAGCACGGACTGATCTTCGAGCGCTTCCTCAACCCTGAGCGCGTGTCGATGCCCGATGTCGACATCGACTTCGACGAGCGCAGGCGCGGCGAGGTCATCCGGTACGTCACCGAGAAGTACGGCGCGGACAAGGTCGCCATGATCGGCACCTACGGCACCATCAAGGCGAAGAACGCCATCAAGGACTCTTCCCGCGTGCTGGGCTATCCGTATGCCATGGGCGACCGGATCACCAAGGCGATGCCCGCCGACGTCATGGGCAAGGGCATCAACCTCGACGGCATCACCGACCCCAACCACCCGCGGTACAGCGAGGCGGGCGAGGTCCGCGCGATGTACGAGAACGAGCCGGACGTCAAGAAGGTCATCGACACCGCGAAGGGCGTCGAGGGACTGGTCCGCCAGATGGGCATGCACGCCGCCGGCGTGATCATGTCCAGCGAGACGGTCACCGATCACGTGCCGACGTTCCAGCCCAAGGGCGACGGGGTGTCGGTCACCCAGTGGGACTACCCGAGCTGTGAGTCGCTCGGCCTGCTCAAGATGGACTTCCTCGGCCTGCGCAACCTCACGATCATGGACGACGCGGTCAAGCTCATCAAGCAGAACAAGGGCGTCGATCTCACCTTGCTCGACCTGACCCTGGACGACCCCAAGACCTTCGAGCTGCTCTGCCGCGGTGACACCCTCGGCGTCTTCCAGTTCGACGGCGGCCCGATGCGCTCGCTGCTGCGCATGATGAAGCCCGACCACTTCGAGGACATCTCCGCCGTCTCGGCCCTCTACCGCCCGGGCCCGATGGGCATGAACAGCCACATCAACTACGCCCTGCGGAAGAACGGCCAGCAGGAGATCACCCCGATCCACCCGGAGCTGGAGGAGCCGCTCAAGGAGGTCCTGGGGATCACCTACGGCCTCATCGTCTACCAGGAGCAGGTGCAGAAGGCCGCGCAGGTCCTCGCGGGCTACTCGCTCGGCCAGGCCGACCTGCTGCGCCGGGCGATGGGCAAGAAGAAGAAGGAGGTCCTGGACAAGGAGTTCATCCCGTTCCGGGACGGCTGCCGCGAGCGGGGCTATTCCGACGAGGCGATCCAGGCGGTGTGGGACACCCTGGTCCCGTTCGCGGGCTACGCCTTCAACAAGGCGCACTCCTCCGCGTACGGCCTGGTCTCCTACTGGACCGCCTATCTCAAGGCGAACTACCCCGCCGAGTACATGTCCGCCCTGCTCACCTCGGTGCGGGACGACAAGGACAAGTCGGCGGTCTATCTCAACGAGTGCCGCCGGATGGGCATCAAGGTGCTCCCGCCGGACGTCAACGAGTCCCAGGCCAACTTCACCCCGCGCGGTGACGACACGATCGTCTTCGGCCTCACCGCCGTGCGCAACGTCGGGCAGAACGTCGTCGACTCGATCGTGAAGTGCCGCAAGGCCAAGGGGCGGTACACCTCCTTCCCGGACTTCCTGGACAAGGTCGAGGCCGTTGTGTGCAACAAGCGCACGGTCGAATCGCTGATCAAGGCCGGTGCCTTCGACGAGCTGGGCCACACCCGCAAGGGTCTGACCGCGCACTACGAGCCCATGATCGACAATGTCGTCCAGGTCAAGCGCAAGGAGGCCGAGGGGCAGTTCGACCTCTTCGGCGGCATGGGCGACGACAGCGGGGACGACACCCCGGGCTTCGGGCTCGACGTGGAGTTCTCCGACATCGAGTGGGACAAGGCCTATCTGCTCGCCCAGGAGCGCGAGATGCTCGGGCTGTACGTCTCCGACCACCCGCTGTTCGGCATCGAGCACGTGCTGAACGAGAAGTCCGACGCCGCGATCTCCCAGCTGACCGGCGGCGAGCACGCGGACGGCGCGATCGTCACCATCGGCGGCATCATCTCCGGCCTCCAGCGGAAGATGACCAAGCAGGGCAACGCCTGGGCCATCGCGACCGTGGAGGACCTGGCGGGTTCCATCGACTGCATGTTCTTCCCCGCCACCTACCAGCTGGTGTCCACCCAGCTCGTCGAGGACACCGTCGTCTTCGTCAAGGGCCGGCTCGACAAGCGCGAGGACGTGCCGCGGCTGGTCGCCATGGAGCTGATGGTCCCCGACCTCTCCGAGGCCTCCGCGAACGCCCCGGTGACGATCACCATCCCCACCGTGAAGGTCACCCCGCCGCTGGTCGAGAAGCTCGGCGAGGTGCTCACCCACCACCGCGGCTCCACCGAGGTGCGGATCAGGCTCCAGGGCACTCGCAAGACCACGGTGCTGCGGCTCGACCGGCACCGGGTGACCGCCGACCCGGCGCTGTTCGGCGATCTCAAGGTGCTGCTCGGCCCGTCCTGCCTGGCCGGCTGAG
>NZ_WHPN01000091.1 GCF_009735685.1 Streptomyces lycii | reverse complement strand
TCCCGGGACGCCGCGGACCCTGTCGCGGGTGCTCGGACCGTTTCCGCCGCATACCGGCACCGCAGGGGTGCCCGCGCCGTCCGGAGCTATCGCTCGGCGGCTCTGGCGGTGTCGCGCACTCCGAGGAGCACGCTGTCGCGCCCGTCCTCCTCGGTGAGCTGCACCTTGACCGCCTCGCGCAGCGAGGTCGGGAGGTTCTTGCCGACGTAGTCGGCGCGGATCGGCAGCTCGCGGTGGCCCCGGTCGACGAGGACCGCCAGCTGAACGGCACGGGGGCGGCCGATGTCGCCGAGGGCGTCGAGCGCCGCCCGGATGGTGCGGCCGGAGAAGAGCACGTCGTCGACGAGCACGACGAGCCGGCCGTCCACCCCGTCGCCGGGGATGTCGGTGCGGGCGAGCGCACGCGCCGGGCGCAGCCGCAGGTCGTCGCGGTACATGGTGATGTCGAGCGAGCCGACCGGCTGCGGGCGGCCGGTGATCTCCTCCAGCTTGGCGGCCAGCCGGCGGGCGAGGAAGACGCCGCGGGTGGGGATGCCGAGGAGAACCACGTCGTCGGCGCCCTTGGCGCGTTCGACGATCTCGTGGGCGATGCGGGTCAGGACCCGCGCGATGTCGGGGGCCTCCAGGACGGGGCGGGCCGGGCTGTGCCCAGTGTGCGCCGCCGGGGCTGCCGGATCGGGGCTTTCAGGGGATGCGTCCATACGAAACGGACCTCCTTCTCCGCCTCACGGGACGGACCTTAAAGGACGTCGGAAACTGCCTGGTGAACGATACCAGGGCGGCCGGCGGACGCCTTCCGCGCGTTCCCCTCCGCCCCCCCCCTGTGCCCGGTCGTCCTGTCCCTCACGCCTTGCCCCCGCAACCTCTCTGCCCCCCCAGCCTCTCTGGCCCCTCTTGCCGCTCCCGCCCCTCCTGTCCCCCGCCCCGGTTCCCGGTGGCGCTCCCCGGCCGCCCCGGGCGCCGCGCCACGGGCCCCGGCGCGCGCCCGCGCGCCCGGTCGGCCCAGGGTGGGAGCCCTTCCGCTTGACGAAGCAGAATTACGCTGCGTAACATCACAGTGAGTTACCAAGTCTTCGTCCGGGGAGCTATATGTCCAGCGAATACGCCAAGCAGCTCGGAGCCAAGCTCCGCGCCATCCGCACCCAGCAGGGCCTGTCTCTTCACGGTGTCGAAGAGAAGTCCCAGGGCCGCTGGAAGGCCGTGGTGGTCGGCTCCTACGAGCGCGGCGACCGTGCTGTGACCGTGCAGCGTCTTGCCGAGCTGGCGGACTTCTACGGCGTCCCGGTGCAGGAGCTACTGCCGGGCACCACGCCGGGCGGGGCCGCCGAGCCGCCGCCGAAGCTGGTCCTGGACCTGGAGCGGCTGGCGCACGTCCCGCAGGAGAAGGCGGGCCCGCTGCAGCGGTATGCCGCCACGATCCAGAGCCAGCGCGGTGACTACAACGGCAAGGTGCTGTCGATCCGCCAGGACGACCTCCGCACCCTCGCGGTCATCTACGACCAGTCGCCCTCCGTCCTCACCGAGCAGCTGATCAGCTGGGGCGTGCTGGACGCGGACGCCCGGCGGGCCGTCCAGCACGACGACCTCTGAGACCGGCGCGGCGGGGCCGAGGCGGCCCGGGCGCCCGCAGAAACGTGCCGCCGGGGGCGGCGGGACCAAGCGGTCCCGCCGCCCCCGGCGGTTTTCTCCTCTCCCGGCCGCCCTCGGGACCCTCGCCGGGACACACCGGCCAGGGCACACGGGGGCGTGCGGACCGGCCAGAACGCACGCAGGACACACGGAGACAGGCGCACGGGCCGGCCAGGACAAACGCAGGACACACACGGGGGCAGGCGCACGGGCCGGAGTACACGAGCAGGGCGAACGGGCAGGGCGAACGGGCAGGGCGAACGGGCAGGGCGAACGGGCCGCGGGCCCCGAGGCGGAGGGGGATCACCGCCCCCCGCACGCACCGGGCCCGGAGCGGAAGATTGTTCGTCTTCTCGCTCCGGGCCTGGTGGAAAGGGGCGCGGCCGGTGCCGCCTATGCTCTGCGAAGGGTCGGCTTCAGCTCTTTGAACCGGCCCAGCAGCCCGTTCACGAAGGACGGCGAGTCGTCGGTGGAGAACTCCTTGGCGAGCTGCACCGCCTCGTCGATCACCACCGCGTCCGGGGTCTCGTCCTCCCAGATCAGCTCGTAGGCGCCGAGCCGCAGGATGCAGCGGTCGACGACGGGCATCCGGTCGAGCGTCCAGCCGACGGAGTAGGTGGAGATCAGCTCGTCGATCCGCTCGGCGTGCTCCGCATACCCCTCGACGAGCTGCATCGTGTACTCGTTGACCGGCGGCTGCCGGTCGTCGGTCCTGGCGAGCCGCAACCAGTCCGCGAGCACCGTGCGCACCGCGCTGTCGCGCTGGTCGGACTCGAAGAGGATCTGGAAGGCGCGTTTGCGGGCCTTGTTGCGGGCAGCCACGGTTAGCTGTTCACCCGGCCGAGGTACTCACCGGAACGGGTGTCGACCTTGATCTTCTCGCCCGTGGTGATGAAGAGGGGCACGGCGATCTCGTAGCCGGTCTCCAGCTTGGCGGGCTTGGAGCCGCCGGTGGAGCGGTCGCCCTGGACGCCGGGCTCGGTGTACTCGATCACCAGCTCGACCGCGGCGGGCAGCTCGACGTAGAGGGGGTTCCCCTCGTACATCGCCACGACCGCGTCGAAGCCCTCCAGAAGGTAGTTGGCCGCGTCGCCGACGGTCTCCGGGGTGATGTAGATCTGGTCGAACGTCTCCGAGTCCATGAAGACGAAGTCGTTGCCGTCCTTGTACGAGAACTGCATCCCGCGCTTGTCGACGCTGGCCGTCTCGACCTTCACACCGGCGTTGAAGGTCTTGTCGACCGTCTTGCCGGAGAGCACGTTCTTCAGCTTCGTGCGGACGAAGGCCGGGCCCTTGCCCGGCTTGACGTGCTGGAACTCGACGACGGACCACAGCTGGCCGCCTTCGAGCTTGAGCACCATGCCGTTCTTGAGGTCGTTCGTGGATGCCACGTTGCGGTGTCTCCTGGACTGAAAGCTGGTGGAACCAAGGGCGCACGCAGGCTACAGCGCGAGCAGCTCCTTGGTCGTGATGGTGAGTAGCTCTGGTCCGCCGTCCGCCTCGGGACGGACGACGAGCGTGTCATCGATCCGGACACCGCCCCGGCCCGGGAGGTGGACCCCCGGTTCGACGGTGACCGGCACACAAGCGTCCAGTTTACCCATGGCCGCCGGGGACAGCCGAGGGTCCTCGTGGTTTTCCAGCCCGACACCGTGCCCCGTGGCCGGAGCGAGTTCCGCGCCGTACCCCGCGGAGTCCAGAATCTGCCGTGCCGCGTGGTCGACCTCCCGGCACTCGACGTCCGGCGCGAGCGCCTCACGGCCGGCCCGCTGCGCGGCGAAGACCTGGTCGTACAGCTCGATCTGCCAGTCCGCCGGCGAGGTGCCGATGACGAACGTACGGCCCAGCTCGCAGCGGTAACCCCGGTAGTTGGCGCCCAGGCACACGGTCAGGAAGTCGCCCTCCTCGACCCTCCGGTCGGAGGGCGGATGGGCGGCCAGCCCGGAGTTGGGGCCGGTGCCCACGGAGGTCGCGAAGGCGGGGCCGTCCGCGCCGTGGTCGATGAGCCGGCGATCCAGTTCCAGCGCCAGATGGCGTTCCGTGCGGCCCACCAGGATCGACTCCAGCAGCTCCCCCAGCGCCTGGTCCGCGATCTCCGCGGCGATCCGCAGGCAGGCGATCTCCTCCTCGTCCTTCACCAGCCGCAGCTGCTCGACGGCGCAGCCGAGGTCGGCGAGACGCAGCCGCGGGGCGACGGACCCGAGGGCGC
This sequence comes from Streptomyces lycii, assembly GCF_009735685.1. GTDB lineage: Bacteria > Actinomycetota > Actinomycetes > Streptomycetales > Streptomycetaceae > Streptomyces > Streptomyces lycii. The sequence continues at coordinate 1,146 of NZ_WHPN01000091.1, read as the reverse complement.
GGTGCCGGCTCACGGACAGGTCGTGCTCCTCCACCGCGAGGCCGTCCGCGCCTGCCGCGGCGGCCAGGTCCGCGGCGGCGACCGCGGCGTCACCGGCGGGCGTGGGCAGCGCCTGCACCCGCACGCCGTCGGCGACCCGGCCCTCGGCGGAACCGCCCGTGGGCGGCCCGGCGCACAGCAGCACGTCACCGAGGGGGCCGGACGGCCCGCGGGCCGGGCCCAGCAGGAGTACGGCGCCGGGCGGCGCGGCGCCGGCGAGATAACGGACGTTGGCGGGCCGCGAGACGAGCGCGGCAGCGCTGCCTGCTGCCGCGCACCGGTCGCGGAGCTGCGAGCGGCGGGCCGCGTGCACGTCTGACATGCCCCGAGCCTACGAGCCGGGACCGGACCCGGCCGACTGAGCGCGTCCGGACGGGTCCCCGCCCGAGCCGGCCCGGCCCGGAGCGGCGCCGCAGCAGGAACCGCGCCGGCCCGTGCCCGCCGCAGGGGCCGGCGCATGGGCGAGGACCGGGGCGAGGATCGAGGCGAGGACCCGGGACGGGGGTCAGAACGGGGGCGGGCTCGCCAGCGAGCGGGCTATCGCGTCGTCCAGCGCACGGGCCGTCATGTGGACGTCGAACTGCGAATTGTCGATGATCGGCAGCCCGGAGCCGTACCAGCCGGCCATCCGGCCGTGGATGCGGGCGACCTCCTCGTCGGACAGCCTCCGGTTCCCGCTGCGGGCGGCGTTCCGCTCCAGGACGATCTCCAGGCCCGGCAGCAGCACCACCGGCAGCAGCCCAGGCCCGACGTGCCGCTTCCAGCCGCCGAGGCCGATCGCGGGCCGGTCGGGGAAGACGGCGTCGTCGAGGATGCAGGAGATGCCGTTGGCGAGGAAGTTGCGGGCGGCGAAGCCGCAGGTGCGGCGGGCCAGCCGGTACTGCGCCTCGGAGTGGTCGTTCCAGCCGGACTGCGGATCGGCGAAGCCCGACCGGACCCATTCCCGTACGTCGTCGAGGCTGATGTGCGCGGTCGGCACCCGCCGGTTGTCGGCCCAGTGCCGGGCGACCGTCGTCTTGCCGGCGCCCGCCGGGCCTATCAGCAGCACCGCCACGGCGGCGTTCGCCGGGTCCGGCGGCGCGGTGCCCGGCTGCGGGCCGGAGCCGG
>NZ_WHPN01000090.1 GCF_009735685.1 Streptomyces lycii | reverse complement strand
TCGGAGGTTCCGGGGCCGCCCCTCACCGCTCGGGCGCTCGGCGCGAGCGCTTACGCGTCCTTGGTCAGGTTCGGACCCGAGCCGGCCGACTCGATCGGCGGGGCGTCCGGCAGCGCGGACTTCTCCTCGCCGCGGAAGGTGAACTTCTTCTCGTCACCCTCCTCCTCGACCTCGACGACCACGATGTGACCGGGCCGCAGCTCACCGAAGAGGATCTTCTCGGAGAGCACGTCCTCGATCTCGCGCTGGATCGTCCGGCGCAGCGGCCGGGCGCCCAGCACCGGGTCGTAACCCCGCTTGGCGAGCAGGGCCTTGGCGTCCGCGCTGAGCTCGATGCCCATGTCGCGGTCCTTCAGCCGCTCGTCCACCTTGGCCAGCATGAGGTCGACGATCTGGATGATGTCTTCCTCGGTCAGCTGGTGGAACACCACGGTGTCGTCGACACGGTTGAGGAACTCCGGCCGGAAGTGCTGCTTCAGCTCGTCGTTGACCTTGGCCTTCATCCGCTCGTACCCGGTCTTGGCGTCGCCCTGGGCGGCGAAGCCCAGGTTGAAGCCCTTGGAGATGTCCCGGGTGCCGAGGTTGGTGGTCATGATGATGACCGTGTTCTTGAAGTCCACGACACGGCCCTGGGAGTCGGTCAGGCGACCGTCCTCCAGGATCTGCAGCAGCGAGTTGAAGATGTCCGGGTGGGCCTTCTCCACCTCGTCGAAGAGGACCACGGAGAACGGCTTGCGTCGCACCTTCTCGGTGAGCTGGCCGCCCTCCTCGTAGCCCACGTATCCGGGCGGGGAGCCGAAGAGCCGGGAGACCGTGTGCTTCTCGCTGAACTCCGACATGTCGAGGGAGATCAGCGCGTCCTCGTCGCCGAAGAGGAATTCGGCGAGCGTCTTGGACAGCTCGGTCTTACCGACACCGGACGGGCCCGCGAAGATGAACGAGCCGCCGGGGCGCTTCGGGTCCTTGAGGCCCGCACGCGTACGCCGGATGGCCTGCGAGAGCGCCTTGATGGCGTCCTTCTGGCCGATGACGCGCTTGTGCAGCTCGTCCTCCATGCGCAGCAGCCGGGAGGACTCCTCCTCGGTGAGCTTGAAGACCGGGATGCCGGTGGCCGTGGCGAGGACCTCGGCGATCAGCTCCTCGTCGACCTCGGCGACGACGTCCATGTCGCCGGCCTTCCACTCCTTCTCCCGCTTGGCCTTCTGGGCCAGCAGCTGCTTCTCCTTGTCGCGGAGACCGGCCGCCATCTCGAAGTCCTGCGAGTCGATCGCGGACTCCTTCTCCCGGCGCACGTCGGCGATCTTCTCGTCGAACTCGCGGAGGTCCGGCGGCGCCGTCATCCGGCGGATGCGCATCCGGGAACCGGCCTCGTCGATCAGGTCGATCGCCTTGTCCGGCAGGAAGCGGTCGGAGATGTAGCGGTCGGCCAGCTGGGCGGCCGCCACCAGCGCGGAGTCCGTGATGGAGACGCGGTGGTGCGCCTCGTAACGGTCCCGGAGACCCTTGAGGATCTCGATGGTGTGCGGCAGCGACGGCTCCGCGACCTGGATGGGCTGGAAGCGGCGCTCGAGGGCCGCGTCCTTCTCCAGGTGCTTGCGGTACTCGTCGAGCGTGGTCGCGCCGATGGTCTGCAGCTCACCGCGGGCCAGCATCGGCTTGAGGATGCTGGCGGCGTCGATCGCGCCCTCGGCGGCACCCGCACCCACCAGGGTGTGGAGCTCGTCGATGAACAGGATGATGTCGCCGCGGGTGCGGATCTCCTTGAGCACCTTCTTCAGGCGCTCCTCGAAGTCACCGCGGTAGCGGGAGCCGGCGACCAGGGCACCGAGGTCGAGGGTGTAGAGGTGCTTGTCCTTGAGGGTCTCGGGCACCTCGCCCTTGACGATGGCCTGGGCCAGTCCCTCGACGACCGCCGTCTTGCCGACGCCGGGCTCGCCGATGAGGACCGGGTTGTTCTTCGTACGGCGGGACAGCACCTGCATGACCCGCTCGATCTCCTTCTCGCGCCCGATGACCGGGTCGAGCTTGGTTTCACGGGCGGCCTGGGTGAGATTCCGGCCGAACTGGTCCAGGACGAGGGAGGTCGAGGGAGTGCCCTCGGCCGGGCCGCCCGCGGTGGCGGCCTCCTTGCCCTGGTAACCGGAGAGCAGCTGGATGACCTGCTGCCGCACCCGGTTCAGATCGGCGCCCAGCTTCACGAGGACCTGGGCGGCGACACCCTCGCCCTCGCGGATCAGGCCGAGCAGGATGTGCTCCGTACCGATGTAGTTGTGGCCGAGCTGGAGGGCCTCGCGGAGCGACAGCTCCAGGACCTTCTTGGCACGGGGGGTGAAGGGGATGTGCCCGGACGGGGCCTGCTGGCCCTGCCCGATGATCTCCTCCACCTGCTGGCGGACCGCCTCGAGCGAAATCCCGAGGCTCTCCAGGGCCTTAGCGGCGACACCCTCACCCTCGTGGATCAGGCCCAGGAGGATGTGCTCGGTGCCGATGTAGTTGTGGTTGAGCATCCGGGCTTCTTCCTGAGCCAGGACGACAACCCGCCGCGCGCGGTCGGTGAACCTCTCGAACATCGTTAATCGCTCCTCAGAGCGGTCAGGCAGATCGGGGACGGTCCCCTCCCTGTCCTTCCGCATGCTAGTCCCGCAACAGGGGACAGCTCATTCCATCTGCCGACACCCGTCCGGATCACCCCGCTCCCGCGGGGACCTTCATACCGAGTCTCCTGCCCCGGACAGCCGACAACAGCTCCAACCCGATGGTGCGAGACGATGTTCCCGCAGGCCAGTCGCCCACCCTCGATAGCAGTACGCCCGTGGCGAACGCCACCTGTCGCCTCCTGCGCGTCGCCCGTTCCCACTAGGCAAGTTTTACCCCGGGGCACCGACAGTCCATGCAGCGCGGCCCCGTCTCCTCAGCTACGGGCGAACACCGTTGCGCCCCTTGAACGCGCCCTCACGCCCCTGTCGCTACCACGTTCCGTACCCGTATGCCAACTGAGCGTAACCCGAACGGGGTTCGGCAGTTGCTCCGGGCATGGCTTCCGGCATCCCCGGGCCCGACCGCTCCCGCCGTTCCGGGCCGTCCGGGCTTCCCCGGCCCCGCCCGCCGCTCGGCGACGGCGCGGGGTGCCCGCCCCGCGCGTGCGGCCCGGGCGGCGCGGACGGCCCGCACGACGGCCCGCACGGAACCGGCGGACGGGACGGCCCGCACGGACATGACGGGCGCGGGCACGACAGACACGACGGGCGCGACGGGTACGACAGGCGCGACGGGTACGACGGGTACGACGGGTACGACGGGTACGACGGGTACGACGGGTACGACGGTCAGCGTGGACACGACGGGCAGAACGGCCTCCAAGACCCCGCAGACCCCGAAGGCCCCGACCGCTCCGACGGGCCCGGGGGCCCCGGCGACTCAGGCGTCCTCGTGTCCGACGTCCTCGTGTCCGACGTTCCCGTGTCCGACGTTCCCGTGTCCGACGGCCGCGGACGCGGGCCCGGCGGGCACGGGGGCCGTCACGCCGGGCACGGACCCCGCGGGCCCGTGCGGCGGCCCGGCCCGGGCGAGGGGCACGGCGGCAGCGGGACGCCCCGCCTCCGGGGCGGGCGCGAGTGGTACGAGCGCGAGCTGGGCTGGACGACCGCCGGGGGCACCGGCGGCGCCCCGCTGGAGCTGCTCACGGGGCTCCGGTTCGACGTCCTGGAGCTGCCGGCCGACGCCGGGCTGGCCGTGCTGCGGCGGGTACCCCGCACGGGCCCGGTGGCGCTGCACGGCACCCGGATGCGGCTGCTGGTGGCCGCGGGGAGCGCCGAGGAGCTGCCCGGGCTGCTCGACTGGCTGGAGTGGGGCGGTGTCGCGCTGGACCTGACCGCGCTCGGCGGGGGCGGCCGCACGGCCGCACCGTCGGCCGGCGGGGACGGAGACCGGCCCCGCTGGCTACGGCCCCCGGCGCCGGGCCGCGAGATCGAGCCGACGCTGCCCGCGACGACCCTGCACGGCGGAAACCGGGACGGGGGCGCCGGAACGGCGGCCCCCGATCTCGTCCGGCTGGTGGGCACGGCGGCCACGGAGGTCCACCGGGCCCGGCTGCGACGGGCCGCCGCTCAGCCGTTCGCCTTCTCGTAGGCCTCGCGGACCGTGGCGGGAACGCGGCCGCGGTCGTTGACCTCGTAACCGTTCTCCTTGGCCCAGGCGCGGATCTTCGCCGTGTCCTGGTTGCTGCCGCCGCCCGAGCCGGAACGCGCCTTGCCGCGCGAGGCGGAGGCACGGCCACCGGTACGGCGCCCGCTCTTCGTGTACGGCTCGAGAAGACCCCGGAGCTTCTCCGCATTCGCGGTGGTGAGGTCGATCTCGTACGTCTTGCCGTCCAGGGCGAACGTCACGGTCTCGTCCGCCTCACCGCCGTCGAGGTCGTCGACAAGAAGTACCTGAACCTTCTGTGCCACCGGATTCCCTTTCTTCGAAAATTCAGTACGACGGAAAGCAAACCGCTTTTCCGGGGAAAACACAAACCCTCGGGTGAGGTTCAGTCCCGGATCCGTGCGGGAAACATGCGCGTTTCGGACATAGGGTATGGCCGCCGGTCGCCGTGAATAGCGATCCGATCACAGATGCAGAAGCATCCGGCTGTTGCCCAAGGTGTTGGGCTTCACCCGCTCCAGCCCCAAGAACTCGGCGACGCCCTCGTCATAGGAACGCAGCAGCTCGCTGTAGACATCCCCGTCGACGGGAGTGTCACCGATCTCCGTGAAGCCGTGCTTGGCGAAGAAGTCGACTTCGAAGGTCAGGCAGAAAATACGGCGGACGCCGAGCCAGCGCGCGGTCCGCAGCAACTTGGCGAGGACCTGGTGTCCCACGCCGGTGCCCTTCACGGCCGGGTCGACCGCCAGAGTGCGCACCTCCGCGAGGTCCTCCCACATGACATGGAGGGCTCCGCATCCGACGACGCGGCCGTCCTCGTCCCGTTCGGCCACCCAGAACTCCTGGATGTCCTCGTAAAGGGTCACCGTCGCTTTGTCGAGCAGGATGCCCTCGCGCGCGTAGGCGTCGATGAGCCCGCGGACCACCGGGACATCGGTCGTCCGGGCCCGGCGGATGGTGACCTCTTTTGCTACTGGGGACATGTACGGACGTTATCGCCCCGTGTCGTCTGTTCCCTCACCGGGACCGTCCGGTTGCACGACGCGCACGGCATCACGGAGGGCTTCCCGCTGTTCCGGGGACATCATGCCGAAGAAGGCGACAAGTGCGGCGGCCTGGTTGTCGCTGGTGGCCAACGCTTCGTTCATCAGTGCGGCCGAGTACGCGGCGCGGGTGGAGACCGCCGTATATCGATAGGCCCGGCCTTCGGCTTCCCTGCGCACCCAGCCCTTCTGATGCAGGTTGTCCATTACGGTCATGACCGTCGTGTAGGCGATCGACCGCTCCTTCTGAAGGTCCTCCAGGACTTCTCGGACGGTGACCGGGCGGTTCCACTTCCACACCCGCGTCATCACGGCGTCTTCCAGCTCACCCAATGGTCGTGGCACGCTCGAATAGTACCGTCAGACTGGGGTGAAAACACCAAATAGGACAGCGAAAAGGCGCACGCCCCGGTCGGGAGCGTGCGCCCTGGTGTTTCTCGGCGGCGCGGTGCCGTGCGCCGCGGCCGGTCGCACCGCGGTGCGGGCGGTACGGCCCCGACGGGCAGTACGGGCAGTACGGGCGGCGCGGGCAGCAGAGGCAGCGCGGGGCGGCGCGGCGGGCTCAGGCCCGGCCGGCGTCACCTTCCGCCGGGCGGGCGTTCTCGGCCCGGGCGAGGGCGGCGTCCACGGCCGCGTCCTCCTTGGACTTGTTGGCCCCGCCCTGGCTCTTGACGATCGTCACGATCAGCGCGATGAAGGCGGTCGCCATGACGGCGGACGGCAGAAGCGCGGAAACGTATTCCATGCCGTCCAGAGT
>NZ_WHPN01000089.1 GCF_009735685.1 Streptomyces lycii | reverse complement strand
GTCGCCGCCGCCGGCCACCGCGAAGACCTCCACCGACCACAGGGAGCAGCCGTACTCGGTGGCGCGCCGGTCGCCCCGGACCCGGACGAACCGGGTGTCCGCCGCGTCCATCCGCACCGACTCGCGGCCTCCCCGGCCGTCCCGCACGGTCGCCGCCGTGCGCCAGTCGCGGCCGTCCGCCGAGACCTGGATCCGGTAGCGGTCCGCGTACGCCTCCTGCCAGTGCAGCACCACCCGGCCGACCCGGGCCGGCTCCGCCAGCTCGACCTGGAACCACGCGTCGTCCTCGGCGGGCGAGGACCAGCGGGTCGCCGGGTCGCCGTCGACCGCCGCCGCGGCCGGGAAGCCGGCGGTCTCGTCCCCGGAGGACGACGCCTTCGCTCCCCGCGCCAGATCCGGTCCGCCGGTCTCCGGATACGCGCGCACGGTCAGCGTCCGCTCCTCGCCCGCGAAGTCGAACGGCACCTCGTACGAGCCGGCCGGGGTGTCCTCCGGGACGGTGACCCGCACCGGCACCTCGGTCGTCGCGCCGCGCCGCACCGTGACCCCGTCGGGCACCTCGACCTCGACACCCTCCGGGGCCCGCGCGACCAGCCTGCCGCGGATGTCGCCCGGCCGCTCCGGGACCAGCTCGACCGGCACCGTCCTCGCCCGGCCGCCGATCACCGCGTCCGTCTCCTCCCGCTCCAGCTCCAGCCGCGCCCCGGGGGTGTCGCCGAACCACGGCACGACCCGGTGGACCTCGGGCGCGCGCCCGTCCTCCGGCCAGGTCAGCCGCAGCGTGTCGGCCCGTACGCCGTCGGCCCGCAGCTGGGTCCAGCCGTCCTCGGACAGCGCGCCGAGCGGCCGCCAGCCCTCGCCCGGCACATGCGCCTCGACGTCGGCGGGCGAACCCTTCCCGGGGGCGGTCAGCACGGTCACGGCGGCCAGCGGCCGGGGCCGGCCCAGGTCGACGGTCAGCTCGGAGGGGCCCTGCGTGACGGAGGTGGCGGGCCCGGCCCGGTCGGCGCCCGTCCACGCGTCGGCACGGTCGAGCGCCCGGTCCAGGAACGGGGCCAGCACGCCCTTGCCGACGGTCGCGGACCCGGACCGGATCTCCTCGCGCAGCTTCCGTACGTCCAGCTGCGCCCGCCAGGCCGCCGCGCCGTCGCCCGCGTCCTGCGCCAGCAGCATGGCGACGGCGCGCCGGCCGGCGCGGCCGTACCGGGCGAGCTGGTCCAGCCAGGGGCCGGTCTCCTCGCGCAGCGCCGCGGCGTCCGGTCCGGACAGCCGCTCCGGGGCCTTCCGCATGACGGCGAACGCGTCGTCCAGGCGCTGCGCCGCCCGTTCCAGTGCCTCCCGGTCGGTGCCGCCGTACGCCTCCCACAGCGCCTCGATCAGCGGCCGCAGATACGCGGACTCCTCGCCGCCCAGGACGGAGGAGGCGTCGTTGGCGGCCAGCGCGCGCAGCGCCGCCCGGGAGCCGGCGTCCTCGCCCGCCAGGTCGTCGACGGCCGCGCGCCAGGACTCCGCGGGGCGGTAGCCGCGCGGGTTCCAGGCGTAGTCGGCCGCCGTGAACAGCGGGATCCGGGACGCGGCGGGCTGCTGCATCGCGTTCGTCAGCAGCGCCGAGGAGCCGGTGGCGACGGCCGGTTCGCGGCCGGTGTAGGGGCCGAGGAAGAGCCGGTCCTTCGCGTAGTCGTTGACCGGATAGTTGTCCATGGTGACCAGCGGATGGCCGAAGGCGCTCCGGGCCTCCGCCAGTTCGCCGCCGGTGATGGTGCCGGGCACGACGCCGACACCGGTCCAGGCGACGTGCACGCCGGAGTGCAGCGCGCCGGCGAGCGCGTCGCGGTAGTCGGTGCTGCCGTCCTGGTAGAACTCGGTCGGCATCAGCGTCAGCGGCTCCGCGCCCGGGTGGCGTCCGGCGAGGTGCCGGGCTGCGGCGTTGGCGACCCGGGCCTGGGCGCGGGCGGCGGCCCCCGGCCCGGAGCCGTACGTCTCCCGGTCCGCCTCGCAGTGCCACTCGCTGTAGCTGACGTCCTGGAACTGCAGCTGGAACGAGCGGACCCCCAGCGCCCACATCGCGTCGATCTTGCGGTTCAGCGCCCGGAGGTCCTCGTCGGAGGAGAAGCACAGGGCCTGCCCGGGGGCGACGGCCCAGCCGAGCGTCACGTGGTTGCGCCGCGCACGGTCGGCGAGCGCCCGGAACTCGGCGCGCTGCCCGGCCGGGTACGGGTCTCGCCAGCGGGCCTGCCGGTACGGGTCGTCGCCGGGCGCGTAGAGGTAGTGGTTCTGCTTGGTGCGGCCGAGGAAGCCGAGCTGGGCCAGGCGCTCGCCGTGCGACCACGGGGTGCCGTAGAAGCCCTCGGTGGTGCCGCGCACCGGGGCGGCCGGCCAGTCGCGGACGACGACACCGGCGAGTGCCCTGCCGCCCGGCCGGGTCCGGTCGTCCCGGCCGTCCCCGGGCCGCTCGGGCGGTCCGGCCGGGTCCGCACGGTTCCCGGGCCCGCGGGACGCGCCGGACCCGCCGCCGGAGTCCTCCCCGGTGACCAGCTGGCGCAGCGTCTGCACGGCGTGGAACAGCCCGTCGGGTCCCTCACCGGCGAGCGCCACGGTGTCCCTGCCCCCGGTCCGGCCGACGGCGAGCCGGTAACCGCCGGAAGGCAGGTCCCCGCGCTCGGACGCCCGCAGGGCGCGCAGTGCCTGCTCCGCGCCCCGCGCGTCGGCGCGCACCACGAGCGCGTCCGGGGGAAGAGCGGCCCCGGGGGAGACGTCGAGCACGGTGTCCGCCCCGGCGTTCCGCAGCACCTCGCGCAACGCGTCGAGCGCGTACGGATCGGTGTCCCCGTCGGCGACCACGACGGCCCGTTCCCCGACGGGGACGGGGCCGCCCTGGGCGCGCAGGTCCTGGGGGCGCGGCCAGACCGCGGGCACGGCGGAGCCGCCCTT
>NZ_WHPN01000088.1 GCF_009735685.1 Streptomyces lycii | reverse complement strand
CGCTCCGGTGTTCCGTGCGTGTCCGGCGGGCGCGGTCGGTGGTCGGCGCTGGTCGGCTGTCGGTGGTCGAGGGTCGGCGGTCGGCGGTCGGCGGTCGGCCGTCCCGGCGTACGCGGTCAGCGCTTGGCGTGCCGGCCGCGCTGCGGGCCCTCGGGCCGGACGACGTCCTGCGGAACGCGCGCGGCGACGTCCGCCGCCGCGCGCCGGTTCTGCTTCCGGGCCCGGAGGTACTCGATGACGATCGGCAGCACGGAGAGCAGGACGATCAGGATCAGGATCTTCTCGATGTGCTCGTGCACCAGGTCGATCTGGCCGAGGAAGTAGCCGAGGATCGTGACACCGGCGCCCCACAGCATGCCGCCGATGATGTTGAAGGTGATGAACGAGCGGTAGTTCATCCGGCTGACGCCCGCGATGATCGGCGTGAACGTCCGCACGATCGGCACGAAGCGGGCGAGGACCAGCGACTTGGGGCCGTACTTCTCGAAGAACTCATGAGCCTTCTCGACGTTCTCCTGCTTGAAGAACTTCGAGTCGGGCCGCTTGAACAGCGCGGGGCCGACCTTCCGCCCGAACAGATAGCCCACCTGGTCACCGATGATCGCGGCGAGCACGATGAGCGTGCACACCAGCCACAGCGGGTAGTGCAGATACTGGTCGGTGGCGACCAGCAGGCCGGTGGTGAAGAGCAGCGAGTCGCCGGGCAGGAAGAAGCCGATGAGCAGGCCGGACTCGGCGAACACGATCGTCAGGATGCCGATCAGGCCGAACGTCTGGATCAGATAGTCCGGGTCCAGCCAGCTGGGGCCGAGCGCGAGAGTGGTCACGGGAAGAGAGGCTCCTGGGTCGGGGGCGCAGGCTGGGCCCGGGCACAGGTCGTGGAGTCGGGTGCCGGGACTGGGGGAGCAGGCGCGGCGGCCCCAAGCTATCAACGCCGGACGGGACGCTTCAGTTCCAGTCCGCCGCTCCGGAAACCGTCCGGCGCTCCGGAGGCCGTCCGGCGCTCCCGAAACCGTCCCGCCCGGCACCCGGCTGCCTTCCGCCCGGCCCCCGAACCGCCACCGCCCGCCCCGGCAGCCGGCTGCCCGCCCGGCCCCCGGGACCGCCCCGTCCCGCCCCGCCCCGCAGTCCGGGCCGCGCGACCCCCTCCGCCGCCCGGTCGGCCCGGTCATCCCCCGCCGGGGCCCCCGGGGTCTCCGCCAGGATTTTCGCCGGGGCCTCCGCCGGAGTTCCCGGACTCGCGCGCGGCCCGGTCCGCGTACGGATTCACGGCCCCCGGAGGCAGTACGTCGAGCGACCGCTCACCCTCGCCCGCCATCACGTACGCGCCCGCCTCCAGCCGCTCGATCAGCCCGCGCGTCCACGCCGCGCTGCTCTCGGCCTCGTGCGTCCAGAGCTTCATGATCTCGCCGATGTGCCCCCACTCCTCCGGGGCGGCCGGCGGGGTCCAGTGCCGGCCGACCTCCTCCCGCCACGCCTCCAGGGCCGCGACCCGCTGCTTGAGCAGCGAGACCGCCTCGGCGCGCGGGAGGTCGACGATGAACCCGACCCCGGCCGTGAGCATGTCGGGCTTCTCGTCGTGCCGCAGCAGCGCCTCGCGCAGCAGGCTGAAGAACTCCCGCTCGCCCTCGTCGGTCAGCTCGTACTCGGTGCGGGGCGGGCCGCCCGCGGTGCTCGGCGCGGTGTCGTGCTCGATCAGCAGTCCCTGCTTGGCCATCTGCTTCAGCGCGTGGTAGATCGAGCCGGGCTTGGCGTTCGACCACTCGTGCGCGCCCCAGAACTCGAGGTCGTTGCGCACCTGGTAGCCGTGTGCGCGGCCGTGCTGGCGGACCGCGCCGAGCACCAGGAGTCGCGTCGCTGACATCGGCAGAACTCGTCCTCTCGCCCGGCCGGCCCGTACGACGTCACCCTAAGCGCTGTCCCGTGCTCCCCGGCGGGCGCACCGCGAACGACGGCTGCGGCACCTCGCCGCGTGGCCGGACCGCCGGAGCGCGCCCGGTGGGAGTCCGGCTCCCCGCCTCGCGACGCACCGCGGACCCGGCGCCGCGCACCGATCCACCGGGAACCGCGGGACAGCCCTCGGAGCCACCGGGTACGGCCCGCCCGGAGCGTGGCGGACGACAGGGCCGCCGTCCCGCGCCGGGCCGGCACCGGGCCCGCGGGCTATCCCGCTTCCCGCTCCAGGTCGACCAGCTCGAACGCGGTCCTGCCGTCCAGCGACTCGCGGATCACGTCGGCATGGCCGGCGTGCCGGGCCACCTCCTGGATCAGGGTCAGCACCATCCACCGCTGCGACCGCTTGCTGTCCTTGGGGAACCAGGGCGCCTCCGGCAGCGCGAAGAGGGCGTCGAAGTCCTCCAGCGAACGGACGTGCTCCTCCGTGCGGCGGGCCACCTGCTCCCACTCGGCGAGCTTCCCGGCCACGGTCTCGTCGCCGACCAGCTGGAAGCTCTCGTGCCAGTTCGTCTCGTTCCGGACGTAGCTGTACGGCAGGCCCCGGGCGGTCCGCACCCAGCCGTCCTCCGTCTCCACGAGGTGCTTGAGAAGCCCGGACAGCGACAGCTCGCTGGCGCTGGGCTTCCGCGCCGCCTGCTCGTCGGTCAGCCCGAGCAGGGCCCGCCGGACGCCGCCGCGCTGGGCCTCCAGGTAGTCGAGCAGGGCGCCGCGCTCGTCGCCGTGGGCTTCCGCGTTGACCAGAGTGGGCATGATGCGGCCTTTCCGTAACCGGGGTGTGGGTCGCGGAACACGTTCCGGTGTGTTCCGCGACTCCCAAGCTAGAGAGGCTTGCGGTCAGCTTCTGTCCGCAAAGCCCGCAGCCGGCCATCCCGCAAGCCCGCCGGTCCGCCGGTCCGCCGGTCCGCAGGTCCGCCGGTCCGCAAGCCGGCAAGCCCTCCCCGGGCACGAAAAAGCCCGGAGCCTCACGGGCTCCGGGCCCTCCCCGGCACCGGCTCACGCGCGAGCCGGGTCAGAACGGGAACGCGCTGCGCCCGTGCTGGATCGAGATCCACTTCTGGGTGGTGAAGCAGTCCACCATCGACTCGCCGTTCAGCCGTCCGACGCCGGAGTTCTTCTCGCCGCCGAAGGGGACGATCGGCTCGTCGTGCACCGTGCCGTCGTTGACGTGGATCATGCCCGTCTCGATGCGCTTGGCGATCCGTACACCGCGCTCGACGTCCCGGGTGTGCACGGCGCCGCTGAGTCCGTACGGCGTCCGGTTGGCGATGCGTACGGCCTCCTCCTCGCCGTCGAAGGGCACCAGCACCGCCACCGGGCCGAAGATCTCCTGCTGGAGCGCCTCAGCGTCCTCGGCGACGCCGGTCAGCACAGTCGGCGACACCAGATTGCCGTCGGTCTCGCCGCGCACCAGCGCGGTGGCGCCGGCCTCGATCGACCGTTCCACCAGCGCCGTGATGTGCTCCGCCTGCGAGCTGTTGATCAGCGGGCCGAGGTGGGTCCGCGGGTCGGCCGGGTCGCCGGTGCGCAGGGTGCGGACCTTCGCGACGAACTTGTCGGTGAACTCGCGCTCGACGCGGCGGTCGAGCAGCACCCGGTTGGCCGCCATGCAGACCTGGCCCTGGTGCACGAAGCGGCTGAACACGGCGGCGTCGACGGCGTAGTCGATGTCGGCGTCGTCGAGCACGATCAGGGCGCTGTTGCCGCCGAGTTCGAGCACGGTGCGCTTGAAGTGGGCGGCGGCGACGGTGCCGACGTGCCGGCCGACCTTGTCGGAGCCGGTGAACGAGATGGCCTTCGGAACCGGGTGCTCGATGAAGGCGTCGCCTATCTCGGCTATGTCGGTGATCACGACGTTGAGCAGCCCGGGCGGCAGCCCGGCGTCCTCGAACACCTTGGCCACCAGCGCGCCGCCGACGACCGGGGTGTTCTGGTGCGGCTTGAGGACGACGCCGTTGCCCAGCGCGAGGGCGGGGGCGACCGACTTGATCGAGAGCAGGAAGGGGAAGTTGAAGGGGCTGATGACGCCCACGACGCCGACCGGGACGCGGTAGACGCGGTTCTCCTTGCCGTCGGCGGCGGAGGGGATGATGCGGCCCTCCGGGCGCAGCGCCAGCTGCATCGCCTCGCGCAGGAACTCCTTGGCGAGGTGCAGTTCGAAGCCGGCTTTCAGCCGGGTGCCGCCGAGTTCGGTGACGATCGCCTCGGCGATGTCCTCCTCGCGCTCCTCGACGATGCGCAGGGCGCGTTCCATGACGACGCGCCGCGCGTACGCGTTGGTGGCGCCCCAGCCGCGCTGGGCGCGCTCCGCGGCCCGGTAGGCCTCGTCGACCTCCGCGGTCGTCGCGATGGTGATCGCGGCCAGCTTGTCCCCGGTGTAGGGGTTGAAGTCGATGATGTCCCAGGAGCCGCTGCCGGACTTCCACGCACCGTCGATGTACTGATGGGCCAACTCTGTGAAGTACGACATGCCACCCCTGACTAGGAGGCCGGAGCACCGGGAGGGGCGCCCGCGGGAGGTACGGACTCCTGATGGCTTTTCATCGTACTGATATTCACGCTTCTTGGAGGATCTTCGTCACCAGATCCCTCGACTCGGCCGGCGACAGGCTGTCCTTGTGCAGCCGGTCCATCACCCGCCGGTAGTGCGCGACGTCCTCGGCCTTGTCGAGATAGAGCGCGCTGGTGAGCTGTTCCAGATAGACCACGTCGGGAAGGTCGGACTCGGGGAAGCGCAGCATCGTGAAGGCTCCGCTCTCGCCCGCGTGCCCGCCGAAGGAGAACGGCATGACCTGGAGGGTGAGCCGGGGGTGCTCGGAGACCTCGGCCAGGTGCTTCAACTGGCCGCGCATCACCTCCGCGTCGCCGTAGGGGCGGTGCAGCGCGGCCTCGTCCAGGACGATGTGGACGTCCGGTCCGCGCTCGGCGACCAGGAGCTTCTGCCGCTCCATGCGCAGCGCCACCCGCTTGTCGACCTCCTCGGCCGAGGCGTTCGGCTGGCCGCGGGTGACGACGGCGTGCACATAGCCCTCGGTCTGCAGCAGGCCGTGCACGAACTGCACCTCGTAGGCGCGGATGTAGGAGGCGGCGCCCTCCAGGCCGACATAGGTCTGGAACCAGCCGGGCAGTACGTCGCCGAAGCTGTGCCACCAGCCCGCGACGTTCGCCTCCTTGGCCAGCCCCAGGAGCGCCTCGCGCTCGGCCGCGTCCGTGACTCCGTAGAGCGTCAGCAGGTCCGCCACGTCCCGCGCTTTGAAGCTCACCCTGCCCAACTCCATCCGGCTGATCTTGGACTCACTCGCACGGATGGAGTAGCCGGCCGCTTCCCGCGTCACGCCCCGGGATTCGCGGAGGCGTCTCAGCTGCGAGCCGAGCAGGATGCGGCGCACCATGGAGCCGCCCGATCCCGCGGGCCCGTCCGTTCCACTTCCCGGCTGCCCTGTGGCCATGTCCCGACTGCCCTGTCTCCGTTGGTGATGCACTGCGACCGTCAACAGCGGCAGTCTGCCACTTCCGGGCTCCGTTGCGTGCCCGTGTGGTTACACAGATGGGATGTGAGTGTGGCCACTGCTTCAGGGGCGTAGGGAGAAATTTCGGAGAAACCCGTACGGGTCCGGGCAATGCCGTCAGCTGCACGTGCATCTGCCCTTGCATCTGCCGTACGCATTCGGAACGATGGGCCCTGCTACACCAGCAGTCTGCCGTGACCGAATTCCACTTGGGCCGGGAGTACCTCGCATGGGGACCGATGGATCGACCATGCTCGAGCCGTTAGGGCGGGAGCTCCCGTCCCTCGGCCCCGTGGCCGCCTCGAGCTCCCTGTCCTGCTCGCTGGCCCCGCATTTCGAGTCCGTCGGCGGCGCCCGCAGATTCACCCGCTCCGCACTGCTGGACTGGGATCTCGACGAGCACTTCGACACGGTCGGCCTCGTCGTCTCGGAGCTGGTCACCAACGCCCTGCGGCACGCGCTGCCCGCCGTGCGCCCGCTGCCGCTCGGCGCGCCCCGGGTCGAGCCCGGCGTACGGCTGCACCTGCTGCGCTGGACCTCGCGCCTGGTGTGCGCGGTCCGGGACCCCAGCGACGACAGCCCGGTGGCGCGCTCCCACGCCCCGGAGGAGCCGGACTGCACGGGCGAGTCGGGCCGGGGGCTCCATCTCGTCGAGGCGTTCAGCGACAGCTGGGGCTGGCACCCGCTCGCGGGGACGCTGCGCGGCAAGGTCGTCTGGGCGCTCTTCCGGCTGCCGGGACCCTCTCTGCAGGTCCCGCCCCCGCGGGGCTGACGCGGGGCCCGGTGCGCCGGGTCCGCCGCGCACGGCTCCCGCCCCGGCCGCACCCGGCTCCACGAGCCGGGCTGACCGGGCCGACCGGGCTGACCGGACCGGCCGAGCCGACCGGGCCGACCGGACTTTCACGGCCGCCCTCGCGGGCGGTGCGGGCGGTGCGGGCGCGAGGGACGGTCGCGGACACCGGCGCGGGTCAGTCGCGTATCAGATGGTCGAACTCGCCGTCCTTGACGCCGAGCAGCATGGCCTCGACCTCGGCCGGGGTGTAGATCAGCGCCGGCCCGTCCGGAAAGCGCGAGTTCCGCACGGCCACTTCTCCCCCGGGCAGCTTGGCGAACTCGACGCAGGATCCCTGCGAATTGCTGTGCCTGCTCTTCTGCCAACGGACCCCGCGAAGATCCGTGGCCGCCATGCCGTTGTACGCGTGGTGCACTGGACTCTCCCGATTAGCGCTCGGCGGTATCCCCGCCGCACGGGTGGGGGATGTCGGCTGACCGGATCATAACTGTGTTCACGTGCCGGTGCATGAGCGGATGCACGTGCACCAGGGGTGGCCGAATCACTCCGCACGGTTTCCGGCGGGTCCGCAATTCACCGGTTTATTTGGACGAGTGCACCAGCCGCTGTTCGCACGCCCCGCCACTCCGGCCCGCGAACCGGCCCTTCACCGTCGCCGTGACGTACATCACCCGTCAACTCTTCGGCTCGTTCTGTTCGCCTGGTGTGCTCGCGCGTGACGGGTGTTGCTCCTGTTGCTCATATGAAGGATGCGGAGAAGGCCGGACAGGTTGATTCCCGGGCCCCGCAATTTCTTGTGACTTTCGTTTCACCGTCCGTGGCGCGGACTTTTCGAGATTGCGGGCTCCGTTTCCGTAGCACTGCGCAATGCCATATGGACCTGGTGTTACGCCACATACGTGAAAGCTCCGGAGGGCGTGGCGGCGGGACCGGGAGGGGAGCGAATGCGGGCGGGACGGGCGAGGATGGAGACATGTTGCTGGCCGAGCTCGCCCGGACCTCCGCCGAGGTCGCCGCCACCTCCGCCCGTTCGGCGAAGGTGAGCCGTCTCGCCCGGCTGTTCCGGGACGCGGAGCCCGCCGAGGCGCCGCTGATCATCACCTATCTGGCCGGCCGGCTGCCGCAGCGGAAGACCGGCGTCGGCTGGAGCACCCTCAGACAGCCGCGGCCCCCGGCGCCGGAGCCACGGCTCGGCGTGCTGGAGGTGGACGCCGCGCTGAGCCGGATCGCGGCCGTCTCCGGCAAGGGCGCGCAGACCGAACGGAAGCGCCTGGTCGACGCGTTGCTGACCGCGGCCACCGCGGAGGAACAGCACTTCCTGCTCGGGCTGCTCGGCGGTGAGCTGCGGCAGGGCGCGCTCGACGCGCTCGCGGTGGAGGGGCTGGCGGAGGCCACCGGCGCGGCCCCCGCCGACGTACGCCGTGCCGTGATGCTCGGCGGCTCGCTCGGCGCCGTCGCCGAGGTCCTGCTCGACCGCGGCCCGGACGCCCTGGCGGACTTCCGGCTCCGGGTCGGCGGCCCGGTGCTGCCGATGCTCGCGCACACCGCGAAGGACGTGGACGAGGCGCTGGACAAACTGGGGCCGTGCGCCGTGGAGGAGAAGCTCGACGGCATCCGGGTGCAGGTGCACCGGGACACCGGCGGCGTACGGGTCTGGACGCGCACGCTGGACGAGATCACGCACCGGCTGCCCGAGGTGGTGGCCGCGGCCCGCGAACTGCCCGTCACCGAGGCCGTGCTCGACGGCGAGGTGATCGCGCTCGGCGCGGACGGGCGGCCCCGGCCGTTCCAGGAGGTCGCCGGGCGGGTGGGCTCCCGGCTCGACGTGGAGACGGCCCGGGCCGCGCTGCCGCTCTCCGCCGTCTTCTTCGACCTGCTGTACGTGGACGGCCGCGACCTGCTGGAACTGCCGGCGGCACGGCGGCACGAGGAGCTGGCCCGGGTCGTACCGGAGCCGTTGCGGGTGCGGCGGCTGGAGGCCGCCGACCCGGCGGACGAGCGGACCCGGCGCGCCGTACGGGAGTTCACGGAGGACGTGCTCGCGCGCGGCCACGAGGGTGTCGTCGTCAAGGGGCTGGACGCCGCCTACAGCGCCGGCCGGCGCGGCGCCTCCTGGCTGAAGGTGAAGCCTGTACACACCCTGGACCTGGTGGTGCTCGCCGCGGAGTGGGGGCACGGGCGGCGGACCGGCAAGCTGTCGAACCTGCATCTGGGCGCCCGTCGCCCGGACGGCTCGTTCGCGATGCTCGGCAAGACCTTCAAGGGCCTCACGGACCGGCTGCTGGCCTGGCAGACCGAGCGGCTCACCGAACTGGCGACCGGGCACGAGCCCTGGGGGGTGACGGTCCGTCCGGAGCTGGTGGTGGAGGTGGCGTTCGACGGGGTTCAGCGGTCGACGCGCTACCCGGAGGGCGTGACGCTGCGCTTCGCGCGGGTGCTCCGCTACCGCGACGACAAGCCGGCCTCCGAGGCCGACTCGGTGGAGTCCGTGCTGGCGCTGCTGCGCTGACGACGCCCTCCCCGGGCGGCGCGCGGGCAGGTCCGCGCGGCACGGCCGCCGCCCGGCCGGCCGGGGAGCACCGCTCATCCGGCCCGCTCGCGCGGGACCGTCCGGGGGCGTTCCCGGACGGGCCGCGGCCCGGCACCGGCGGGGTCCGCGGCCCGTACGGCCCGCTGGGCGCGTTCGGCGAGCGAGCGCCGGTCGTCCACGCCGGGCACCGGCAGCACCGGGTTGTGCGCCCGGAGACGCACGGTGAGCCCGTCGGCGGCCAGCACACGGCGCAGCGAGGCACCGAAGTCGTCCTCGCCGACGAAGGCGGCCACGGTGCTGGGCACCCCGTGCTGCCGGTAGCCGACGGTCACCGGGCGGACGGGGGCACCCGCGTCGAGGGCGGCCTCGAAGACCGCCCGCCGGAAGCGCCCCCCGGTGCCGGAACACCGGGTGACGCCCTCGGGGAAGACCATCACGGAGCGGCCGGTGCGGAGCAGCGCGGCGAGTTCGCCGACGGTGCCGGGGAGGGAGCGCAGGCTGTCGCGGTCGATGAACCGGGTGCCCGCGCGCCGCACCACCGGGCCGACGACCGGCCAGCCGGCGATCTCCCGCTTGGCGAGCACGGTCACGGGTTCGACGGCGAGCAGGGCGACGACGTCGAGCCAGGAGATGTGGTTGGCGACGACGAGCGTGCCGGGCTCCGGAGCGCCGGGGGCGGGCGGCGCGGCGCGCACGCCGAGCCGGGCGCCGTCCGTTTCCAGCCGTACGCCGAGGGCGTCGAGCGCGGAACGGGCGGACGCGCGCAGCACCTCCGGGTCGGCGATCCGCTCCCCGCTCGCCATCGCCCGGGTCACCACGCGGGCGAAGGCGGCCGCGCGGCGCAGGGTGCGGCGGGCGGGCGGCCGGGTGCCGGTGCGGGTGACGCAGGCGCTCACCGTGCAGGGGGAGGTTGCCGTCCAGGGGTTCACCGGACGTCGCCGAGGAAGAAGCGCCGGTAGCGCTCGTTCATCCGCTCGGTGTCCAGCAGCACGAAGAAGTCCGCGTCGCCGAAGGCCCGGTCGTGCTGCGGCGCCCCGCACATCCAGGCACCGGCGCGCAGATAGCCGCGGAGCAGCGGCGGGAGTTCGGCGGGGTCCGGAGCGCCGTCGAGCGGGCCGGACGGCGTCCACGGGTCGAGGGGCCGGACGCGCAGCTCGGGCGGCGCGGCGTGCTTGCCGGTGCCCAGCAGCCAGGCGTTGACGGCGGCCCGTTCGCCGCCGGCCAGCGACACGGAGGCGCAGCCCGCGAGGTAGCGGTGGCCGGACAGCAGGACGTAGCGGGCCAGTCCGGTCCACATGAGGTTGATGACGGCGCCGGTGCGGTGGTCCGGGTGCACACAGGCGCGGCCCGCCTCGACCATCCGGTCGCGCACCTGGGCGGGGAGGGTCCGCAGGTCGAACTCGGTCTCGGAGTAGAGGCGTTCGCTGCGGCCGGGCGGCAGCAGCCGATAGGTGCCGACGACCTCGCCGGTGGTGTTGTCCGTGACCACCAGGTGGTCCATCACGGCGTCGAACTCGTCCTGGTCGCGGCCGTCGGGCGCGTTGAGCCGGGCGCCCCGCTCCTCGCCGAAGACCTGGTGCCGCAGCCGCTGCGCGGCGTGCACCAGCTCCTCGGTGCCGGCTATCGCGACGGTGTACGGGGCGGCGCTGCCGGGGGCGGCCGGGCCGGTGGGGGTGAGGACTGGAGCGGTGGGGGTGAGGACTGGAGCGGCTGCGGCGGGCGGTGTCGTGGCGGGGGCGGTGGGAGGTGTCGTCGAAAGCATGGCGTCCCGTCTCCGTATCTCAGGAACTCAGGCTTCCGGAGTCTGGCCGTCACCGCGGACGGGGCGGTGTCCGTACGGTGTTTCGCGCGCTTCCGGCCGGTGACGATGCGATGCCCCCGGCGGCGGCCCGCCCTCCGGGCCCCGGTGCGCCCGGCCCGG
>NZ_WHPN01000087.1 GCF_009735685.1 Streptomyces lycii | reverse complement strand
TCGTCGGTGCCGAGCACCCGGCCGTCCGGGACGCGGGTGCGGGTCTGGTGGAGGAAGCGGGGCTCGACGAAGGCGGCCAGCGCGGCCCGTTCGGCGTCGCTGCCCGGGTGCTCGGCGTGCAGGGCGGCGGACAGCTGGGCCTTGACGACGGGGATGCCCGCTGCCGCGAGGCCGTCGAGAGCGGTGGCCGGGTCCTCGAACTCGGTGGCGAGATGGCAGGTGTCGACGCACACGCCGATCCGGTCGGCCGGGGGCGAGCCGGGCCCGGTGAGCGCGGCGGCGGCGTCGGCGGTGGTGGCCACGGTGCAACCGGGTTCCGGTTCGAGGCCGACGCGGATGGAGCGGCCGGTGAGGTCCTGGAGGGCGTCCAGGCGCTGGGCCAGGGCGGTGAGCGCCTTGCGGGCGGTCGCGGCGGCGGTGTCGTCGTAGCCGGTGCGCCAGGCGAGCGGCAGGGTGGAGATGGTTCCCTCGGGCTCGTCGTCGGGCAGCAGTCCGGCGAGGAGGCGGGCGAGGTCGGTGGTGTGGTCGAGGCGCTCGGGCTCGGTCCAGTCGGGGCGGTAGACGCGGTACTTGACGCGTTCGGCGCCGAAGCCCTGATAGGGGAAGCCGTTGAGGGTGACGACCTCCAGTCCCCGGGCGTCCAGCTCGGCGCGGAGCGAGCGCAGCGCGGCCGGGTCGGCGACCAGGGCGCGGGCGGCGTCGCGGGCCAGCCAGAGGCCGATGCCGAGGCGGTCCCGGCCGAGGCGGCGGCGTACGGGCTCGCAGTGCTCGCGCAGCTGGCGGCGCACCCCCTCGAGGTCCTCGGCGGGGTGGACGTTGGTGCAGTACGCGAGATGGACGGTTGATCCGTCGGGATGGCGGAAGCGCATGGGTCACTCTCCGCCGCGCAGGATGGAGTTGCCCTCGTGGGTGGCGGGCGTGTCCTCGGCCGCGACGCTGTCCAGGTCGAGCCGGCCGCTCTGGCCGTAGAACGCTACGGGATTGCGCCACAGCACCTGGTCGACGTCGTCCTCGGTGAAGCCGGCGGCCAGCATGGCGTCGCCGACCTCTCGGGTCTTCAGCGGGTCGCTGCGCCCCCAGTCGGCCGCTGAGTTGACCAGCATCCGCCCGGTGCCGTGGGCCTGGAGGATCTTCACCATGCGGGGCGGGTCCATCTTGGTGTCGGGGTAGATGGAGAAGCCGAGCCAGCAGCCGCTGTCGGCGGCGTCGCGCACGGTCGTCTCGTTGAGGTGGTCGAGGGCGACGTACTCGGGGGGCAGGTTCGATTCGCGGACGACGTCGATCGTGCGCTTGAGCCCGGCGGCCTTGTCGCGGTGCGGGGTGTGGACGAGGGCGGGGAGCTCGTGTTCGGCGGCGAGCTGGAGCTGGGCGGCGAGGGCGTGGTCCTCGGCCGGGGTCATGGAGTCGTAGCCGATCTCGCCGACGGCGACGACGGAGTCCTTGACGAGGTAGCGGGGCAGTTCGTCGAGGACGGGGGTGCAGCGGGGGTCGTTCGCCTCCTTGGGATTGAGGGCGAGCGTGCAGTGGTGGGCGATGCCGTACTGGGCGGCCCGGAAGGGCTCCCAGCCGAGGAGGGAGTCGAAGTAGTCGAAGAAGCTCTCGGGCGAGGTGCGGGGCTGGCCGAGCCAGAAGGACGGCTCGACGAGGGCGCGGACGCCCGCCGCGCGCATGGCCTCGTAGTCGTCGGTGGTGCGGGAGGTCATGTGGATGTGCGGGTCGAAGATGCGCATCAGGACTCCTCCTGCGTGGCCTCCGGGGCCTGCTGGGGTTGCGTGCCGGTGAGGGCCAGGGCGTGGTCGAGGTCCGGGGGGACGGGGCGGCCCGCGGCGGTCCGTTCGCGGGCGTAGTCGGTGAGCATCCGGGCCAGCTCGGTGTCGCCCCGGGCGCGGGTGCCGAGTCCGGCGACGGCGGTCACCGGGACTTCGGTGAACAGGCATTTGAGCACCGCGTGCCGCCAGGCGTGCGGGTCGAGGTAGCGCATCGCGTACGGGCCGACGGCGGCGGCCACCAGCCGGGTGTCGTTCGCCCGCAGCGCGTCCTCGACCAGGGGTACGCACTCGGGGCCCAACCACGGCAGGTACGGCAACGCCAGGAGCACGGCCCGCCGTTCGGCCGCCGAGCCGTGGGCGTAGAGCCGGGCGAGGGCGTCGGATCCGGCCCGGGCCGCGTGCAGCAACAGGATGCGGGCGGCGTCGGCGGGGTCGCGTACGGGCTCCCCGG
>NZ_WHPN01000086.1 GCF_009735685.1 Streptomyces lycii | reverse complement strand
TGAGGATCGGGATCGGCGTGATGAGCGTCCGCGGGGTCCGCGTCGGGAGGATGACCGGGATCGCGGTGGTTTCCGCGGTCGGGACGACCGGCGGGATGACCGGCGGGATGACCGTGGTGGTTTCCGGGGTCAGGGTGGTCGGGATCGGCGTGATGACCGGGATCGACGGGATGAGCGTCCGCGTCGGGAGGACGACCGGGAT
>NZ_WHPN01000085.1 GCF_009735685.1 Streptomyces lycii | reverse complement strand
GGGCGCGCCGTACTGAAAGCTCTGTGTGCGGTGTCGGTGGGGAGGCGCTGTGAGAGGGCTCACGCGGCGGGGCGGGCGGCAGCCGCGACGCTCAGCGGAAGCGGAAGCGGAAGCGGAAACGGGGGACGGGGGCGCGGGGCGGCTCGGGACGGGGGCGGCCGCGCAGCAGTGGCGGTCAGCCGTGGGCGGCCCGTGCCGCGTCGTCCGCGCCGTCCTCCTGGGTCCGGTTCGCGGCCAGCCGCTCCTTCGCCCGGTCCACCCGCTGGACGACCTGCTCCGACATCGCGGCCCGCTGCTTGCGCAGCAGCACCCAGCTGAGCGGCGCCGAGAACAGCAGGCCGAGCAGCGCGACCCACAGCACGTTCGAGTCGCCGATGCCGGCCGGGACGACACCGAGGTAGTTCAGGCCCAGGGCCAGCAGGAAGCAGGCCACGAAGAGGCCGAAGCGCATGGCGGTGTAACGGAGGGCTGCGTGCTGCTGCTTGCTGCTCACGACGGGGACCTTCTTCTCAGCGACGATCCGGACGGCCCGTGAAGGC
>NZ_WHPN01000084.1 GCF_009735685.1 Streptomyces lycii | reverse complement strand
CCCTCCCGCCGCCCGGCCGGCCGTTCCCACCGCCCGCCCCAGGTCACCGGTACGGAGCGGAGGATTACCGTCCGCGGTGTCCGGGTACGACCCGCCTGGGCCGGTCGGCAACCGCCCGCCGGCCGCTACGGGAGGGACATCGTCATCATGCTCTTGGAAGCCCTCGGATCCGTCCTGATCGGTCTGGCCGTCGCCTTCGCCGGGATGCGCCGGTTCCCGGAGCGGCTTCCCGCCCGTCCGCTGGTGCTCGCCACCGGCCCCGTGGCGTCCCTCGCGGGCTGCCTGATCACCCGCGCGGTGATGGGGCCCGGGCACTGGCTCGCGATCCTGCTCGGCGCGCTCGTCGTCGGCGTCGCGCTGCTGTCGCTGCTGATCCGCCCGCAGACCGGGCCCGTACGCCGGTCGGCCGCCGTCTGACGGCCGGACCGCCCCGCCGCGATCCCCGTCGGACCGCCGTCCCGCAGCCGGACCGGGTCCGACGGCCGGACCGCCGTCCGACAGCGGGAATCGCGGCGGGGCGGCCGGTCTCCGCGGCAGGAGCCGCACGGGCCCGGCGGCAGCCGTACGGCCCTCAACCGGCGGGATTCAGGCGGCGAGCCCCAGCGCCGCCATCCGCTTGGTGTGCGCCTCGGTGATCCGGGAGAACATCCGTCCGACCTCCGCGAGGTCGAAGCCGTCCGCCACCCCGCCGACGAGCATCGTCGACAGCGCGTCCCGCTCGGCCACCACCCGCTGGGCCTGGCTGAGCGCCTCGCCCATCAGCCGCCGGGCCCAGAGCGCCAGCCGCCCGCCGACCCGGGGGTCCGCCTCGATGGCGGCCCGCACCTTCTCCACGGCGAAGGACGCGTGTCCGGTGTCGTCGAGGACCTGGAGCACCAGGTCCCGGGTGTCGGAGTCGAGCCGCACCGCCACCTCGCGGTAGAAGTCGCTCGCGATGGAATCGCCCACATAGGCCTTGACCAGGCCCTCCAGCCAGTCCGAGGGCGCGGTCTGCCGGTGGAACTCGTCCAGCGCCCGCGCGAAGGGCTCCATGGCCTCCGCCGGGTCCGCCTCGATCGCGGTCAGCCGGTCCCGCAGCCGCTCGAAGTGGTGGAACTCCGCCGAGGCCATCTTCGCCAGTTCCGCCTTGTCGGAGGGTGACGGCGCCAGCTTGGCGTCCTCCGCGAGCCGCTCGAAGGCGGCCAGCTCGCCGTACGCCAGCGCTCCGAGCAGATCCACCACAGCCGCCCGGTACTGCGGGTCGGCGGCCGCCTGTGCCCAGTCCTGGGCGGCGATCCCGGTGTGCGTCTCGGCAGGGTCAGTGGTCTCCTCAGGCGTTCCCATGCAGCGCACAATAGCCCGCCCCGCGCGGGCCGGAAGTCCCTGCCCGGCCACTCCCGGGAGGCGCTCCGGGAAGACCAGCCCAATACAAATGCGCGAATCCGGGGTACAGTGATAATGCACCCGCCGACGTCGGCGGGTCCCGTTTTGGAGCTCCGCAAGTGGAGTTCTGCTTGTGGAGTTCTCCGAGGATCATTCCTCGGACGCCCCAGCGGATGCCCGGTCGGTGGCCCGATCGGCTTCCCAACCCGACCGCCCTCCGAGCGGTGCGCACGCGAGCGTGCGGACCGACCCGAGAGGGAACCGCTCGTGGCGCGAGCGCTCGAGCGAAGGCAGTGGTCCCGCACCTCCCGGCCGGTCCCCGCGGCCGGCCGCAGTCCTGGTGCGGTACTGACCCCCTTCGCCGCCTCGTGTCGCGTCTCACGGAAGAGGCAAGACCCTGACTACGTTCCGAGACCTCGGGATTCTCCCCGAGACCGCCGAAGCCCTCGAGGCCGTCGGCATCACGTCCCCGTTCCCCATCCAGGAGATGACTCTCCCCGTCGCGCTCGCGGGCAGCGACGTCATCGGCCAGGCCAAGACCGGCACCGGCAAGACGCTCGGTTTCGGCCTGCCGCTCCTGGAGCGCGTCACCGTCCCCGCGGACGTCGAGGCGGGCCGGGCCGCGCCCGAGCAGCTGACCGACACCCCGCAGGCTCTGGTGGTCGTCCCGACCCGCGAGCTGTGCCAGCAGGTCACCAACGACCTGCTGACCGCCGGCAAGGTCCGCAACGTCCGGGTGCTCGCCATCTACGGCGGCCGGGCCTACGAGCCGCAGGTCGAGGCCCTCAAGAAGGGCGTCGACGTGGTCGTCGGCACCCCCGGCCGGCTGCTGGACCTGGCGGGGCAGAAGAAGCTCGACCTGTCCGCCGTCCGGGCGCTCGTCCTGGACGAGGCCGACGAGATGCTCGACCTGGGCTTCCTGCCCGACGTCGAGCGGATCGTCCAGCTGCTGCCCGCCAAGCGCCAGACGATGCTGTTCTCGGCGACCATGCCGGGCGCGGTCATCTCGCTGGCGCGGCGCTACATGTCGCAGCCCACGCACATCCGGGCGACCGCCCCGGACGACGAGGGCCAGACCGTCGCGAACACCAAGCAGCACGTCTTCCGTGCCCACTCCATGGACAAGCCGGAGCTGGTCTCCCGCATCCTCCAGGCCGAGGGCCGCGGACTCTCCATGATCTTCTGCCGTACGAAGCGGACGGCCGCCGACATCGCCGACCAGCTGGCACGCCGCGGCTTCGCCTCCGGCGCGGTCCACGGCGACCTCGGCCAGGGAGCGCGCGAGCAGGCGCTGCGCGCCTTCCGCAACGGCAAGGTCGACGTCCTGGTCTGCACCGATGTCGCCGCGCGCGGCATCGACGTCGACGACGTGACGCATGTCATCAACTACCAGTCGCCCGAGGACGAGAAGACCTATCTGCACCGCATCGGCCGCACCGGCCGCGCGGGCAAGTCGGGTATCGCGGTCACCCTCGTCGACTGGGACGACATCCCGCGCTGGAAGCTGATCAACAAGGCGCTGGGCCTGCCGTTCGACGAGCCGGAGGAGACCTACTCCACCTCCGAGCACCTCTACGAGCAGCTCAGCATCCCCGCCGGCACCACCGGCATACTGCCGCGTGGCGAGCGGACCCGCGCCGGCCTCGGCGCCGAGGAGATCGAGGACCTCGGCGAGACGGGCGGCCGCAAGAGCCGCGGCGGCCCGGCCGCCAGGACCGAGGAGCGGCCCAAGCGCACCCGTACGCCGCGCAGCAGGCGCCGCACCCGCGGCGGCGAGCCGGTGTCGGACGCGGACGCGGCCGCCGCCGGGAAGGACGCGGAGCGCTCCGGCGACCGGGCCGGGGGCACGGTCGCGGCGGAGTCCGCGGACGCCTCCGCGCCGAGGACCCCGCGCCGCCGCCGTCGCACCCGGTCCGCGAAGCCCGCGGACGCGTCGGCGGAGGCCGCCCCGCTCCAGCAGCGGCAGACCGCCGCAGCGAGCGGTGCCCCGGACAGTGCGTCGGACGGTACGGACGGGGCCGCCAAGGCGCCCCGCCGCCGTCGCCGCACCCGCGCGGGCGCCGGCTCCTCCACGGAGGCCACGCCGGAGAGCTGACCCCAGCACGTCACGGAAGCCCGGTCCCGGCCCAGGGACCGGGCTTCCGTGCTGCCGGGCTCCCGGGGGCCCGGCTTATGTGCTCACCGGCTCCCGGGGGCGGCTTACGTGCTGCCGGGCTTATGTGCTGCCGGGCTCCCGGGGCCCGGGCTTCCGTGCTCGCTCCCGGAGACCGGGTTCACGTGCTGTCCGGCTCCGGGGCCGGGGGCTTCCGCCGCGTCCGGCTCCGGGGGCCTGGTTCCCCGCCGTCCGGCTCCGAGGGCCGGGCCTCCGTGCTGTCCGGTTCCGGTGGCCGGGCCTTCGTGCTGCTCCGGGGCCGAAGGGCTTCCGCGCCGTCCGGCTCCGGGGCCGGACCTCGCCGTCCCGGCGGCAATCCGCCGCTCACCGGGCGGCATCCTCGTCGTCACCCCCGGCCGATAGCCTCGGGGCATGAGCCTGCCGCCGACCCTCGACCTGCCCGCCTGCGCCCGGGCGCTCCGGTTGCGCACCCCTCGCGGCGACTTCGCCGCGCACGAGTCCGTGCCGCCCGCGGGCACGGAGGTGCGCGGCACCGCTCTGCTCGTGCCCGGTTTCACCGGGAGCAAGGAAGACTTCATCGGCCTGCTGGAGCCACTGGCGGCGGCCGGTTTCCGGGTGCTCGCGATCGACGGCCGCGGGCAGCACGAGAGCGACGGCCCGCCCGAGGAGAACGCCTACGCCCAGGGCGAGCTGGCCCGGGACGTGCTGGCGCAGGCGGCCGCCGCCGTGGAGGGACGGCGGGGCCCGGCCGGGCGGCTGCATCTGCTGGGGCATTCGCTCGGCGGTCTGATCACCCGCGCCGCCGTGCTGCTCGACGCCGCGCCCTTCGCGTCCCTGACGATCATGAGTTCGGGTCCGGCCGCCATCACCGAGGAGCAGCAGGTCCGCACCAAGCTGCTGATCGACGCGCTGCTGGTGATGGACATGGAGTCCGTCTGGCAGGCCATGCGGGAGTACGACACGCGGGCCGCCGCCGAGCCCGCGCGGACCGGTTCGCCCGAGGTGGCCGACATCGCGGGCGCGCCGGAGGTGCCGGACGCCACGGGCGAGTTCCTGCACCGCCGCTGGCTGGGGACCGTACCGCAGCAGCTCGTCGCGACGGGCCGGCAGCTCGTGACGGAGCCGGACCGGGTGGCCGAGCTGGCGGCCGTGCCGCTGCCGTTCCACGTGGTGTCGGGGGCGGTCGACTTCGCCTGGCCGGTGCCGCTGATGGACGAGATGGCCGAGCGGCTGGGCGCCCGGCGCACCGTGGTCGCCGGTGCGGGGCATTCGCCGAACGCCGAGCGGCCCGAGGAGACGGCGCGGGCCCTCGCGGACTTCTGGGCATCGGTCCCGGACTGAGTCCCCCTGCGCGCGTCCGGTCGGTTCCGGAACCCGCGCGCGTCCGGTCCGTGCCGGCACCCGCGCGGTGAGCCGTGCGCGATGACCGACCGTCCACATTCGAAGCTCTCAGGACCGTCAAGCACGGCTCCCGGCCGGGCCGACCGCCCGGCGATCGACCTGCCGACGCCCGGTGCCCGCGAGCGGGGCCGTAAGCGGATCGCGTCATGCCAGGGATGCGGCGCCGCCCCCGGGAGCGCGTGAACGGACAGCCCCTCCGCGCGGCACCGGCGGCCCCGGGAGCCCGTGGGCAGAGCCGTGCGGGGGCGCGCACCCGTCAGTACCGGGCCGCGGGGAGCGCGCCCCCGTCAGTACCGGGCGCGGGAAGCGCGTCCCCGTCAGTACCGGGCGCGGGAAGCGCGTCCCCGTCAGTACTGGGCGCGCAGATGGTCCCAGAAGCCGTCGCGCAGCACCCGGCGCAGATCGGCATGGCCGCGCAGCGAGTGCTGGAGCAGCCCCTCCGCCTCGATCAGCAGTTCCTGGTCGGCGGAGCCGGGCAGGTAGGGGTGGCCGGGCAGCAGCTCGGCCAGCGAGTCGCGGCCGCGCTCGGCCAGCCACCGGGCGGCGACGCGGGCGCCGACGAAGCGGACGTCCTCCCGGGCGGGCGAGTCACCGTCGCAGCCGGGGTGGTCGCCGTTCGGTTCGTAGCCCGCGTAGCCCGCGGCCCGCCGGGTGACGTAGGGCTTGCAGAAGTCCAGCTCGAAGGTGCGCTGGCTGTCGACCTCCCAGAGCAGCGGGTCGGCCTGGTTCCGTCCGCTGACGGCCTCGATGCCCCACAGATGGACGCGGGCGCCGTACCCCTGGGCCGCCTCGACCGCGGAGACCAGGTCCTCGTCGCCGCCGATGAGCACCGCGTCGCTGATCGCGCGGTGCCGGGCGAGCGACTCCAGGTCCGTGCGGATCAGGGAGTCGACGCCCTTCTGCTGGTTGTTGGCGTTGAGATTGCCGAGCCGGACCTTGACGTCGGGCAGCTCCGCGATCTGCTGCTGCTCCGGGGTGTGGATACGGCGCCGGGCACCGTCGTACCAGTAGACGCGCAGCAGCCGGCTGTCCGGGAAGATCATGCGGGCCTTGTCGATGAAGGCCTCGATCAGTCCCTCGGCGTCCAGCTCGAAGGACCGGCGGTCCTCGATGCCGGTGACGAGCCGGCCGGCCGCCGCGTAGACGTACCCCGCGTCGACGAACACCGCGTGCGTCGAGGGTGTGGTCGCCACTTCGGCGAGCACCCGCTGCAGCAGCTCGTTGGTGCGCCGGACCCCGGCGGCCAGCGCGGCGAGGCCGTTGTCCTCGTCCGCGGTCCGGCCGGCGGGGGGCGGCGGCGGTGTCGTCGGGTGTGTGGAGTCGTTGTTCATACCGGGCCCATTGTCCCGGGGGGCGGCGGAGGGGCACAACAGGCCGGCCCCTACCCGCAAGTAGTTAGCGAGTCGAAAAATTTCCTTAGCGTAGGGAATGTTTGCCTTCTGCAGCTCGTTGCAGACGTACAGAAACGCGGAGTACGAGAACAGCTCCGCACGCAGTTCTCCTCAGGAGGATCAGACGAAGGGAGAAGCCTTGCGCTTCGAGATCATGCACCTCGACGACGTCGACGGCGCGGCCGTGGACAGCACCGTCGTGGACGCCGCCTCCGTCAACCGGATCGTGCAGCAGGCCGCAGCGATCGGCCAGCGCATCTACATCCGCCCGGCCGAGACCCCGGCCTCGTAACACTCGCACACAGGGCGCCCCCGTACACGGATGTACGGGGGCGCAGCCGTGTCCGCCGCCGGGGGAACCGGCCGCGCGTCAGGCCCCGCCGTTCTGGATGAACTGCGTCACCCCGCCCGCGATCTGCTGCACCGCGATCGCCGAGAGCAGCATCCCGGAGAGCCTGGTCACCAGCACCACGCCACCGTCCTTGATGACGCGGATGATCAGCAGCGAATAGCGCATGACCAGCCAGAGCACCACGTGCATCGCGACGATGGCCGCCCACACCGACAGCCGGCCGCCGATGCCGTCGCTCTCCTGCACCGCGAGGATCACGGTGACGATCGCGCCGGGCCCGGCCAGCAGCGGCATGCCCAGCGGTACGAGGGCGACGTTGACGTCCTTGGTCTGCGAGGGCTCGTCCGTCTTCCCGGTCAGCAGGTCCAGCGCGATGAGCAGGAGCAGCAGGCCGCCCGCGACCATCAGGGCCGGTACGGAGACATGCAGGTAGTCGAGGATCTGCTGGCCGCACAGGCCGAAGACGGCGATGACGCCGAAGGCCACCAGGACCGCCTGGAACGCCATCTTCCGCTGGACCTTCACCGGGCGGCCCGAGGTCAGCGCGAGAAAGATCGGGGTGATGCCGGGCGGATCCATGATCACGAAAAGGGTGACGAAGACGGATCCGAAAACAGCGAGATCGAACACGGGGATGCCCTTGCGAGAGTGAGCCGGTCGGCGGCGGGAGCGGAGGCGGAGGCAGCGGGGAGAGCGGAGGTGCTGCGGGCGGGGATGCTGCGGGCGGGGGCGGAGGGCTCAGCCGCCCGCGCCCGGTACGGGGAAGGCCCCGGTGGCCCGGCGCACGATCTCGCCGTAGACCTCCGGGTCGGTCGTGTACTCGCCGAGCACGCAGGTCTTCCGGCTGCCGTGGTAGTCGCTGGAACCGGTGACGAGCAGTCCGCAGTCGGCCGCCAGCCCCCGCAGCCGGTCCCGGGCCGCCTCGTCGTGGTCCATGTGATCAACCTCGACCCCGTCGAGCCCGGCCTCGGCCAGCTCGCCGATCACCTTCTCCGGGAGCCGGGCACCGCGCTTGACCGCCATCGGATGCGCGAGCACGGCCACTCCGCCCGCGGCCTTGACCAGCCGGACCGCGGTGAACGGGTCGAGCTCGTGCTTCTCCACGTACGCCCGCCCGCCGTCGGCGAGCCAGTCGGGGGCGAAGGCGTCCGAGACGCTGCCCACGACGCCCAGTTCGACCAGGGCGGAGGCGACGTGCGGGCGGCCGACGGAACCGTCCCCGGCGATCCGCGCGACCTGCTCCCAGGTGATCGGCACACCCAGTTCACGGAGCTTGGCCACCATGCCGCGGGCCCGGGGGACCCGGTCGTCGCGGACCAGCTCGCGCTCGCGCGCGAACTCCGGCTCCCGGGGGTCGAAGAGATACGCGAGCATGTGCACGCCGACGTCCTCGTAGCGGCAGGACAGCTCGGCGCCGGTGACCAGCGTGAGCCCGGGCGGCAGTGCGGCCGTCGCCTCGTCGTGGCCGCCGACGGTGTCGTGGTCGGTGAGCGCGACGACGTCCAGCCCCGCGCGGACGGCGTTCCGCACCAGCTCGGCGGGGGTGTCCGTGCCGTCCGAAGCGGTGGAGTGGGTGTGCAGGTCGATGCGCACGGCACAGGCTCCATGGGGACGGCGGACGGGGAGAGCCCAGTCTATCGGCGCCGCGGACGGCCCCCGGAACCGAGGCCATCGAGGCCCGGACCGAGCCCGCGGGTACCGCGGACCGTGACCGCCGGCCCCCCGCGCCGAGACAGGCGCTACCGCGCACCGAGACCGCCGGCGTCCGGACCGAGCCCGCCGCCACCGCGGAACGAGGCCGCCGCCACCGCGGAACGAAATCCTCGGCCCCGCCCCGGCAGCACCGAAGCCTGCGACGCCCGTCCCCGGCCGGTCGCAGGGGCGAGCGACCCGGACCGGCAGCGAGCCGACGACACCGGTCCCGGTGCGGGGGTTCGGGCCCTCACGGCGGCAACCCGGGCCTGCCCCGGGGCCGTTACCGGGCTCCGGTCTCAGGACAGAATTCGGGGCGACAGCGCCCCGCAGGGCAGCAGGTCCACCTCGGCGCCGGCGTCGCGCAGATCGGTGAGCACCAGCTCGTCGTACATCAGCAGACCGCTCTGCTCGGGCCAGACGATCGCCCAGAGCCACAGGCCGAGCGCCTCGCCCGCGAAGACGGCCCGGTCCGCCGGGACGCCTTCGACGTTCCACAGGGGAGTCGGCCGGCCGGCGGCGTGCACCTTGGCGTGCGGCGGCTTGTCGACGCGCATGTGCGGGCCGGGGTCGGGGCCCGCGATCCCGGCGTACCGCGCCCCGAGGCCGACTCCCAGCTCCTCGGCGATCAGCAGCAGCTCCCCCATGCCGCCGAGCGGGCCGGGGCCGGAGCAGGCGACGGCCGTGGCCCGTCCGCCGCCGCGGTCGTCCCCCGCGCAGGCGATGCCGGTGAACAGCCAGCCGACCGGGAGCGGCCAGGGCATCCACACCGGGACGCGGGCGCGCTTCACCACGACGGCGAGCGCCTCCACGCTCGGCGGAACGACCGGCTGCAGCGGGTGCACCGTGCCGTGCACGTCGCACTGCCAGGAGTCGGCGAAAAGACCGGGCGCCCGGACCCGGCCACCGCACTTCGGGCACGTCGGTTCGCCCCTCATGGGATCCAACAGTCCTACCCGCCAACCTTCGCGTCAAGGACGATCACCCGTCCGGTGCTCCCGGCATGGCGCCGGGAATCTGCGTGCATCTTGCATCTATTAGCTTGTCTAAATTATTGTGTGTATTCAGCAACCGTATTTGCCCGCCCATCCCGGGCCCGCGAGCCCGGTCCGTCCGCGAAGGGACACACCGATGCACAGCAACTCCGGACGCCCCGCCGGAGGGGAGGACCCCTTCCAGGAGGGCAGCGGCAGCATCCTCCGGCAGCCCATGGCCGTCTGGGCGACGGCGGGCGCGGCGGTGGTCGCGTTCATGGGCATCGGCCTCGTCGACCCGATCCTGCCGTCGATCGCCAAGGGCCTGGACGCCACGCCGAGCCAGGTCTCGCTGCTCTTCACCTCGTACTTCCTGATCACCGCGGTCGCGATGCTGGTGACCGGGTTCGTCTCCAGCCGCATCGGCGGCCGCCGGACGCTGCTCACCGGGCTCGCGCTGGTCGTGGTCTTCGCCGCGCTGTCCGGCGCCTCGTCCTCCGTCGGGCAGCTCGTCGGCTTCCGGGCCGGCTGGGGGCTGGGCAACGCGCTGTTCGTGTCGACCTCCCTCGCCGTCATCGTCGGCGCGGCGTCCGGCGGCAGCGCGGCGGCGATCCTCCTCTACGAGTCGGCGCTCGGTCTCGGCATGGCCTGCGGCCCGCTGGTGGGCGCGGTGCTGGGCGACCTGAACTGGCGTTTCCCCTTCTTCGGCACCGCGGTCCTGATGGCCGTCGGCTTCATCGCCGTCACCGTGCTGCTGAAGGAGCAGCCGCGGCCGGCCCGGAAGACCTCACTCCTCGACCCGGTGCGGGCGCTCGGGCACGGCGGGCTCGCCTCCGCCGCCGCCTCGGCCTTCTTCTACAACTACGCGTTCTTCACGGTGCTGGCCTTCACGCCCTTCGTGCTGGACATGACGCCCTACCGGTCAGGGGCCGTGTTCTTCGGCTGGGGCGTGCTGCTCGCCGTGTTCTCGGTGCTGGTCGCTCCCGCGCTGCAGAAGCGCTTCGGGTCGCTGCGGGTGCTGGGCGGATCGCTGGTGCTGATGGCGGCGGACCTGCTGGTGCTCGGCTACGGCGGCCATACGACCGCCGTGGTGTGCACGATCCTCTCCGGTGCGCTGATCGGCATGACCAACACCGTCTACACCGAACTCGCGCTCGGTGTGTCGGACGCGCCGCGCCCCGTGGCCAGCGCGGGCTACAACTTCGTCCGGTGGTTCGCCGCCGCGGCGGCCCCGTATCTCGCGCCGAAGATCGAGGAGTGGACCGACGTCCGCATGCCGTTCGTCGTGGCGGCGGCCGCGGCGGGAGCCGCCGCCCTGATCGTGCTCGTACGGCGGCGCTCGCTCACCCCGGAGGCCGGGGAGCCGCGGCCGGAGCACGGTCGCGGGGACCACGCCGCCCGGACGGGGGCCGCGGGCGCGGTGAACGCCGCGGACACCGCAGCCGGCGCGGATGGCGCGGGCGGCCGGGAGGACAGCGGCGCGGGTGCCGGTGACAGCGGCGCGGATTCCGGTGGCCGGGACGGCCGGGAGTGGCCGGCCGCCGCCGCGCGGCCCTCCGGCACCGGCTGAGCCGCCCCGCATCCGGGCGCGGCCGCGGCCGCCCCGCTTCCGCGCCGCGGATCCTCAGTCCGCCAGCGGTACGCTTCCGCGCCGCGGGTCGCGCAGGTCCGTCCCCCGGGCGAGCCAGCGCTCCTCCAGCGCCGCCGCGCCGTGCACCCGCTTCCAGGCAGCCTCGTTCGGTGTCATCGGCAGCAGCGGCAGAAAGCGGACGGGCTCCATCGGCTCGTCCAGCTCCAGGTCCTCCACCAGCCCGCCGGACTCGGCCACCAGTACGGAGCTGAAGGGCGCCCCCGGCCACAGCGGCTCCCCCAGGTCGAGCGACGCCCCCGGCGCCACGACGACCCCCTCGACCTGCGGCGAGGCGGCCAGCACGGCCAGCGGCCGGAGCAGCTTGTCGGTGTCCGCGAGTCCGGAGCGCACCGAGAGGACCAGCTCGGCCCGCGGCCCGCGCAGCGGATCGGCGAGGGCCGCCGCCGGATCGGTCATCGGCCGCGCCGACATGCCGAGTGTGGCGTAGCGCACGACGTCCCCCTCGGGGAAGCGGAGGACCTCGATGCGGTCGGTGCCCAGGAAGGTGACGGAGGCGCGGGCGTCCGGCTCGCCCAGCGCCGTCAGCAACCGGGCCTCGACCAGCGGGGATACGTCTGACATGGGCCGAGCATAGAACGCGGTGGCCGGGCGGCCGGGCGAGGGCCGCCGCCGGTGGCCGCGGCTGCTAGTCTTGGGCGCCGGTCAGGGCAGCACGGACGGCACCGTCCGAGCCCGGCCGATCGACAGTCTCGCGGCGCATGTCGCGATCGGTGCTTCCCCCAAGGGGGACCGGCCGGAGGAGGTGGGGCTGCGGTGGATCCTAGTCGACCGTGCAGTACCAACAGCTCTTCCGTGCCGCGCCCGTTCTTCGCGACCTGACGGCCTGCTTACCCACCTCCCGGTGATCCAACCACCGGGTCCCGGGAATTTTTTTCCGCCGCTCCGGGGCACCGCGAGCCGCCCCGGCGGCTGCCCGGTGGCAGCGCGCGACGCAGCACGACAGAAGAGCATCTCGCCTCGTCTCGATTCCGTGTCCGCAGCGACCCGCCGACCGCCGCGGCCGCCGCCGCACCGCCCGCTTTGTGGACGTACCCGCCGCACCGGCTCCACGCCCGCATTCCCGGCAGTGCTGCACCGGCCCCCGGCGCCCGGCCCGCGAAGGAGCCTGCCATGTCGATGATCCGTGACCTGCGCGCAGCAGTACGGCCCTCCCTCCGCAAGGGGCGGCCCGGCTACCGGCCGGCCGACGCCGCCGGCCCCGGCGCCGCCAGCGCCGTCGTGGACTGCGCCGTCTACCGTGACGGCCGCCGAAGCCACGACCAGTTCTCACCCGCCGAAGCCGTGCAGCACGTGCGCGGCGAGGGCGGCTTCGTCTGGATCGGCCTGCACGAGCCGTCCGAGGAGGAGTTCGCGGGCATCGCCCGGGAGTTCGGCCTGCACCCGCTGGCCGTCGAGGACGCGGTGCACGCCCACCAGCGCCCCAAGCTGGAGCGCTACGACGACATCCTCTTCACCGTCTTCAAGAGCGTCCACTATGTCGAGCACGCGGAACTCACCGCGACCAG
Source organism: Streptomyces lycii (assembly GCF_009735685.1). Taxonomy (GTDB): domain Bacteria; phylum Actinomycetota; class Actinomycetes; order Streptomycetales; family Streptomycetaceae; genus Streptomyces; species Streptomyces lycii. The sequence continues at coordinate 8,493 of NZ_WHPN01000084.1, read as the reverse complement.
CGAGGTCGTGGAGACCGGCGAGGTGATGTGCTTCACCGGCCGGGACTTCGTCATCACCGTCCGGCACGGCGCGCAGGGCTCGCTGCGCGCCCTGCGGCACCGGCTGGAGGACGACCCGGAGCTGCTGGAGAAGGGCCCGTCCGCCGTGCTGCACGCGATCTCCGACCAGGTCGTCGACGGCTACATCGCGGTCGCCGACGCCGTTCAGGACGACATCGACGAGGTCGAGATCGACGTCTTCAGCTCGGGCCCGGGCAGCGGCACCCGCGGCGGTGACGCGGGACGCATCTACCAGCTCAAGCGGGAGGTGCTGGAGTTCAAGCGGGCCGTGTCCCCGCTGCTGCGGCCGATGCAGCTGCTCAGCGAGCGGCCGATGCGGCTCGTCGACCCGGACATCCAGACGTACTTCCGGGACGTCGCCGACCATCTGGCCCGGGTCAACGAGCAGGTGGTGTCCTTCGACGACCTGCTGAACTCGATCCTCCAGGCCAATCTGGCCCAGGCGACCGTCGCGCAGAACGAGGACATGCGCAAGATCACGGCCTGGGCCGCCATCATCGCCGTGCCCACGATGATCTGCGGGGTCTACGGGATGAACTTCGAGCACATGCCGGAGACCGACTGGGAGTACGGCTATCCGATGGTGATGGGCCTCATCGTCGTCATCTGTCTCTCCATCCACCGGGGCTTCAAGCGGAACGGCTGGCTGTGAGCGGCCTGCCGGGCGCCCGCCGAGATGCGTAGGGTGACGGCATGACGCAGACGCAGGGGCCGCTGGAGCGCGCGCTCATCGAGGAGGCCACGAAGAAGTCCGGCCTCATCTGGGTCCGGGGCACCGAGGGGACCCCGCGCGCCCTGTGGCACGTATGGCACGACGGGGCGGTCTGCCTCGTCGGGGACGGGCCGGGTGAGCAGCCGCTGGCCGGGCTGGGACTGGCCGACGGCGGGCCCGCCGAGGTGACCGTGCGGAGCAAGGACAAGGGCGGGCGGCTGGTGACCTGGACGGCGACGGTCACCGAGCCGGCGCCCGGCACGGAGGAGTGGCGGGCGGCCGCCGGCGAACTGAAGGGCAAGCGGCTGAACGCTCCCGACGCGGAGACCGTCACGGACCGCTGGGCGCGCGAGTGCCGGGTGCTGCGGCTGGTGCCCGCCGGCGGGACGGCGGCGCTGCCGGACGGCTCGCTGGCGGCCGTCCCCGTGCCCACGCCCGCCACCACCCGGCGCCCGGCCCCGGCGGCGCTGCCGAAGCTGCTGGCCCGGCGGCGCGGCAGGGGCTGAGGGCGTACGGGGCGCACGTCCGGCCCGGCGCTGCGTCAGCCGGTGGTGGCGATCTTCTCGCCGTAGTCCACGATGTCGCCCTTGCCGGGCGGCAGCAGGTCGAAGTCCTTGTTCCAGTCGGCGAACCGGAGCTCTCCCGCGTCACCGGCCCGCTGGAAGCGCAGCGGAAACGGCTTGCCCTCCAGCGAGACGTCGAGCGTCCCGCCCGAGCCGCCGCCGCCCGCGAGCCGTATCGTGCGGCTGCCCCCGACCTCCCCGCGGTCCTCCTTGGACAGCTCGCCGTGCAGCACGATCAGGTCGTCGAGCAGAAGCTCCATGTCGGTGAAGCCGCTGAGCTGCTTGTAGGCGGGATCGCCCACGGGCACCTTGACGTACTTGTCGTCGAGCTTCCCGGCCGCCGCGGACTTGTCGTCGCCCAGCTCCGCCTTCTCGCCCTTCTTGCCCTGGTCCTTCCAGAAGGCGGCGTCGGCCTTGAGATAGAGGTCCTTCTCGACGCGCAGCAGCTCGAAGCTGCCGGCCGCCTCCGTGCTGACCCGGCCGCTGCCGCCGGCCCCCTTGAGCAGCATGTCGAGCTGGTACGTCTTCCCGCCGCTGACGATGGTGCCGGAGAGCCGCACCGAGTCCGCGGCGGAGACGGCACCGCGCGCCTTGCTCTCGATCTTCTGGGCGGAGAGCTTTCCCACACCGTTCGTGCCCGCGTCCGGGTCCTCCGCGGAGCAGCCCGTGAGGGCGGCGGCAAGCCCTGTGCACACCGCCCCGGCGAGCACCGCGTAGCGTATCCGGCGGGCAGCTGCCGGGGCGTCAGGGAACGCAGTCACGTCTGTCGTGCCTCCTGGAATGCGGGCTGGAGTGCGGGGAACCCGACGGCAGCGTACCGGGGGCCGTCCGGGCGGGCAGGGGTCCCTCCCGGCCTCTCCCGCCGCCACGGCGCACCCGGCCCGGGCACGCTAGCCTGAACCCCGTTATCGGGATATTTGTCCAGTCTGTTCCGACCAAAGGAGGCGCGCGGCATGGTGTCAGGCGCCCCTCGTGTGTTCGTCTCGCACATCGCGGGTGTCGCGGTGTTCGACCCCAACGGCGACCAGGTGGGACGGGTCCGCGATCTGGTGGTCACGCTCCGCCTCAAGGAACGGCCGCCGCGGCTGGTCGGCCTCGTCGTCGAGGTGCTGACCAGACGCCGGATCTTCATCCCGATGACCCGGGTGACGGGCGTGGAGTCGGGCCAGGTGATCACCACCGGAGTGGTCAACGTCCGCCGTTTCGAGCAGCGGCCCACGGAGACCCTCGTCCTCGGTGAACTGCTCGACCGGCGGGTGCGGCTCGTGGAGACGGACGAGGAGGTCACGGTGCTCGACGTGGCGATCACCCAGCTCCCGGCGCGCCGCGAGTGGGAGATCGACAAGGTCTTCGTACGCCGCGGCAAGGGCGGGGCGGCCGGGCTCCGCCGGGGCGAGCAGCGCAAGGCCCTCCGCTGGCGGGGCGGCGGCGGCCGGGGGGAGACGCTCACGGTCGACTGGTCGGCCGTCACGGGTTTCTCCTTGGAGGAGCACGGGCAGGGCGCCGAGAACCTGCTCGCGACCTTCGAGCAGTTGCGCCCCGCCGACCTCGCCAACATGCTGCACCACCTCTCCGCCAAGCGCCGCGCGGAGGTCGCGGCGGCCCTCGACGACGACCGGCTCGCCGACGTCCTGGAGGAGCTGCCGGAGGACGACCGGGTGGAGATCCTCGGCAAGCTGGAGGAGGACCGGGCCGCGGACGTCCTGGAGGCGATGGACCCGGACGACGCGGCCGACCTGCTCTCCGAGCTGCCCGAGGAGGACAAGGAGCGGCTGCTGGCCCTCATGCGGCCGCGGGACGCCGCCGACGTCCGCCGGCTGATGGCGTACGAGGAGCACACCGCGGGCGGCCTGATGACCACGGAGCCGATCGTGCTGCGGCCCGACGCGACCGTCGCGGACGCCCTCGCCCGGGTCCGGATCAGCGACCTCTCCCCCGCGCTCGCCGCCCAGGTGTACGTGACCCGGCCGCCGGAGGAGACGCCGACCGGCAAGTACCTCGGCACCGTGCACTTCCAGCGGCTGCTGCGCGATCCGCCGTTCACGCTCGTCGGCTCGATCGTCGACAACGATCTCCAGCCGCTCGGCCCGGACACCCCGCTGCCCGAGGTCACCAGCTATCTCGCCACGTACAACCTCGTGTCGGCCGCCGTCGTCGACGACAGCGGTTCGCTGCTGGGCGCCGTCACCGTCGACGACGTGCTCGACCATCTGCTGCCGGAGGACTGGCGGGAGACCGAGCTGCACGGACCGGTCGGCGTGGAACAGCTCCCGGAGGACCCCGATGGCCGGTGACCGTTTCGAACGCTCCGACCGGCACGAACGCTCCGACCGGCATGACCGGCACGACCGGCACGACCGGACCCCGCGCCTGGACCAGCCGCTGGCGCCCCGGCGCAGCCTGCTGCCGGCCTACGACCCGGAGGCGTTCGGCCGCACCTCGGAGAACATCGCGCGGTTCCTCGGCACCGGGCGGTTCATCGTCTGGATGACGGTGGTGATCGTGGTGTGGGTGCTGTGGAACAGCACCGCCCCGCGGCATCTGCGGTTCGACGAATACCCCTTCATCTTCCTGACCCTGATGCTGTCCCTCCAGGCCTCGTACGCCGCCCCGCTGATCCTCCTCGCGCAGAACCGGCAGGACGACCGCGACCGGGTCAATCTCGAACAGGACCGCAAGCAGAACGAGCGCAGCATCGCCGACACGGAGTATCTGACCCGGGAGATCGCCGCCCTGCGGATGGGGCTCGGCGAGGTCGCCACCCGGGACTGGATCCGCTCCGAGTTCCAGGACATGCTCAAGGAGCTGGAGGACCGCCGGCCGGACCCGGAGCACCCCCGCTGACCGCCGCCGGCCGCCACGGACCGCGGCCTGTGACGCAGACCGCACACCGGCGCGCCGCAAGCCGCCGCGGGCGCCGTACCATCGTCGGTATGGCTACCGATACACCACCAGGTTCCGCGCCGGACGAGGACGCGGTCCGCGCCGCGCTCGCGACGGTGAACGACCCGGAGATCCACCGGCCCATCACCGATCTCGGGATGGTCAAGTCGGTGGAGATCGCGGCCGACGGCTCGGTGGCGGTCGGCGTGTATCTCACGGTGGCCGGCTGCCCGATGCGGGAAACGATCACGAACTCGGTCACCGACGCGGTCGCCGCCGTGGACGGCGTCACCGGGGTGAGTGTCGAGCTGGACGTGATGAGCGACGAGCAGCGCAAGGAGCTGGCCGGCGCGCTGCGCGGCGGCAAGGCCGAGCGCGAGGTGCCCTTCGCCCGCCCCGGCTCGCTCACCCGGGTCTACGCCGTCGCCTCCGGCAAGGGCGGTGTCGGCAAGTCCTCGGTGACGGTCAACATCGCCGCGGCGATGGCCGCCGACGGCCTGAAGGTCGGTGTCGTCGACGCGGACATCTACGGCCACTCGGTGCCCCGGATGCTCGGCGCGGAGGGCCGCCCCACCCAGGTCGAGGACATGATCATGCCGCCGTCGGCGAACGGCGTGAAGGTCATCTCGATCGGCATGTTCACCCCGGGCAACGCCCCGGTCGTCTGGCGCGGCCCGATGCTGCACCGGGCGCTCCAGCAGTTCCTCGCGGACGTCTTCTGGGGCGACCTGGACGTGCTGCTGCTCGACCTGCCGCCGGGCACCGGCGACATCGCGATCTCGGTGGCCCAGCTCGTGCCCAACGCCGAGATCCTGGTCGTCACCACGCCGCAGCAGGCCGCGGCCGAGGTCGCCGAGCGCGCCGGCTCCATCGCTGTGCAGACCCACCAGAAGATCGTCGGCGTCGTGGAGAACATGTCCGGGCTGCCCTGCCCGCACTGTGACGAGATGGTCGACGTCTTCGGCACCGGCGGCGGCGAGCGGGTCGCCGAGGGCCTGACCCGCACGACGGGCGCGCAGGTGCCGGTGCTGGGCGCCATCCCCATCGACGTGCGGCTGCGCGAGGGCGGCGACGAGGGCAGGCCGGTCGTGCTGACCGACCCCGAGTCCCCCGCCGGCAGCGCGCTGCGCACCATCGCGGGCAAGCTCGGCGGGCGGCAGCGGGGGCTCTCCGGCATGTCCCTGGGGATCACCCCGCGCAACAAGTTCTGAGTCAGCAGCGGCCCCGCGGGGCCGCTGGCGGTACGGCGGACACCGAAGCCCGGTGTCCCGTCCCCGGCCTGGGGCGGGACACCGGGCTTCCGGCTGTGCGCTCAGCTGTCCCCGGCCCTGCCGGGCTTCCGGGGCTGCTCCGGGCTGTCCCGGCTGCCCCGGCTGCCCCCGGCTGCCCGGGCTCCCCGGCCGCTCGGGCCGGGCCCGCGGCTCCCGGGCCGGTCCCGGCCGGAGCCCGGGAGCCCCGCCGTTCTCAGCCGCCGTTCTCAGCCGTCGTACTCGGCGAGGATGTCCTTGATCACCGCGAAGCCCAGGCCGTACGCGCTCATGCCGCGCCCGTACGCGCCCAGGTGCGTGCCGTCCCTGGCCTCGCCCGCGAGCACCCAGCCGTACTCGGACTCCCGGTAGCGGAACTCCGTCGGCACCCCGTCCACGGGCAGCGACAGCGTCGTCCACGCGGGCCCGTGCAGGTCGTCGGCCAGCTCCCAGGCGGTGGCCGTCTGCTGCTCCAGCCAGTCGTCCCGGAGCGAGCGCTCCATCTGCGTCGGCCAGGTGCACGACAACAGACCGGACCCGGCCAGCCAGGCCGCGGAGGAGACCGAGGTGGCCTCCAGCACGCCCGTGCCGTCGGCGCTGCGCCGCACGGGGCGGCTGGCGACCGTCACGACGACCGAGAAGCGGCGGTCGTCCCGCTCGGTCTCCGTACGGTACGAGGGCACCTCGCCGTGCCCGGTGGAGCCGTGCTCGACGGTGCCGTCGGCGGCGGCGCCGACCTGCATGAGCCAGCGCGGCCCGGTGAAGGCCTCGTCCAGGCCGTACCAGGGGAATGCGGCGCGCAGATAACCGTCCACCGCGCGGCCCTCGGGGGGCAGGCCCTGCCCCGGTCTTCCGGCCTCCACGTCGGACGCGCTGGGCGCGTCGGGCGCCTGTCGCGCCCCTACCCGACTCGTCGTCTCCATGTGCGTGGTGCCTCCTCGTTGCCCCGTTGCCGAAGGGCTGTCCGCCGCTCGGACGGGCTGACCCCGGACACTGGGAGAATAACCACACCGGTCGTGCCGTTCGGACATACGGGTGGATCAGGTGGCGTCCACGTCGAAGGGCGGGCGGTCGGCCTGGGCAGGATTTTCCTGCTTGCGCAGCAGGTCCGGGCCGCTGCCGGAGGAACCGGAGGTTCCGGAGGACTTCGTCAGGGACAGCTTGGAACCACTCTCCGGGGCGCCTCCGGACGAGTCGGCCGAGCCGGAGGAGCCCGAGGATCCGGACGCGTCGCCGTCGCGGCCGTGCACCGCGTCGGCGACCTCGTTCATCTCCTTGCGGAGGTCGAACTCGTTCCGGATCTCCTTGATGCCGAGGTCGTCGTTGTCCATGAGCTGCTTGCGGACGAAGTTCTTCGGGTTGAGGTCCTCGAACTCGAAGTCCTTGAACTCCGGTCCCAGCTCGGAACGGATGTCTTCCTTGGCGCTGTCCGAGAACTGACGGATCTTGCGCACGGTGCGCGAGACGTCCTGGATGACTTTCGGCAGCTTGTCCGGCCCGAAGACGAGCACGGCAAGGATCACGAGCGCGGCGATCTCGAGGGCGCCTATGTCATTGAACACCTTGCAGCTCCTTCGGACGTCCGCGGCCCGCAGGTCGGATGAGGTCTTCCCGCCGGGGCGGGGTGAGGGCCCGGGCCCGCTCCACGGTACCCGGCTCCACCGGACCGGCGGTACCGTACCGGGCAGCCAACCGCGCTCCGGCCCCGGAACGGCCCGCCGGCCCGGGCCGCTTCCGCCGGACCGCTCATCCCTCGTCCCCCGCCGAACCGAGGGTCAGCTCCACCGTCCGCTCGTCGCCGTCGCGCTCCAGCGTCAGCTCCAGCCGGTCACCGGGCCGCTTGCTGCGGATCTTCACGATCAGCTCCTCGCCGCTGCGCACCCGGGCGCCGTCCACCGCCGTGATGACGTCGCCCTCCTCGACACCGGCCTTGTCACCCGGGCCGCCCGGGGTGACGGCCGGGCTGTCGCTGCCGGCCACGCCGACCTTCGCGCCGTCACCGGAGAACCGCATGTCGAGGGTGACACCGATCACCGGGTGGCTCGCGTGACCCTTGTTGATCAGCTCCTCGGCGACCCGCTTGCCCTGGTTGACGGGGATGGCGAAGCCGAGTCCGATGCTGCCGCCCTGGCCGCCGCCGAGGCCGGTGCCGTTGTCGGCGGCCCGGATGGCGCTGTTGATGCCGATGACCCGGCCGTCGAGGTTCATCAGCGGGCCGCCGGAATTGCCCGGGTTGATCGGTGCGTCGGTCTGGAGCGCGTCGACATAGCTGACGTCGCTGCCGTCGCCCTCCTCGCCCCCGGCGGTGATCGGCCGCTCCTTGGCGCTGATGATGCCGGAGGTGACCGTGCCCGCCAGGTCGTACGGGGCGCCTATCGCGACGACCGGGTCGCCGACCTTGACCGAGTCGGAGTTGCCCAGCTCCAGCGGGTGCAGATTGCGCACCCCCTCGACCTTGACCACGGCCAGGTCGTAACCGCTGTCTCGGCCGACGATCTCGGCACCGGCGGTGTCGCCGCTGTTGAACGTCACCGAGATGTCGCCGCCGCCCGAGGCCGCGGACGCCACGACGTGGTTGTTGGTCAGGATGTGGCCGCTCTCGTCGAGCACGAAACCCGTGCCGGTGCCCTGTCCCTCGGCACCGTCACCGCCCTCACCGCCCTTGACGTGCAGCGTCACCACGCCGGGCAGAGTGGCCTCGGCGATGCCCGCCACACTGCCGGGATCCCGCTTCGTGTCCTCCGCCCCCGCCTGGGGCAGCTCGATCCGGGTGACGCCGCCGTGCCGCTCGACGTACGCGCCGATGCCGCCGCCGATGCCGCCCGCGACGAGGGCCAGCAGCAGCGCGCCGATCAGCACGGCGCCCTTCCCCGGCCGCCGCTTCGGCCGGCCCGTCGTCCCGGTCCCGGGCCCGTCCCCGGGCGCGGTGCCGGACATGGTGCCGGGCGCGGCCCACGGGTCGTACCGCTGCCAGTGACCGGCCGCCGGAGCGCCCTGCGCGGGGCCTCCTCCGGCCGGGGCGTCGGGT